>NZ_JAUEYJ010000006.1:0-327386 GCF_032489615.1 Bradyrhizobium sp. SZCCHNR1051 | reverse complement strand
GACCGCGCCTCTCCTTGGCGCCAAAGACCGCCCCCAACAAACGACGCCCCTCTTGACAACTTACTCCCCATACAAGGTTCAGCCGAGACATCCCGGCCCTCCCTGCGCGATGGGTTTAACGGCTGCTCCGTGCTCTCCCCGGGGACCGGGCTTGTTTGCCCCCGTCGCCCGCCACGACGCACGAACGTCATCGCGAGCTTGGCGCCAGCATCGGGGCGCCAGGACCACACGGCTTGACCGTCCGCGCGCTGCCCATCGTCCAGCGCAAAAGCACCTGACAGACACGCGGCCACCGCTCCCCGCCTCTACGTATCGTGACGACGCGTACGTCCCTCTGCATGAGGACGGGATGCATGGATAAGAGCACGATTTCGGAAAAATCGCAACAGAAAAATGCTGCAAGAGGAATTCGACGGCGATTTTCGCGATAGCTGACGCAAAACATGTGCTCCTCGCCTCGAACAGCAGCGCCGAATGATGCCCTGATCAGGCTTGGTTTTTGGCCGGAGTTTCTTCTGCTAGCTCTCTTTGACGCGAAGCGGCACGACCATATCGTGCAATTGACCTCGTCCGGGCCAGTTGCCCCAGACGACTTCCGCGCGGAACGTCCGGCCGCGACAATGCACGGTCAGAACCTCTCCGACGACCGGCGCGATACCTTCGCAATAATTTTCGTCGCGACGGAGCTCCTTCTCGGTAACGAGCTCTCCAGACTTGAGAAGAATCCGTCTGATCCAATAAGGCATCTGTGATTTTTTGAGCTATCGAAGCCACAACGTCTGTCGTTCCCTGCGGTCTCCTAGATGCCCGTCTACTCGTCGAACCCCACGAACACCGTTGCGTCCTTGACCGGCTTCCGCTCCGACACCACAGCATTGGCCGGGAAATCGTGATCCGGCCAGCCGAGCGCGATGCTCTTCATGATGACCTGGTCCTCGGCGATGCCGGCGTGCTCGCGCACGACTGGCGACTGCATGATGCCCTGGCTGTTGATGACGGCGCCGAGGCCGCGGGACCAGGCGGCATTGACCAGCGCCGTGGTGACAGCACCGCAATCGAACGGCGTGTCGTCGCTGCCGGCGAGCACGCGGTCATAGGTGACGATGATGCAGACCGGGGCGTCGAACTGACGGAAGCCGCGCAGCACCCAATCCTGGCGCTTGTCCTTGTCGTCGCGCGCGATGCCCATGGCGGAAAACAATTGCTTGGCGACGCCGATCTGGCGCTCGCGGTGCTGGCCATCGAACGGCTGACCGATGCGAAACTCGCGCGACTGGGGCACCCCGGCCAGCATGCGCTCGGTGTTGCCGGCGCGGATGCGGTTGAGCGGCTCGCCGGTGATGACGTAGAAATTCCACGGCTGGGTGTTCATCGACGATGGCGCGCGCATCGCCAGCGTGAGGATTTCCTCGATCAGCGCCCTTGGCACGGGATCGGGCTTGTAGCCACGGATGCTGCGGCGGCCGAGGATGACGTCGTCGAACTGCATGTGTGTGGGATTCCCGGGATAATCACTGAGCTGGCCGCGATCTTCGCGGCTTTCCGGTTCCCGTGCAAGGTTGCGAGTGGCCAGGAGGCCTCCTGCGTCCCGTAGCTACTGCTCGAACGGACTATCGCCTCAGCATCGACAGCACTGAACGCGCCAGATCATCTGGATTTTCCACGAGACTGTCTGCACCCGCGGTTTCGAGTTCGTCGCGGCTGCCAAAGCCCCAGAGCACGCCGAGGCTCCTCATCCGGACGGCGTGGGCTCCGGCGACGTCGTGATGGCGATCACCGACCATGAGGCTGTCGCGCGCGGCAATATTCCGTTCGGCGAGGATATGCGCCAGAAGCTCGGGCTTGTGGTCGAGCGCGCCCGATGCCACCGAGCCATGAATGGCGTTAAAATACGATGCGAGATCGAGATGCTCCAGAATGCGCCGCGCGAACACCTCGCGCTTCGACGTCGCCAGATAGATCCGCAAGCCGGCGCCGTGCATCTCCTGCAGCGCCTCGGGGATGCCGGGATAGAGCGCGCTGCCGAACAGGCCGCTGTCGCCATAATGCTGGCGATAGGCGAGAACGGCGTCGTCGACCCGGTCGTCGCCAAAGGCCTGCAGCAGCACGCGCAGCATGTCCTGCAACGGCGGGCCGATGACGGCAGTGACGTCGAGCGTGTCGTCAGGCGCATGTCCGAGCGACCGCAGCGCCGCCAGCGCGCTCGCGGCAATGCCGGGGCGCGAGTCGATCAGTGTGCCGTCGAGGTCGAGCAGGACCGAATGAACCGGGGACATGGCCGAGCATAGCGTGTCGCCGCACAGCCGCAAACATCCGGCACCCCATTGCCATATGCGGAGCTCAGCAGTGCCGATCCGGCGATAGCCGGCCTCCTCTTCTGAAGCGAACAGTCGGATGATCTACGTCGTCGTTGTTGAAAACGACATCGGCCGTCCGAGCCGGAGCACAGGTCTCTTCATAGAGGTCAAAGGCAGGCCCGTAGCGTTCTGCATAGACCTTCATGGCGATCTGCTCTCCGAGGCGGTCCTGATCACGCCCAAGGCCTCTTGCGTCAGAGATGCCTCTCGATGTCTCGACGAAGATCACGATGTCCCAATGATCCCGCAGCTCGGGCCGTTGAAGGAAGGTCCCATCGACGACCAGCACCGCATCGATCGGCGCCAGCTTGGAAGGCTGTGCGATCGCCAAATCACGTTCGAGGTCGAAGGACGCTGTCCTGTAGAGGCGGTCGCCACCGGGCGCCAGTGGCTCGAGCAACAGGGTTCTGACGGCGGACAGATCGCGGGCATCATCGTAGTAGCCGCGAGCGGAGAACCGTCCGCGCGCATAGCGCTCAGCCTTCGGACGGTGAAACCCATCGATCGATGTTCTGATGACCGGGCGACCGCTTCGTTCGATCAGCTCTGCCAACTCGTCCGACAGGGTTGTCTTGCCCGATGCCGTTCGGCCATCGACGGCCACTCTCATCGGATGCGCAACTTCGAGACGCGAGATCTGAAGTGCCAAATCACACAACGTCGCCATTCGATTTGAGCTCACCGATACCTCAACCACCGCTGACGTCCGACTCTGGTCCAGGATTAAAGCCGGCAGGCCAGCGCAAGATTCAACCTTTTCGTCCAAAGCACAATGCGCATGGGGCGCGCCAATACCGGCGGTCACGGCGCGGCGAACACCCATTCGAGCGCGGCGTTCTGCGCGTGCAGCAGAAACGCTTTGGCCTGCACCACCCGACAGGCGCGATGCCGCATGGCATCGGCCGAGACCTCATCTCCCCGCGTCACCGGCGGGCAGGGCAGGAAGTCCAGATCCGGCCGGAGGCCGTCCAGCAATGCTGCGGTGATCTGATAGTCCTGCAATTCGCCGAGATCGGTCGCGACGCGAAAGCGCGGCGAAGCGCCGGGCGCATGCCACCGCGCCGGATAGACCTGGACGACGTCGATCGGAAGCACCTGCGCGACCTCGATCCACGAGCCCAGGATGTTCGCGGCCGGCGCCACCACCGCGATCTTCAATCCCTCGATCGCGCCGCGGCGATGCCACAGGAAGGCGAGGTCGCCGAGCGTCTCGCAGGGATGGTTCTGCCGCGTGCGCGCGTTGACCACGGGCGCCTGCGCCCAGTGGGACAATGCATACAGTATCTCCAGCTCCGGCGTGCGGCAGACCACCGCATCGAACCAGTTGTCGAGATAGGCGGCGAGATCCTCAACCGCCTCCGTGGCGTTGAGACGTAGCGGCGCGTGCACGCACAGCCCGCCCATCGATCGCGCGCCGAGATCGAAGGCGGTGGTATTGCGCCAGCCGCCATCATCGACCACGAGAGCGATGCGCTGGCCCGCAAGCGTCTGCGGCATCTCGCGCGCCTGCCAGCAGGCCGCAAGCTCCTGCGCTCGCATCAGCATGCCTAGGATATCGGAGCCGTCGAGGTCACCCAGGGCCAGGATGTCGCGATCGCTCGTGATGCGCTCTCATCACATCCAAGGGGCACGCTGATATCGATGCCCCGCCCATGTCGGTCATGCGCCGTTCGCAATGCCTCGTCCCACCACCAGCATAACCTTCACCAAAACTCCAGGGAAGGACCCACGCCGATGGCGCAGATCGCGACGATCGAAACCGGGCTCTACCGCATTCCGCTCAGCGTCACGCTGTCCGACAGCACGCATGGCGAGATGACGGCATTCGAGCTGATCACCTGCCGCGTGCGCGATGCCGACGGCGCGGAGGGCGTGGGCTACACCGATACGGTCGGCCGCAATGGCGGCGCCGTCGCCGATATCCTCGGACGGGAGATTCCCGAACTGATCACGAGTCACGAGGCCGACGACACCGAGGCGATCTGGCAGCAGCGGGTGTGGTGAGGCCTGCATCATGGCGGACGGGGCGGACCGACCGTGCTGGCGCTGTCGGCGCTCGGCATCGCGCTGTGGGACCTCAAATCCCGGCACGCGAACCTGCCGCTGCGGTCTCGCGCGCCGCACGGCCGGCCTAAGCCTTTGCGCTCGGACGGCTCGACACCTCGCCGTACCATCGCTTGAGATGGCGGAGATGATCCGGCGGGTCGAGCTTGGCGCGGGCCGCGAAATCCGCCGTCACCATGGCGCTGATGTCGGCAATGGTGAAGTCGGGCCCGCAGACGAAGGCGTGATCGGCCAGCCGCGCGTCGAGCCACGCGAAGTAGTGCGCGACGCGCAGACGCCCCCGCTCGGCGAGCGCCGGGATCTGCTCGAGCGGCAGCGGGCCGGGCAGTGCGCGGCTCTCCAGCCCCGGCGCACTGTTTCGGAACGCTTCCTGAATGGCATAGATGCCGTCCCACTCGATCCGCCGGATCCAGCATTCGATCACGGCGCGCTCCTCCGCATTGCGTCCCATCAGAGCCGGCTCGGGATGCAGCTCCTCGATGTAGCGGCAGATCGCGATGATGTCGGTGATCGCAGCGCCGCTGTCGAGCTCCAGGACCGGCACCGTGCATTGCGGGTTCAGCGCGCGAAATTCCGGCCGAAACTGCTCCCCGGCGCGCAGGTCGAGCTGAACGGTGGGAATCGTGAGGCCCTTTTCCGCAAGGAAGATGCGCACGCGGCGCGGGCTTGGCGCGGTGGCGGAATCATACAGCCTCATGAGCGTCCTCTCTGCGTGATTTGGCTGGAAGCAGCGGGATGGTGCCGCTACTCGGCGCCGAAGATCTCGTCCTGATCCATGCGCACCGCACGCAAGGCGCGGGTCCGGCGCCACTCGTCCAGCTGCACCCATGTGGCGTAGGTGATCAGCAGCGAGCGGCGGCGCGCGCCGCTGCGGTTGCGCGTCGCACCGTGCAGCATGTTGACGTCGAACAGCAGGATGTCGCCGGCCTCGCCCGCCGTGACGAACGCCGAGGACGCGGCCTGCGCATCGTCCGTGTCGGGGCGATGCGAGCCTGGCGCCACTTGCGTGGCGCCATTGTCGGGGCCGAAGGAATCGAGAAAGGCCAGCGCGGAGACGGAATCGGTGCGCCGGCGCTCGACGCTGTCGCGATGCAGCGGCTGCGCGCCGCCATCGGCACACGGCTCGCGCCCTTCGACCTGGCCGAGGAAGAACGGCGCCTTCAGGACATGATGCACGGCGGCAAGCATCACCGGCAGGCGGCAGACCTGTTGCACCGTCGCATCGAGATCGACCATGGCGTGCCGCCAGTCGCGGCCGCGCGGTACCGGCCATTGCTCCGAGGGCAGCGTGCCGGACTCGAACGCATCGCGCAGTGGCGCGATCCAGTCCGCCGGGATCGCACCGCGCAGCAGCAGATAGCCGTCCTCCTCCAGCCGATGCGCATCGGCTTCAGAAAGTCGGCCGACGCCGGTGCGCGCGGGTGCCGCGGTCATGGTTGAGCTCGCAATCTCGAGGTCAGTGGCAACATTCGGCATGGTCGATGATCAGACGGCTCTCGGCAAGCGGCTGTCCTGGATGGGCACGGCGCGTGGCGGCGCGCGCTTGCGTTCATCCGGCTACGGCCGTGACATGACGGCGCGACGGCTGAGCCTGAAGGAGATCCCGCACTGAGGCGATAGGTCGCGCGCGGCGCATCGGCCCGGCAAGGCGCCATTAATCACCCGTTAACCTCATCGACCTACGTCTTCTTGCAACAGACGGCAACGATCAGAAACATAGAGAAGAGAGCGTTCAGACTTTTCGGAAGAGCACATGGCGATCGTCCAAAGCACCAGCCAGATCTCTCCCGCGATGGAGCGGGTCTATCGCCAGAGCAACCTGCTCGGCGAATGGAAAGGCAGCTGGACGGCCAGTGGCCAGGCGGTGAGCTTCAAGGTCGTCAACATTCGCGGCGCCGCGGCGACGGTGGAATACACCCACAATGGACGGACCGAGCGCGGCATCGGCCAGGTCAACGGCTCGACCATCGACTTCGGGTCCGTCACGCTCGGCACCAAGAACGGCAAGAACGCGGTGCTGCTGTTCTCGGCCGGCGGCGGCAAGGCCACGGCGATGCTGGAAAAGCAGGCGCCTCCCGCCGAACAGAGCAACCTGACCGGGAGCTGGGCCGGCTATTCCGGCGAGAACGGCATGAGCGCGAGCTTTCGCGTGCTGTCCGTCAACGGCAAGGAGGCGCAGGTCAGCGTCACCGCCAATGGCGTGACGCGCCAGGGCACCGGCATCGTCTACAAGAACGTCATCATGTTCGGCCAGACGCAGATCTCGACCGACGACGGCAAGACCGGCAAGGTCATCTACCAGGTCGGCAACAAGTCCTACATGGTGCCGGTGGACAAGCTGCCCAAGACGGCCTGAGCGCAGGCGTCCAAAGTTCACACCCCCGCCATCATCACATACTTGATCTCGAGATATTCCTCGATGCCGTGGTGCGAGCCCTCGCGTCCGAGGCCGCTCTCCTTGACGCCGCCGAACGGCGCCACCTCTGTCGTGATCAGGCCGGTGTTGACGCCGACCATGCCGGACTCCAGCGCCTCCGCGACCCGCCAGACCCGGCCGAGATCGCGGGCGTAGAAGTAGGAGGCGAGACCGAACGGCGAGGCGTTGCACATCGCGATGACGTCGGCCTCGTGCTTGAACCGGATCACCGGCGCGAGCGGGCCGAACGTCTCCTCCTGCGCGACCAGCGCGTCCGACTTCACGTCCGAGAGCACGGTCGGCTCGAAGAAGGTGCGGCCGAGCGCATGGCGTTTGCCGCCGGTGACGATCCTGGCACCGCCCTTGACCGCATCGGCGATGTGGCGCTCGACCTTCTCGACCGCTTCCTCGTTGATCAGCGGGCCTTGCGTCACGCCGGCCTCGGTGCCGTCGCCGATCTTCATCGCCGCGACCTTGGCGGCGAGCCTCTCGACGAACTGGTCGTAGATGCCGTCCTGCGCATAGAGGCGGTTGGCGCAGACGCAGGTCTGGCCCATGTTGCGATATTTCGAGACCATGGCGCCTTCGACAGCCGCATCGACGTCGGCATCGTCGAACACCACGAACGGCGCGTTGCCGCCGAGCTCGAGACCGAGCTTCTTCACCGTTCCGGCCGACTGGCGATACAGGATCTTGCCAACCTCGGTCGAGCCAGTGAAGCCTATGAAGCGCACGGACGGATGCTCGCACAGCACCTTGCCGATCGCAGGTGCATCGCCGGTGATGATGTTGAGCGCGCCCTTCGGCAAGCCGGCGCGTTCGGCCAGCACGGCGAGCGCCAGCGCTGATAGCGGTGTGTCGTTGGCCGGCTTCAGCACCACGGTGCAGCCGGCGGCGAGCGCGGGCGACACCTTGCGGGTGATCATCGAGTTCGGGAAATTCCACGGCGTGATGGCGCCGCAGACGCCGATCGGCTGCTTCAGCGCCAACAGGCGCGCATCCGGCTTCTGGGTTGGGATGGTCTCGCCATAGACGCGGCGCGCCTCCTCGGCGAAGAACTCGATATAGGCGGCGCCGATATCGACCTCACCGAGCGCCTCCGTCAGCGGCTTGCCCTGCTCGGAGGTGAGGATCAGCGCGAGGTCCTCGCGGTTGGCCGTGATCAGCTCGAACCATTTGCGCAAGGTATTGGAGCGCTGCTTGGCGGTCAGCCGGGCCCAGGCCGGGAACGCGCGTGCCGCAGCCTCGACGGCTTGCGTGGTCTCCGCCGCACCGAGCTGCGCGACCTTGGCGAGCTCGGCGCCGGTGGCTGGGTTGACGACGGGGAACACCGGCGAGCCGACCCAGGCACCATCGATGTAGCACTGCTCGCGCAGCAGCGACGGATCCTTCAGGCGGTCACGCAGGCTCGGAGCGGCAGTGGAGGCGCGGGCGGCGGCGGGCGGTGTCATCGGGTTCCTCCTCGAAAGCGAGCGATCTTTCCCCCGAATATAGCCACGCGCCGGCCGAGGCGCACGGCTCGTGCCCCTCCTCAACGGTACATTCGATCCGGCGATCCGTGCCTGTACGGCACCAAATGCTGAATGACGAGGAGTCGACCAGGATCAGGCCGCGCCGCTCATGTAGGTCTCGCGGCGGCCGATCATGCGCTCCGCCGCCGCCTTGGCGTCGGCCTTGGTCGAGGTCGCGCAGGTGCGGTATTCGAGATCGGGCAAGGAGGCGGGATCGCGGCGCCCGAACCACGATTTGTGGCCGACGGGCAAGAGCGCCAGCGCCTGCGCCACATTGTCGACCGCTCCGAACGAATACAGCGCACCGGTCGCAGCGATGCGCACCTCATAGATGCCGGGCGTGATCGGTGCCTCGATATTGTCACCGCGCCCCGGGCGGGGATACCGCTTCCACTCGCTCCACGTCGAAATCATATCGCCCCCAACGGCGGACATTGCCGCCAAAAACACGTCATCGGCTCGAAAAGGCCGGTCCTTCAACCCTTTAATGCAAAAATGGTTGCAACTCACAACAGTCGCAAGCCCATGGTGGGAACATGGCCCCCATGTGTCGGCCTCGCGGCTGGGTGGAACTAATCATGATTCTGGCGAAAAATTGAAGCGCTGTGGCCTTGCCGTGGCGCTGTTGTCCCCGCCTGCTTCGTCCGCGCCGCATCATCACGAGATCGCGACCGGCCGTTCGACCGACGATCCTTGCTGGCCGGGCCGGCCCGAGGAACAATCGCCTACCGTCATCAAGAACGGAACGGAGGAGACCATGCAGAACAAGACCGACATCGACGGCGTGCTGCGGCAGAAGGCGGAGGCGGGGGAGATTCCCGGCGTCGTCGCCGTCGCCGCTGACAGCAACGGCATCATCTATGAAGGCGCCTTCGGCAAGCGCGATCTCGGCCGCGACGATCCAATGACCGCCGACAGCGTGTTCTGGATCGCCTCAATGACCAAGGCCATCACCTGCGCGGCCGGGATGCAGTTGGTCGAGCAGGGCCGGTTGTCGCTGGATGCCCCGATCGGCGCGGTGCTGCCCGACCTCGCCGCGCCCAAGGTGCTCGACGGTTTCGACGCCAATGGCGAGCCGATCCTGCGGCCGGCGAAGACCGCGATCACGCTGCGCCATCTGATGACCCACACCGCCGGCTTCTGCTACGACATGTGGAACGGCGACATGGCCACCTATGTACAGAAGGCCGGGACGCCCGGCATCATCACCTGCAAGAACGACGCTCTCAAATTGCCGCTCGCCTCCGATCCCGGCACGCGCTGGGAATACGGCATCAACATCGATTTCGTCGGCAAGGCGATCGAGGCGGTCAGCGGCTCGAGCCTCGACGCCTATCTGCGCGACCATCTGTTCGCGCCGCTCGGCATGGACGATACCGGCTTCAAGCTCGGTCCATCGCAGCGCGCCCGCCTGGTCGGCATGCATGCCCGCGGCGAGGACGGCAAGCTGGCGCCGATCCCGTTCGAGCTCGAGCAGGAGCCGGAATTCCACATGGGCGGCGGCGGGCTCTACGGCACCGCCGGCGACTACATCCGCTTCACCCGGATGATCCTCAACAACGGCCGCGGCAACGGCAACCAGGTGCTCAAGCCTGAGACGGTCGCGGCGATGCGCGACAACCATATCGGCGAGCTGGAGATGACGAAGATGGCCGCGGCGGTGCCCGGTGTGACCAACGACGTCGATCTCTATCCGGACATCGTCAAGAAATGGGGCTTGAGCTTCATGATCACGACGGCGCAGACGCCGGAAGGCCGCAGTGCCGGCAGCCTCGCCTGGGCCGGCCTCGCCAACACCTACTACTGGATCGATCCAGCGCGCGACGTCACCGGCGTGATCCTGATGCAGCTCCTGCCGTTCGCAGACCGGCTGTGCCTGGAGACGTTTGCAGGCTTCGAGCGCGGGGTCTATGCTGGACTCGATGCCGCGGGCGGACAGAAGGCGGCGTGAGCAGACTGCCAACTGACCGGAGTGAGCTCGTAATGAGTTAGTTGGCGTCATGCCCGGGCCTGGCCCGGGCATCCACGTCTTCGGTCCCGCAGCTCAATAAAACGTGGATGGCCGGGTCAAGCCCGGCCATGACGGTGGAGAGAGTTGTGTCTCCGGTGAAAAATAACGCGTGACCACAGCTTCGACCTACACCTTCAGTCCGTTCTGGGCCGCCAAATCCTTCAGCGACACCTGCGGCCTTGCGCCGATGTGCTGGATCACCTCGGCGGCGGCGAGGCCGCCGAGGCGGCCGGCCATCTCGTAGCCGGTCTTGCGCACCAGCCCGAACAGGAAGCCGGCGGCGAACAGATCGCCCGCGCCGGTGGTATCGACCAGGCTCTCGATTGGATGCGCCGGCACCGAGATCACGCCGTCGTTCGACACCACGACGCAGCCCTTTTCGCTGCGGGTGACGATGCCGAGCGTGGCGTCCTCACGCAGCTGCTTCAGGGCGCCGTCGAAATCCGAGGTCTGGTACAGCGAATGCAGCTCGGCCTCGTTGGCGAAGACGAGATCGACGGTGCCGCCGCGCATCAGGTCGAGAAACTCCTCGCGGTAGCGATCGACGCAGAACGAATCCGACAAGGTCAGCGCGACCTCGCGTCCGGCGTCATGCGCGATCGCCGCCGCCTTCACGAACGCATCCTTGGCGTCCTTCGGGTCCCACAGATAACCTTCGAGATAGATGAAGCGCGCCGCCGCAATCTGCGCGGGATCGATGTCCGCGGCGGTGAGATTTTGCGCGGCGCCCAGATAGGTGTTCATGGTGCGCTCGCCGTCCGGCGTCACCAGGATGTAGCAGCAGCCGGTCGCCGGGCCGTCGGCAGCGGGCGCGGTATCGAAGGTCACGCCAGCGGCGCGGATATCATGCCTGTACATCCGGCCGATCTGGTCGTCCTTGACCTTGCCCACGTAAGCGGCACGCGCGCCCAGGCTGGCGAGGCCAGCGATGGTGTTGGCCCCCGAACCGCCGGACATCTCGGTGGCCGGGCCCATATCGGCATAGATCGCGGCCGCGCGGGCCTCGTCGATCAGCGCCATGCTGCCCTTGGTCATGCCGTGCCGGGCGAGAAAGGCTTCATCGGCATGCACCAGCACGTCGAAGATCGCGTTGCCGATCCCGAGAACATCGTATTTCGCGTCAGTCATCCACTGGCCCCGTTTACGGCGTTTTGCAAACGCTGCGGCCTATCACAAGCAGCGCTGCTATAGAAGCCTGATGATCCGCTCATTCGTGACTGTGTTGTCAGGAACACTGGCCTCGCGCCTGCTCGGCTTCATCCGGGATGCGCTGATGGCCGCGCTGCTCGGCGCCGGTCCGGTCGCGGACGCATTTCTCGCGGCGTTTCAGCTCGTCAACGTCATCAGGCGATTGTTGACGGAGGGCGCGCTCAATGCAGCTTTGGTGCCGGCATGGCTGCGAATATACCAGCACGGTGGCACAATGCAGGCGGCAGCCTTCGCCGGGCGCGTGCTCGGCACGGTCAGCGCCGGCCTGCTCGCGGCAACGCTCGTGCTGGCGCTGCTGATGCCGTTCGCGATGACGGTGCTCGCACCAGGCTTCGCCGGTGAAGAGACGCTCACCCTGGCCGTCAATGATGCCAGGCTGATGCTGCCCTATCTCGCCTTCGCCGGCCCCGCGACCGTGCTGCTCGCACTCTCCAGTGCACGAGGCCGCTTCGCGCTGGCCGCGTTTGCGCCGCTGCTCTTCAACGTCGCGCTGATCGTCGTGACCATCGTGCTGCTGATGCAACATCCGGATCCTGCGAACGCCGCACTGCTGCTCGCCGCCACGATCGGCGTCGCCGGGCTGCTGCAGCTCGCCGTCCTCGCGAGGCGAGGCCGCGATGGCCCCCTCGCCTCGCCGGTGCGCGTCACCTTCCATGCGGAAATGCGCGGCTTCTTCGCCAAAGCGCTGCCCGGCATGGTCGCCAGCGCCGGCCCGCAACTGATCGCGGTCGGCGGCGCGATCATCGCCTCCGCCTCGCCTTCCGCGGTCTCGTGGCTGTATTTCGCCAACCGCCTCATCGAGCTACCACTCGGGCTCGTCGGCGTTGCCATGGGCACGGTGCTGGTGCCGGAGCTGACGCGTGCGCTGCACGAAGGCAACAAGCAGGCGCTGGCGGAGGTGCAATCGCGCGGCCTCGAGCTGACGATCGGACTCGCGCTGCCTGCGGCGCTCGGACTGATGATCCTGAACGAGCCGATCATTCGTTTGCTGTTCGAACATGGCGCGTTCAGCTCGGACGATGCCGCCGCGACGGCGCAGGTGCTGACATGGCTCGCGGCGGCATTGCCGGCGCAAGTACTGACCAAGGCGCTGCAGCCTGCCTTCTTCGCGCGCGAGGACACGCAGACACCGCTGCGCGCGACGCTGATCGGATGCGGTGTCGCGATCGCGCTGGCGTTCCTGCTCGCACAATTGTTTGCGGCAAGTGGCATCGCGGCAGGGCTCGCGCTCGGTGCCTGGGCCAATGCGGCGGTCCTGATCCGGCGTGGCGCCACCAGCTTCGGCTTCGCGCTTCCTCCCGTCTCGCGGCGCCGGCTGCCGCGCATCACCCTGGCCGCCGCGATCATGGGCACCGTCCTCTGGACCGTCGCCGGACGCTTCGCCGGCACGTGGAGCAGCAGCCATCTCGGCGCGGCCGTGCTGCTCGCCGCCCTGATCAGCGGCGCCATCATCCTCTACGGAGTGCTTCTATTGTCCCTGGGCGCCGTGAGCTGGCGCGAAACCGTCCGGGCGATCCGGCAAAAGCCCGCCGACGACTTGCACCTTTGAGGCGCACGTGCCAAACGACCCCCCAAAATCATCATCCGGAACAGTGACCATGGCTTTCGTGGAACGGGTTTTCTCGGGCGTCCAGCCGACCGGCAACCTGCATCTCGGCAACTACCTCGGCGCGATCGTCAACTTCGTGAAGATGCAGGAGACGCACAACTGCATCTATTGCGTCGTCGACATGCACGCGATCACCATGCCGATCGATGTCTGGGGCGGCCCGGCCGAGCTGGCGCGCAACACCCGCGAGGTCACCGCGGCGTTCATCGCGGCCGGCATCGATCCGAAGAAGCACATCGTGTTCAACCAGAGCCAGGTCTCCGGGCATGCCGAGCTCGCCTGGATCTTCAACTGCGTCGCGCGCATCGGCTGGCTGAACCGCATGACGCAGTTCAAGGAGAAGGCCGGCAAGGATCGCGAGAACGCATCGGTCGGCCTCTACGACTATCCGGTGCTGATGGCCGCCGACATCCTGCTCTACCGCGCCACCCATGTTCCGGTCGGCGAGGACCAGAAGCAGCATCTCGAGCTCTCGCGCGACATCGCGCAGAAGTTCAACAATGACTACGGCGACTCGATCCGCAGCCACGGCTTCGGCGACGGCCTGTTCTTCCCGCTTCCGGAGCCCTTCATCACCGGTCCCGCGACGCGCGTGATGTCGCTGCGCGATGGGACCAAGAAGATGTCGAAGTCCGATGCCTCGGACTATTCGCGCATCAACCTGACCGACGATGCCGATACGATCGCGCAGAAGGTCCGCAAGGCCAAGACCGATCCGGAGCCGCTGCCGACCGAGGAAAAGGGGCTGGACGCACGTCCCGAGGCCGACAACCTCGTCGGCATCTACGCCGCACTGTCGGACCGCAGCAAGGCCGACGTGCTCAGGGATTTCGGCGGCGGCCAGTTCTCCAGCTTCAAGAACGCGCTGGTCGAGCTGTGCGTCACCAAGCTCGGGCCGATCGCCGCCGAGATGAAGCGCCTGACCGCCGATCCCGGCTACGTCGAGTCCGTCCTGGTCGACGGCGCCGACCGCGCCCAGGCCATCGCCGCGGAGACCATGAAGACGGCCAAGGACATCGTCGGCTTCATCCGCAAGCCCTGAGCAGCACGGCGCGCGCTCCGGAGTCGGCCTTGCGGCCGTAGCCAGGATGAGCGAAGCGACATCCGGGCTACTAGGAGCCGCACCACCGCTGTCATTGCGGGCGCAATGGAACCCGCAGCCCTCTCCCCAACGGAGGCGCGCTGTGGCAGCATCGCGGCCGGATCGACTTGCAGCAGCAGGCGGGAACGCGATGGCGGCGCAGCGGCAGAGCTACCAGACCGGCCATGCGCCGAAATGCCTGGTCGTGGTCGACGACAGCGAGGAGTGGGACCGCGCGGTCCGCTATGCCGGCCGCTGGGCGGTCCGTTCCGGCGGCCGTATCGTCATGCTGCACGTCATCGAGACGGAGGACCAGAACCAGCAATGGCTGGGGGTCGCCGATCTGATGCGGGCCGAGGCGCAGGAGCAGGCGCATGCCGAGCTCGACCAGGCCGCGGCGCTGCTGTCGGCGATCGGCGTGACCGCGCCGGAACGGGTGATCCGCGAGGGTGAGCCGACGACGCAGATCCTGGCGACGATCGAGCACGACAGCGACATCGCGCTGCTGGTGCTCGCCGCCCATTCCGGCCCCGAGGGCCCCGGCCCGCTGGTCACCCATGTCACCAAGACGAGCGGCGCCTTCCCGATCCCGCTGGTGATCGTGCCGGGCGATCTCGGTGACGCCGATCTCGACGCTCTTTCATAGGCTTAGATCGGAAACGCCGGCCATGCCCCCTTGATCGTGCGCGCGTTCGCGCCATCTGCTATGAGGAGACCACAGGCCGGCCTTGAACCGGCGCTGCCGGAGAAAACCATGTTCATCCAGACCGAAGCCACCCCCAATCCCGCCACCTTGAAGTTCATCCCGGGCCGCGTCGTGCTGCCTGCTGGCACGATGGAGTTCGGCAGCCGCGACGCCGCCGCGCGCTCCCCGCTGGCCGAGCGCCTGTTCGCCGTCGACGGCGTCACCGGCGTGTTCTACGGCGCCGATTTCATCACCGTCACCAAGAGCGACGGTGAGTGGCAACACCTCAAGCCGGCGATCCTCGGCGCGATCATGGAGCACTACATGTCGGGAGCGCCGCTGCTCGCCGATGGCAGCGCCGCCAATGACGAATCCGCCGACGAGGACGACGAGTTCTACGACGAGGCCGACACCGAGACGGTCGGCATGATCAAGGACCTGATCGAGAGCCGCGTCCGCCCGGCCGTAGCCAATGACGGCGGCGACATCACCTTCCGCGGCTTCAAGGACGGCATCGTCTATCTCAACATGAAGGGCGCCTGCTCCGGCTGCCCGTCATCGACCGCGACCCTGCAGCACGGCATCCAGAACCTGCTGAAGCACTTCGTGCCCGAGGTGGTCGAAGTCCGGCCGATGTAGCAAGCCAATGGCGAATGGGGTTGGCGAATAGACCTGCGCGCCAATCGCCATCTGCCTCTGCTCACGCTGCGTTGCCGACGGTGGCGGCCACGGCCGCCGCCCGCCGAATGCTCCACGATACCTCGCCGGTTACCGCGCTCTGCGCGCCATGCCGTCGGTGCCGATCCTGAGCACGGGCTTGCGAGCGATTGATCGCCTCGACCTGGACCGTCGGGCATGGCCTTTGCGACCGGATGGCGCGGCGGCCTGAACGTCGAACGGGACGATCATTCCAATAGCCCGGAAAGATTTGCTTAAATGAGCGCCAATTCAGTAGTTTGCGTTCTCGGTCGTGCGTGTTGATGCGTTTTTCCCGATCAGGATGTAAGAAAGCGGCAACCGACTTTCTCAAAGCCCCAAAAAGGTATTCGGCGCTCCCTTCAATGCGAATCTGACCGGATGTTGATCCTCGCCATCGATACTGCCCTCGACCATTGCGCGGCTGCCGTTCTGGACACTGATTCGGCCGCGATGCGCGCCGAGGAAACGCTGCCGATGAAGCGCGGCCACGCCGAGGCGCTGATGCCGCTGATCGCGCGCGTGATGCGCCAGTCGGGCGTCGGCTTCCACGAGCTAGACCGCATCGCGGTAACGACGGGTCCTGGTAGTTTCACCGGACTGCGCGTCGGCCTCTCCGCCGCGCGCGGCATTGCATTGGCGGCGCACAAGCCGGTCGTCGGCGTCACCACGCTCTCGGCCTACGCCGCACCCATCGTCAGCGAAGACCGTACCAACCCGGTGATCTCGGCGATCGATGCCCGGCACGACCATGTCTACTACCAAGTCGTGAGCGGCAGCGGCGAAGAGCTGGTCGCGCCTCAGGTCGCTGCGATCGACGACGTCTTGGCGGTCGCGCGGCTCGGCGCCCCACACCTCGTCGGCAACGCCGCGGCGCTGCTGGCCGAACGGTGGCCTCCGGAAGCCGCCGCGCCAGTTGCGGTCGACTCGCAAAACGGACCCGACATCACCTGGGTTGCCTGGCTCGGCGCGGCCGCGGACCCGGCGCGCGCGCCGGCGCGGCC
Source organism: Bradyrhizobium sp. SZCCHNR1051 (assembly GCF_032489615.1). Lineage (NCBI taxonomy): Bacteria > Pseudomonadati > Pseudomonadota > Alphaproteobacteria > Hyphomicrobiales > Nitrobacteraceae > Bradyrhizobium > Bradyrhizobium sp. SZCCHNR1051. Next base: position 310,743 of record NZ_JAUEYJ010000006.1, on the reverse strand, counting down.
GTTCTATCTGCGCGCGCCCGACGTCAAGCCGCCTGCCGGCGCGGCGCGCGCGCCGGCGCGGACGGCCCTCTCGTCATGAACATGTTCTTCCGCTGGCTCGGCAGCCCCAAACCGTTGATCGAAGCGGCCGCGCCGCGCGACGCCGCCAGGCTCGCCCAGATCCACGCCGCCTCGTTTCACCGCGGCTGGGGCGAAGGCGAGTTCGAGGCCATGCTGGCCGAGCGCAACACCATGATCCATCGGCTGCGGCTCGGGCGGAAACTCGTCGGCCTCATCGTCTCGCGAATCGGCGCGGACGAAGCGGAAATATTGTCGGTTGCACTTGACCCAAATCAGCGCGGCCGCGGATTTTCTCGTGATCTGCTGCTGCAGCATCTCGGGCACCTCGCGGGGCGCGGGGTCCGGACGGTCTTTCTCGAAGTGGAGGAAAACAACCAGCCGGCCCGCCGACTCTATGAACGCGCCGGATTTGCGACCGTGGGCCGTCGGGAACGCTATTACCTTCAGCCCGGCGGGGAACAGTTGAATGCGCTTCTGATGCGCCGGGACTTGTCGTAACCTGCGCTTGGTGGCAGAAAGCGCATCCTTGAGGCGAGACACGATGACCTCCTTGAAAACCACGCCAGCGCTCAATTCCACCGGAATCGAGGCCCGCTGTGCCGCCACCGGCATGCGCATGACCGAGCAGCGCCGCGTCATTGCCCGCGTGCTCGCGGAAGCCTGCGACCATCCCGACGTCGAGGAGTTGTACCGGCGCTGCGTCGCCGTCGACGACAAGATCTCGATCTCCACGGTCTATCGCACCGTGAAGCTGTTCGAGGATGCCGGCATCATCGAGCGCCACGATTTCCGCGAGGGCCGCGCCCGCTACGAGCAGATGCGCGACAGCCATCATGATCATCTGATCAATCTGCGCGACGGCAAGGTGATCGAGTTCACCTCCGAGGAAATCGAGAAGCTGCAGGCCGAGATCGCCCGCAAGCTCGGCTACAAGCTGGTCGACCACCGGCTGGAGCTGTATTGCGTGCCCCTCGACGAAGAGACGAATGGCTGACGCAGCGCCGGCTTCCAGCTTCGATCTCGTCATTTTCGATTGCGATGGCGTGCTGGTCGACAGCGAGGTGATCTCCTGTCAGACCCACGCCGACGTGCTCAGCCTGTGCGGCTATCCGATCACGACCGAGCAGGTGTTCGCGCGGTTCCTGGGCCGCTCCCTGAAACAGGCGAAGCTCGAGGTCGAGGCCGAGCTCGGCCACAGCCTGCCCGACGATTTCAACCCGAAACTGCAGGACCGCCTGTTCCGCGCCTTCGAGCAGGACCTCGCGGCGATCGACGGGATCACGGAGGCGCTCGACACCATCGACGTGCCGGTCTGCGTCGCCTCCTCCGGATCGCACCAACGCATGCGCGTCAGCCTTGGCGCCACCCGGCTCTACGATCGCCTCGCCCCGCACATCTTCTCGTCCTCCCAGGTCGAGAACGGCAAGCCCGCGCCCGATCTGTTCCTGTTCGCCGCAGCGCAGATGAGGGCGCGTCCGGGGGCCTGCGTGGTGGTCGAGGATAGCTTGGCCGGCATCCGGGGCGGTGTCGCCGCCGGCATGACGGTGCTCGGGTTCCATGGCGGCAGCCACTGCCGGCCTGGGCACGCCGACAATCTGCGCGCGGCCGGCGCCACCCTGGTTTTCGACGACATGCGGCAGCTGCCGGCGATTCTGAGCCGGCTATCCGAGAAAAAGCCAGCGGTCGCTGGATTTTCGGCCCCCTAGCCTATATTTGAGCGCGGCGCCGCATTGGCGCGCCTCCGACTGCATGCAAGGGTTCATGACGCCGCCGCGCAAGCTGCACATCAAGTCCTATGGCTGCCAGATGAATGTCTACGATGCCCAGCGCATGGTGGACACGCTGGGCTCCGAGGGCTTCGTCGAGACCGCTGAGGCCGGCGACGCCGATCTCGTGATCCTCAACACCTGCCACATCCGCGAGAAGGCCTCCGAGAAGGTCTATTCGGAGCTCGGGCGGCTGCGGGTCGCGAAGGAGGACGCCGCAAGGGCCGGCCGGACGATGCAGATCGCCGTGGCCGGCTGCGTGGCTCAGGCGGAAGGCGAGGAGATCATCGCCCGCGCCCCCACCGTCGACGTCGTGGTCGGCCCACAGAGCTACCACCATCTGCCGCAGCTCCTGGCCCAGGCCCGCCGCGGCGAGCGCGCCATCGAGACCGAATTCCCGGCCCAGGACAAGTTCGGCTTCCTGGCGAAGCCCAGCCGCGAGGCGATCCGCGCCCGCGGCGTCTCGGCCTTCGTCACCGTGCAGGAGGGCTGCGACAAGTTCTGCACCTTCTGCGTGGTGCCGTATACACGCGGCAGCGAGATGTCGCGCGCAGTGGCGCGCATTGTCGACGACGTGACGCAGCTCGCCGAGAACGGCGTTCGCGAGATCACCCTGATCGGCCAGAACGTCAACGCCTATCACGGCGAAGGCCCTGACGGCCGGCCCTGGACGCTGGGGCGGCTGCTCTACAGGATCGCCGAGATTCCGGGCGTGGCGCGGCTTCGCTACTCGACCAGCCATCCCAACGACGTCGACGACAGCCTGATCGCGGCGCATCGCGATCTCGGAGCGGTGATGCCGTTCGTGCATCTTCCGGTTCAGTCGGGATCCGACCGAATCCTGAATGCCATGAACCGCAAACACACTGCGTCCGATTACCGGGATGTCGTCGACCGTTTTCGCGCCGCCCGTCACGACATTGCATTCTCTTCGGATTTCATCGTCGGGTTCCCGGGCGAGACCGAGGAAGATTTTCGCGCCACCCTCGCGCTGATCGATCAAATCGGATACGCTGCAGCCTATTCATTCAAGTATTCGCCGCGTCCGGGAACTCCGGCAGCGGACATGCAGGAGATGGTGTCAGCGACCGAGATGGACGAGCGATTGGAGCGCCTCCAGAGCTTGATCGACAGCCAGCAAGCAGCCTTCAACAAGGCCGCGATCGGCCAGGTCGTCGACGTGCTGTTCGAGCGCGCGGCGCGCAAGCCCGGACAGCTGGTCGGACGGACCGCGTATCTGCAGCCGGCCCACGTCATGGCCTCCGACGACATCATCGGTCAGGTTCTGCCGGTGCGGATCGACAGCCTCGAACGCTACAGCCTGCTCGGCGAGCTCGTCACGGCCGCGCCGGCAGCGATCTCCCCCACGCCCCTTGTATCCATCGGAGGCTGAGCACTTGCCCAAGAGCGCATCGGATTCGTCTTCCCTCGCTCCCAGCCGCAAGTTCGACCGCGACATGTCCATGCCTCCCGAGACCCAGGTCGTCATCGATTTCGACGACAACCGCGCCGCTTCCGCCCTGGTCGGCCCCTACGGCCAGAATCTGGCCCTGGTCGAGCGAAGGCTCGGCGTCGTCGTCGATTCCCGCGGCAACCACATCACCATCGGCGGCAGCCGCGACGGCTGCGATGCCGCGCGGCGCGTGCTCGAATCGCTCTATGCGCAGGCCGTCAAGGGCCAGGATCTGGCGCAGGGCGACGTCGAGGGCGCGATCCGCGCCGTGGTGGCGCAAGGCTCGCTGTTCGAGTTCGACGCCAAGAACGCCAAGAACGCGTTCGAGAGCATCAACCTGCGCAAGCGCCCGGTGCGCGCCCGCACCGCCGCGCAGGATTCCTACATCCGCGCGCTGAAGCGCCACGAGCTCGTGTTCGGCATCGGCCCGGCCGGCACCGGCAAGACCTGGCTTGCGGTCGCGCATGCGGCGCAGCTGTTCGAGCGCAAGGAAGTCGACCGCATCATCCTCTCGCGCCCGGCGGTCGAAGCTGGCGAGCGGCTCGGCTTCCTGCCTGGTGACCTCCGCGAGAAGGTCGATCCCTATCTGCGTCCGATCTACGACGCGCTGTACGATCTGATGGATGCGCGCATCGTCGAACGCGCGCTGCAGGCTGGCGAGATCGAGATCGCGCCGCTCGCCTTCATGCGCGGGCGCACCTTGACCAATGCCGCGATCATTCTCGACGAGGCGCAGAACACGACGTCGATGCAGATGAAGATGTTCCTCACGCGTCTGGGCGAGAACAGCCGCATGATCATCACCGGCGATCCGTCCCAGATCGATCTGCCCAACGGCCAGACGTCGGGCCTTGCTGAGGCCGCGCGGCTGCTCGACGGCGTCGAAGGGATCGCACAGGTCAGGTTCACCGGCGAGGACGTCATTCGCCACGAATTGGTGGCGCGTATCGTCGCCGCCTATGAGAGCCCAAAGGCGCGCTGACCCTCGGAGCAAGCTCGCCGATCGGCGCATGATCCGAGCGCCATCCGCACAGAACGACCAGGATGCCACAAAGTCCCATTCCAACCACCGAGGTGATCGTCGCAGCCGACTGCTGGCAGGACCAGCCCGACGCCGAGGAGGTCATACATCGCGCCATCGTCGCCGCCGCTGAGACGGTCGACGCGGACGTCGGAGACGCCGAGATCGCGGTGATGCTGACGGACGACGACGGCATCCGCACCCTGAACAGCAATTGGCGCGGCATCGACAAGCCGACCAACGTGCTGTCGTTTCCGGCGCTGCAGCCGACCGGGCCGCGCGGCGAGGACGACGCACCGCGCATGCTCGGCGACATCGCCATCGCCTACGAGACGATGCGGCGCGAGGCCGACGAGGAGCAGAAGCCGTTCGCGCACCATTTGAGCCATCTGACCGTACACGGATTCCTGCATCTCGTCGGCTACGATCACGAGACCGATGACGAGGCCGAGGAGATGGAAGCGCTCGAGCGCGAGATCCTCGCCCATCTCGGCATCCCCGATCCCTATGCCGACCGGGAGCGGACGAATTGATCATGGCCGACTCCGAACCCATTCACGACAATCCGCGCAACACGCGCAATCTTCCGGCCGTGGTGCCGGCATCCGAGCTCGGCCGCTCGCCGAGCGAGAATTGGCTCCTGCGCGCGCTGCGTAATCTGTTCGGATGGAAGGGCGGCGGATCGGTGCGCGACGATCTGCAGGTCGTGCTCGACGCCTCGACACCCGACGACATCGGCTTCTCCGCGGTCGAGCGCACGCTCCTGCGCAACATCCTCGATCTGCACGAGCGGCGGATCGCCGACGTCATGGTGCATCGCGCCGACATCGTCGCGGTCAGGCGCGACATCACGCTCGGCGAGCTGATGAGCCTGTTCGAGAGCGCCTCGCATTCACGGCTCGTGGTCTACAACGACACGCTCGATGATCCCGAGGGCATGGTGCATATCCGCGACCTGCTCGCCTTCACCACCGCGCAGGCGCGCGTCTCGGACGAGGTGAAGGCGCGGCGCAAGAAGCCGCTGCCGGCCGGTCTCGACCTGAAGGCCGTCGACCTGTCGATGCCGCTGTTCGAGGCCAACATCATCCGCAAGCTGCTCTATGTGCCGCCGTCGATGCGCGCGATCGACCTGCTCGCGCAGATGCAGGCCTCGCGCATCCATCTGGCGCTGGTCGTCGACGAATATGGCGGCACCGACGGGCTGGTCTCGATCGAGGACATCGTCGAGCAGATCGTCGGCGAGATCGACGACGAGCACGACAGCGACGAGCCGCCGGCGATCGTGCGGCAGGCCGACAACGCCTTCATCGCGGACGCCCGCGCCAGCCTCGACGACGTGCGCCGGGTGATCGGCGAGGAGTTCGTGACCGGAGAGGCAGGCGAAGGGGTGGAGACGCTCGGCGGATATCTCGTCAATCATGTCGGCCGGCTGCCGGTGCGCGGCGAGTTGATCTCCGGCCCCGGCAATTTCGAGGTCGAGGTGCTCGATGCCGATCCGCGCCGGGTCAAGCGGCTGCGCATCGCGCCGCGCAAGGAGCGTCCCACACCCCGCCCGCCGCGCGAGAGCCGGCGCCGCGAAATGGCGCCGGAAGCGACCCCGCCGGACACGGACGTCCCGGCCGAGCCGCCGCCGGCAGAGGCCGGCCCGGCGCCGGGCCATGACGATAGCAGCCCGCCACGCGGCGACGGAGCCAGCTCACAGTGATCCGCCCATCGACGATTCGCGGCCTCGCCATCGGCGTTGTCCTGGCCTGGGGCTGGAAGCGCGCGGGGATCGCGCTCGCCGCCGGCGCGCTCTCCTCGCTTGCGATGGCCCCGTTCAACGCCTGGCCGGTGCTTGCGATCACCTTCCCGGTGCTGGTCTGGCTGATCGATGGTGCGGCGGCGGGACGGCGGCGCGGCATCCCGGCTGCCGCCTTCAGCGGCTTCTGTTTCGGCATGGGCTATTTCGTGCCCGGCCTGTACTGGATCGGCAACGCGTTCCTGGTCGATGCCGACACCTTCGCCTGGCTGATGCCGTTCGCCGTGCTGGGCCTACCGGCCTATCTCGCGCTGTTTCCGGCACTGGGCTTCGCATTGGCGCGGTTGATCTGGACGCGTGGTTCAACCCGTATCCTGGCGCTCGCCGTCTGCCTGACCGCGAGCGAATGGCTCCGCGGCCACGCGCTGACCGGCTTCCCCTGGAACACGTTCGGCTATGCCCTGTCGCAGCCGCTCGCGCTGGCGCAGGCGACGTCGCTGATCGGGATCTGGGGCATGACGTTCCTGGCGATCGCGATCTTTGCCAGCCCTGCGGTGCTGATCGACGGCAAGACCTGGCGCGAGCGCTGGCGGGTGCCGGCCGCAGCGGCCGCCTTGCTGGTGGTGATGGGCGTGTTCGGCGTCATCCGGATCGGCCTGCATCCGACCGCCTTCGTCGCCGATCTCAAGCTGCGGATCATGCAGCCGAACCTGCAGCAGGACGTCAAATTCAACTATGGCGCCAAGGCCGACGTCATGCGCCGCTATCTGGCGCTGTCGGATCGCGCCTCCGGTCCGACAGCCACCGGTGTCCGCGACACCAATGTCCTGATCTGGCCGGAATCGGCGTTCCCGTTCTTCCTGACCCGCGAGGCGGACGCGATGGGCCAGATCGCCGACCTGCTGTCGCCGGGCGCGGTGCTGATCACCGGTTCGGTCCGCGCCCCCGACGAGCCTCGGAACGTTCCCATCACCCGGGCCTACAATTCGATCTACGTGATCGACCACGACGGCACCGTGCTGTCGGTCTACGACAAGCTCCATCTGGTCCCGTTCGGCGAGTTCCTGCCGTTCCAGACTCTGCTGGAGCGGATCGGGCTCGAGCAGCTGACGCGGGTGCAGGGCGGTTTCATCCCGGGCACGGCGCGACGCAATCTGGACGTGCCACACGCTCCGCGTGTTCTTCCTTTGATCTGCTACGAGGCGATCTTTCCGAGTGACAGCGTGCCGAGCGAAGAACGCCCGGGCTGGATCGTCAACTTGACCAACGACGGCTGGTTCGGCATTTCGACCGGTCCTCATCAGCATCTGCAGCAGGCGCAGTGGCGCGCGATCGAGCAAGGACTTCCATTAGTTCGATCTGCGAACACCGGCATCTCTGCAGTGATCGATCCCGTCGGCCGTATCGTTAAGCAATTGCCACTCGGTGCAGAGGGCGTGCTGGATTCCGCGCTGCCTGTTGCGTTGCAGCCGACAGTCTATGCAAAGCTCGGCGACATTCCGGTTGCGATTCTGTTAGTGATCGCCCTGAGCACCGTCGTTCGCAGACGTGTTGCTCAAAAGCTTCCCTGACGACAGCAAGATCTCGATTCTTTCCGGGTCCGTAAGATTTTTTTTGACAAGCAAAACCCCAAGTGTTGACAGATAGCTGCTGCAATTCGCATTCTCGCGCGGCAGCATGAGCCGTCCAGATCGTTGCTCGGCCGTCTTCGTTAGTACGCATGCGAACAGAAATTGACGGTGTGAGCGCCTGAGGCATACTGCGACCGCCTCGTTCCGAGGCCCATTCTAAGGAGTTGAGAGATGTCGACGAAAGCGCCCAACCCTGTTGACAAGCATGTCGGCAGCCGGGTGCGGATGCGCCGTATCATGTTGGGCATGAGCCAGGAGAAACTTGGTGAGGCTCTCGGACTCACGTTCCAGCAGATACAGAAGTACGAAAAAGGCACCAATCGAGTCGGCGCCAGCCGGATTCAGCAGATCTCGGAGGTTCTGCAGGTCCCGGTCTCCTTCCTGTTCGAAGGGGTCCCGAGTGGCGGGACCAACGGTGAAGCTTTCGGCGAAGGCGCTTCGCCCGCCTATGTGTCTGATTTCCTGGCAACCTCAGAAGGACTGGCGTTGACCCGCGCATTCACGCGGATCCACGATTCAAAGCTTCGTCGCAGCATCGTCGACCTGGTCGAGCAGATCGCTGATCGCGAAGCTCCGGAAGAAGGCTAGCTGATGCGCCGGCGCTGACATTCCTATCGCGATTTCCTCTCATATGAATGTCAGCGCCTCGGGGGGCCATTAGCAGAACGCGTTTTGCGAGCGTCGCGCTGGGCATGCAACGCTTCGCAGGACGAATGGGCCGATAGACAACTTCGATTGCGACCAATAGAGCGCGATGGCTCCCCTTCGGGAAACGCTATCGCGCTCTAAATCGTTTTATGCACATGTGGCCTGGAACTCCGGCGTCCCAGCCGCCAACCCGCCCTGCGACGCGCCAGCGCGTCCACCGCCTGCTACCACTTCGTAACCATCGAGAACGATTTACAAAGCTCATGACCACCAGCAGCAGCCCGTTCGATAGTCGCACAATTCTCGAAGGCATCCGCCAATGGGTCGAGATCGAGACCCCAACCGAGGCGCCTGATCAGGTCAACAAGCTGGCTTCCCTTGTCGCGGATGGCTATCGCGGGCTTGATGCTACGATCGAACGGATCGCCGGACGCGACGGCTGCGGCGACCATCTCATCGCGCGCTCGTCATGGGGACAGGCCGAGCCCGGAATTCTGGTCCTCAGCCATCTCGATACGGTGCACCCGATCGGGTTCATCGCGCGGCTGCCGTTTTCGGTCGACGGTGACGTCGCGTACGGTCCGGGGATCTACGACATGAAGGGCGGCGCGTATCTCGCCTTTCACGCCTTTCGTCAGCTCTGCGCAGGCGGTGAAGAATCGCCGCTCGGCATTACTCATTTGTTCGTCTCGGATGAAGAGATCGGCAGCCCGACCTCGCGCGCGCTGATCGAGGAGGAGGGCCGCAAGGCCAAATACGTCCTCGTCACCGAGCCGGCGCGTGACGGCGGCAAGATCGTGACCGGGCGCAAGGGCGTGGCGCGGTTCGACGTGGCCATCCGCGGCGTGCCCGCGCATGCCGGCGCGCGTCCACAGGATGGACGCAGTGCGATCCGCGAACTCGCCAACGTCATCCATGCGCTCGAAGCGCTCAACGACCCCGCGCGCGGCATTACCGTGAATGTCGGCGTGGTGCGCGGTGGCACACGTCCCAACGTCATCGCAGAGGAAGCCCATGCGGAGGTGGATGCGCGGCTACCGACGCCAGCCGATGCAGAGGAAATCCTGCCCAAGATCCTGGGGCTGACCTCGCGCAGCGATGGCGTCACGGTTGAAGTCAGCGGCGAGGTGAACCGGCCGCCTTACGTCAAGGGCAACGCCGGCGCGGCCTTGTTCGAGCATGCGAAATCCCTGGCCGAAGAGATCGGATTCGAGCTCGTCGACACCCACACGGGCGGCGGTTCCGACGGCAATTTCACCGCACCGTTCACGGCGACGCTCGATGGGCTCGGCGTCGACGGCAAGGGCGCGCATACGCATTACGAGCAGATGTACATCTCCTCGATCGAGCCGCGGACAAGGCTGCTCTACCGTCTCTATCAAACCCTGCGATGAGCACCGCGATCAACATGCCTGTCGACGACGATCACGCCAGCACCGAGGCCTTGCATGGTCAGGGCTCGTTCTTCGGCCGGCGCAAGGGCCACAAGCTGCGGGCGCATCAGGCCGGCCTGGTCGACAACCTGCTGCCGCACCTCGCGCTCGATCTCGCCGCGCCCGCGGAAGCCGTGCTGCCTTCGCTGTACGATCAGCCGGTCGACGCGCTGCGGCTGGAAATCGGGTTTGGCGGCGGCGAGCATCTTGCCGCCGAAGCAAAGGCGTTTCCGACCACCGGCTTCATCGGCTGCGAGCCCTATGTCAACGGCATGGCCAAGATCCTGTCGGCCATCGAGGCCGACAACATCGGCAATATCAGGCTGCTGGCGGGCGATGCCGCCGAGCTGCTGGCCTGGCTGCCGCCGCAGTCGCTGCAGCGGATCGACCTGATCCATCCCGATCCCTGGCCGAAGCGGCGGCACTGGAAGCGGCGTTTCGTGCAGGATGCAACGGTCGCCGCGATGGCGCGCGTCCTGAAGCCCGGCGGCGAGTTCCGCTTCGTCAGCGACATCGCCGACTATTGCGCCTGGACGCTGTGGCATCTGCTGCGTTCGCCCGACTTCGCCTGGACGGCCGAGCGCGCCGACGACTGGCGCCTGCCCTGGCCGGGCTACACCATGACGCGCTACGGACGGAAGGCGACGCGCGAAGGCCGCGTCGCCAACTATCTGGTCTTCCGCCGGCGCTGACCGCTATGCCGGCGACGTCGTTCAATGTCGTGTCTTCCAGAACGCGACGATACGCTCGGCGGTCGATGGCAGCAGGCGCGCGTAGTTGACCCTGATCGCATCGATGTCGCGCTGCGCCGGCACGCGTTTCGGTCCGAGGCGCAGCAGGATCAGTGCATGCACGGTGCGCCAGTCGAGCCCGATCGTGCGCCCCAGGATCAGAAGCGGATCGTGACGATCGCCCGACACCAGCCGGTCGAGCGTCGCGATCTTAAGTCCGGTCATTGCGGCGAGCGCCGCGATGACCTCTTCGTATTTGTGCTCGGATGCGAAGCGGAACAGCGCCGACTGGTCCAAGCCGCTGGCTTCATACAGCGACAGGATGGTCCGCTGCGCGGGCACGAAATTGCGCGCGCTGTTCGTTGCGCGCGCCGCATCGGCAAGCTCGGCGAGAGCCTGCTTGATCCTCGCCTGCTTGTCCGGCCGCACGACATCGAACAGCCGCCGCCTGACGACATCGAGCGAGCCGGCCAGCAGTTGTTTCAGATGATCGTCGGAAACATCGTCGCGCCGACCGACCGTGAGGGTCAGCACGCCGTCGGAACTCGCGCGGTGGATCAGCGCGGCATAGCCGCGCGGGGAAAACGCTGCGCCATCATTGGCAGCGGTCCGCCGCACCACGTCGCGATCACCACGGCGCACCAGCACGTCCGTCATATCAGCCGACAGGCGCGGCCGCTCCGCCATCGCGAGCAGATGACCCTGGCTCTTGTCGTGCGCAATGTTGATGAGCGCGGGGTCGTCGAGCACGAGCGAACGGCGCAACAGCGGACCCGCCACCCCAACCTCGTCGTCGCGCGCGAGCCGGCTGACGACGGCACGTGGCGCCCTGAGGAGCCGCGACAACCGTTCCGCCAGATCGATCCGCGTCGGCAGATCCGCGAACGGGACCAGATCGATCAGGAGACCGTCGAACAGATTGATGTGCTCGGGACGCAGCTTCGTCGCATCCTCGAAGAACAGGTCGGCGATGCGGCGCGTGGCCTCAAGGCCGCGTTCAGCATTACCATCCCTGACGATCCCGCCGAGGCCGGGGATCAGCGCGGTAGCGGGGGTCATGACGTCTACTCGATACGCAACACGACACGTTTCCGTCCGCTCCGCTCCTTGCGGCATGACGACGGGGCGAAAAGCGCGAACTCAGCTCATTTTTAAGCGATCTTGGTGAATGAAGGGTTAGACCCTGCGGCATTCAGCCGTTGCCGGTCGGGGAAAACGATCCGATCCGCGGTCTCGGCGCGGAGTGAATTCCCGGTTCCAGGCCCCGTTTGAGCCGACACGACCCTTGCCGTCAGGCGGCAAAGCGGCTATATGAGCGCCATCAAACATCATCTCATATACGATCGCGTAGTGAGGGTGGGCCCTTCCGGACCCGCTCTTTTTTGTTACCTGGATCGCTCCGCCGCGGGCGGGATCGGTCCGGTGAGCGCGATCGAACAGGCCCCACGGCCCAACCAAGCAAGACACGCGATCGACGCCTCGATGACGGAACCTACGTTCGCAGCCGCTGACACCGACCTCCTGACCGAGCCCCGTCTCGTCGTCGAGCCGGGCGTTGCGGCGCGCGTGGCGGCGGTGGCCGACCCGGTGCTGCAGGGAATGGGGTACCGCCTGGTGCGGATCCGCATTTCGGGCGAAGGTGGTTGCACGGTCCAGGTGATGGCCGAGCGTCCCGACGGCACGATGCAGATCGAGGATTGCGAGGCGGTGTCGCGGGCGCTGTCGCCGGTGCTCGACATCGCCGACCCGATCGACCGCGCCTACCGGCTCGAGATCTCCTCGCCGGGCATCGACCGGCCGCTGGTCCGCCGTTCCGATTTCGCCCGCCACGCCGGTCATCTGGTCAAGATCGAGATGGCGGCGGCACATCAGAACCGCAAACGCTTCCGCGGCATCATTGCCGGGGTCGAAGGCGACGGCGTGCGCATCATCCGCGACGACGTGGCCAAGGACCAGGAGCCGGACGTCGTGCTGCCGATGGCCGACATCGGCGACGCCAAGCTGGTGCTGACCGACGAGCTGATCGCCGAATCCATGCGCCGCGGCAAGGCCGCCGAGCGCGAGAAGAAGCGCGACCTCGGGCTGGCGCCACCGTTGGCGCCGCACGCCAAGCCGGCGGCCCAGGCCAAGCCAAAACCGAAATCCAAGGACAAGCAGCCGGTCAAGAAGCCGCTGCCGACCAACACCAAGAAACATCGCCTCGCCGCCGACCGCGCGCGCAGAGGCGAGATCGATCCTGATTAGAGGAGATTTGAGCCATGGCCGTCAGCGCCAACCGGTTGGAACTGCTGCAGATCGCCGACGCCGTCGCACGCGAGAAGTCGATCGACCGCGGCATCGTGATCGCTGCCATGGAAGACGCGATCGCCAAGGCCGCCCGCGCTCGTTATGGCAGCGAGACCGACGTTCACGCCGAGATCGATCCGAAGAAGGGTGAGCTGCGGCTGTCGCGCCACATGCTGGTGGTCGAGAAGGTCGAGAACCCCTCCAACCAGATCTCGCTGGATGATGCCCGCCGCGCCAATCCGGGCGCGCAGATCGGCGACACCATCGCCGACACCCTGCCGCCACTGGAATATGGCCGCATCGCCGCGCAGTCGGCCAAGCAGGTCATCGTGCAGAAGGTGCGCGAAGCCGAGCGCGACCGGCAGTATCAGGAGTTCAAGGACCGCATCGGCGACATCGTCAACGGCGTCGTCAAGCGTGTCGAATATGGCAGCGTGATCCTCGACCTCGGCCGCGGCGAGGCCATCATCCGCCGCGACGAGATGTTGCCGCGCGAGGTGTTCCGCAACGGCGACCGCGTCCGCGCCTATGTGTTCGACGTCCGCCGCGAGACCCGCGGCCCGCAGATCTTCCTGTCGCGCACCCATCCGCAGTTCATGGCCAAGCTCTTCGCGCAGGAAGTGCCGGAAATCTATGACGGCATCGTCGAGATCAAGGCGGTCGCCCGCGACCCCGGCTCGCGCGCCAAGATCGGCGTCGTGTCGCGCGATTCCTCGGTCGATCCGGTCGGCGCCTGCGTCGGCATGCGCGGCTCGCGCGTGCAGGCCGTGGTGAACGAGCTGCAGGGCGAGAAGATCGACATCATTCCGTGGTCGCCCGACATCGCGACCTTCGTGGTCAACGCGCTGGCGCCCGCCGAGGTCGCCAAGGTCGTCATCGACGAGGACCGCGAGCGCATCGAGGTCGTGGTGCCCGACACCAACAACCAGCTCTCGCTCGCCATCGGCCGCCGCGGCCAGAACGTCCGCCTCGCCTCGCAGCTGACCGGCTGGGACATCGACATCCTGACCGAGCAGGAGGAATCGGAGCGCCGTCAGGCCGACTTCGAGAATTCCACGCGCGTATTCATGGAATCGCTGAACGTCGACGAGGTCGTCGGCCAGCTGCTGGCGTCCGAAGGCTTCACCTCGGTCGAGGAGCTCGCTTTGGTCGACCTCAAGGATCTCGCCGGCATCGAGGGCTTCGACGAGGAGACCGCGACCGAGCTACAGACCCGCGCCCGCGAATTCCTCGAGCAGCAGGAAGCCGAGCTCGAGGCCAAGCGCAAGGAGCTCGGCGTCGAGGACGCGGTGAAGGACGTGCCCGGTGTCACCACCAAGATGCTGGTCAAGTTCGGCGAGAACGACATCAAGACGGTCGAGGATCTCGCGGGCTGCGCCACCGACGATCTGGTCGGCTGGACGGAGCGCAAGGAGGGCGGCGAAGCCACCAAATTCCCCGGCATTCTCGACGGTCTCGATGTCTCCCGCGACGACGCCGAAGCCATGGTGATGCAGGCCCGCGTCAAGGCCGGCTGGATCAGTGAGGCCGACCTCGCCAAGACCGAAGCGGAAGCCGAGAATGAGGACGAAGCGACCGAAGGACAGCCCGCCTGACCCGTTTGGCTCGCCCCATGGACGGCACGATGACCCCCACCCTGACCCAGCTCGCTTGAGATGAGGAGCCGCATCACCGCATGCTCGCTTTGGCCGACCCCGAGCTCGACAATGGACCGCGGACCGAGAAGTCCGCGACCATGCGCATGTGCGCGGTCAGCCGCGACGTGCGGCCGATCGGCGAGCTGATCCGCTTCGTCGTCGGACCGTCGGGCGAGGTCGTGCCCGACATCAAGCGCAAGCTGCCCGGTCGGGGATTGTGGATCACCGCCTCGCGCCAGGCGGTTGCGGAGGCGGTGCGGCGTCACCATTTCAGCCGAGGCTTCAAGACCAACGTCCGCGTCCCGCCGACCCTTGCCGAAGACCTGGAAGCCTTGCTGGCCCGCAGCGCGATCGAAGCGCTGGGGATTGCCGCCAAGGCCGGCCAGGTCGTCTCCGGTTTCTCCAAGGTGGAAGCGGCGCTGTCGCAGCGGCAATCGCGGTCGACATTGGCTGCCCTCGTCCATGCCGCGGATGGCGCAGCCGACGGGATCCGCAAGCTCGACGCGCTGGTGCGGCCGAACGACGGGGACCAGGGCCAAGCCCCGACAATTCCGATCATCTGCTGTCTCACTTCGGCAGAATTGGATTTGGCACTTGGGCGCTCAAATGTGATACATGCTGCCGTGCTCGCAGGCCCGGCGAGCAGGACATTCCTGTCGCGCAGCCAGACACTGGTCCGATACCGGTCGGCCGACGCTGACAAGATTGCCGGAACCGCGGCCACGAAATCTGCTTCGACTTCGAAGACATAGCACTTTGAAGCCATAGCTACGAAGACATCGCGACGATTGCACGAATGAGACGGTGCGGTAGCCCGCACGCTGGTAACGAGATTAGGACGACTGAATGGCCGACAACAACACTCCGGGCGACAAGAAACTGAGTGTCCCGAGCAAGACCTTGACGCTGAAGCCGCGCGTCGAGACCGGCACGGTACGCCAGAGCTTCCCACATGGCCGGAGCAAGCAGGTGGTGGTCGAGAAGCGCGGCAAGCGCCGCGTCGGCGATGGGGGGCCCGATGCTCCGCATGCGCCGGAGCCGACCGTCGCCAAGGCGCCGCCGCCCCCGCCATCGCCGCGCTCATCCGGACCGCGCCCATCCGGCTCGTCGCAGCGCGGCGGATCCGGGGTCGTGTTGCGCACCCTGACGGAGGACGAGCGGTCGGCCCGCGCCAGCGCGTTGGCCGATGCCCGCGTGCGCGACATCGAGGAACGCCGCCAGGCCGAAGAGGAGGCGCGCCGCCGCGCCGAGCGCGAAGCCGCCGAACGCGCCGAGCGTGAGGCTGCCGAGGCGCGCCGCAAGGCCGAGGAAGAGCGCCACCGCCACGAAGAGGAAGCCAAGCGCAAGGCCGAGCTCGAGGCCAAGAAGCGGTTCGGCGAAGGCGAGGCGCCCCGTCCGGCGACATCCGCGCCGCAGCCCGCCGCGACCGCACCGGCCCGCTCGACGCCCGCCCCCGGCAGGCCCGTCGGCGCACCGGGCAGCCGGCCGCAGCAGATTGGTGGTCCGAGCTCGCGGCCCGGCGGCGCTCAGCCGGCGGGCGCACGCCCGGCCGGCGCCCGTCCTGCCGCCGGCGGTCCGCTCGGCCGCGCGCCGGCGGCGGTTGCCGCCGGTCCGGACGAGGATGAGGGTCCGCGCCAGATCCGCAGGGGTCCCGGCGGAGCCGCACGTCCTGCACCGCCGCCGAAGACCACGCACAAGCCGGGTCCGCAGAAGCAGCGCGGCCGCCTGACGGTGGTCACGGCACTGACGGCCGACGATGTGCGCGAGCGCTCGATCGCCTCGTTCCGCCGCCGCACGCAGCGCCTGAAGGGCCATGCCGCCAACGAGCAGAAGGAGAAGCTCGTCCGCGAGGTGACGATTCCGGAAGCCATCACCATCCAGGAGCTGGCGAACCGCATGTCGGAGCGCGCGGTCGACGTGATCCGCCTGCTGATGCGCCAGGGCGCGATGCACAAGATCACCGACGTGATCGATGCCGACACCGCGCAGCTGATCGCCGAGGAGCTCGGCCACAGCGTCAAGCGCGTCGCGGCATCCGACGTCGAAGAGGGTTTGTTCGACGTCGTCGACGATTCGACCGACACCGAGCCGCGCTCGCCGGTCGTGACCGTGATGGGCCACGTCGACCACGGCAAGACCTCGCTGCTCGACGCGCTGCGTCACGCCAACGTGGTCTCGGGCGAAGCCGGCGGCATCACCCAGCACATCGGCGCCTATCAGGTGACCGCGCCGGATTCCGGCAAGAAGATCACCTTCATCGACACGCCCGGCCACGCCGCGTTCACCGCGATGCGCGCCCGCGGCGCCAAGGTCACCGACATCGTGGTGCTGGTGGTCGCGGCCGATGACGGCGTCATGCCGCAGACGATCGAGGCCATCAACCACGCCAAGGCGGCGAAGGTGCCGATGATCGTCGCGATCAACAAGATCGACAAGCCCGACGCCCGCCCCGAGCGCGTCCGCACCGAGCTGCTCCAGCACGAGGTGCAGGTCGAATCGCTGGGCGGCGAGGTCGTCGACGTCGAGGTGTCCGCCAAGAACAAGACCAACCTCGATCGTCTGCTCGAAATGATCGCGCTGCAGGCCGACATTCTCGACCTCAAGACCAATTCGGATCGCCCGGCCGAAGGCACCGTGATCGAAGCCAAGCTCGATCGTGGCCGCGGCCCGGTCGCCACCGTGCTGGTCCAGCGCGGCACGTTGCGGGTCGGCGACATCATCGTTGCCGGCGCCGAGATGGGCCGCGTCCGCGCGCTGATCTCGGATCAGGGTGAGACATTGCAGGAAGCAGGCCCGTCGGTGCCGGTCGAGGTGCTCGGCTTCAATGGTCCGCCGGAAGCCGGCGATCGTCTCGCCGTCGTCGAGAACGAAGCCCGTGCCCGCCAGGTCACCAGCTACCGCGCGCACCAGAAGCGCGAGAACGCGGCAGCCTCGATCTCCGGCATGCGCGGTTCGCTCGAACAGATGATGTCGCAATTGAAGACTGCGGGCCGCAAGGAATTCCCGCTGGTCATCAAGGCCGACGTGCAGGGCTCGCTGGAGGCCATTCTCGGCTCGCTGGAGAAGCTCGGCACCGAGGAGGTCGCCGCCCGCATCCTGCATGCCGGCGTCGGCGGCATCAGCGAGTCCGACGTGACGCTGGCCGAAGGCTTCAACGCCGCGATCATCGGCTTCTCGGTACGAGCCAACAAGGAAGCGGCCGCGCTCGCCAAGCGCAACGGCATCGAGATCCGCTACTACAACATCATCTACGACCTCGTGGATGACGTGAAGAAGGCGATGAGCGGTCTCCTGGCCCCCACGCTTCGGGAAACCATGCTCGGCAATGCGCAGATCCTGGAGGTGTTCAACATCTCCAAGGTCGGCAAGGTCGCCGGCTGCCGCGTCACCGACGGCACCGTGGAGCGCGGCGCCAATGTCCGCCTGATCCGCGACAACGTCGTGGTTCACGAGGGCAAGCTGTCGACCCTGAAGCGCTTCAAGGACGAAGTGAAGGAAGTGCAGGCCGGCCAGGAATGCGGCATGGCCTTCGAGAGCTACGGCGACATGCGTGTCGGCGACGTCATCGAGTGTTATCGCGTGGAGACCATCCAGCGCTCGCTGTAAGTCCGAATCCTACAGAGCGCGCTGCAATTCGAGTGAGCAGCGATTCCGTGCGCATGCGGAATCGCTGCGTCCCTTGAACTTAACGAAGCGTCGTTGAACTCAATCAGAATGATCCTCTCGCCCGTGCTCACGCCGGGCGACGATCCATTGGATTTTTGAAAAATGCCTCGCCATCACCAGAGGGGAAGCGCCGCTTCCGGCGGCTCGCAGCGTCAGTTGCGCGTGGCCGAGACCGTGCGTCACGCTGTCGCCGACATTCTCAGCCACGGTGACGTGCACGACCCGGACCTGGAGGGACACATCATTACGGTGCCCGAAGTCCGCATGTCGCCCGACCTGAAGCTCGCCACGATCTACATCATGCCGCTCGGCGGACAGGATACGGACGTCGTGCTCGCTGCGCTGGAGCGCAACAAGAAGTTCCTGCGCGGCGACATCGCGCGGCGCGTTAACCTGAAATTTGCACCTGACATCCGCTTCCGCGTCGACGAGCGATTCGACGAAGCGGAACGGATCGAGAAATTACTGCGAACACCCGCGGTGCAGAGAGACCTCAATTCGGATTCGGAAGAGAGCTGATGACCATTCCCCCCGAAACCGGCACTGTCGACGCGCCGAGCGCCGAACCGACCGCCGCCAAGACGATCCATTCTGCCGACGGACGCCCGCCGCGCGACAACAACGATCCGCGCAACAAGCAGCGCCAAGGAAACGGTCAGGGCAACCAGCCACGCCGCGATCGCCGCGACGTCCATGGCTGGGTCGTGCTCGACAAGCCGATCGGCATGACCTCGACCCAGGCCGTGGCGGTGGTGAAGCGCCTGTTCCAGGCCAAGCGCGCCGGCCATGCCGGCACACTCGATCCGCTCGCCTCCGGCGGCCTGCCGATCGCGCTCGGCGAAGCCACCAAGACCGTCCCGTTCGTGATGGACGGCCGCAAGCGCTACCGCTTCACCGTGACCTGGGGCGAGGAGCGCGATACCGACGACACCGAAGGACGGGTCGTCGAGACCAGCCACAGCCGGCCGGATGCCGCGGCGATCCGGGCGCTGCTGCCGCAATTTACCGGCCGGATCGAGCAGACGCCGCCGCGCTATTCCGCGATCAAGGTCCAGGGCGAGCGCGCCTATGATCTCGCCCGCGACGGCGAGGTCGTCGAGCTCCAGCCGCGCCCGGTCGAGATCCATGAACTGACCCTCGTCGACCAGCCCGACCCGGACCATTCGGTGTTCGAGGCGGAATGCGGCAAGGGAACCTATGTCCGGGCGCTGGCCCGCGACATGGGCCGAATCCTCGGCTGTTACGGCCATATCAGCGCGCTCCGGCGGACCCTGGTGGGTCCGTTTACCGAGAACGACATGATTCCGCTGGAACAGTTGGAGGCTTTGTGCAATAGAGCCGCGTCCGGTGAGGGAAGCCTCGCCGACGCACTCTTGCCCGTTGAGACCGCGCTGGACGACATCCCGGCACTGGCCGTCACTCGGGCTGATGCGGCAAGGCTCCACAGGGGTCAGGCCGTCTTGTTGCGCGGACGGGATGCGCCCAATAGTAGCGGCACAGTCTATGTCACGGTCGCAGGCCGCCTTCTGGCGCTTGCCGAAATTGGCAATGGCGAACTCATCCCCAAGCGCGTGTTCAACCTGACCGGACTGACTGCCAGCTCCGGTCGCAACGAAAGAGACTGACGATGTCGGTGACCGCAGAGCGCAAGGCGGAAATCATCAAGGCGAATGCCACCAAGGCCGGTGATACCGGTTCTCCCGAGGTGCAGGTTGCGATCCTCTCGGAACGCATCAACAACCTGACCAGCCACTTCAAGACCCATGGCAAGGACAACCACTCCCGCCGCGGCCTCCTGAAGCTGGTCTCGACCCGCCGTTCGCTGCTGGACTATCTGAAGAAGAACGACGAGGCGCGCTACAAGGCGCTGCTCGAGAAGCACAACATTCGCCGTTGAGCTTCGACTGGGAATGAGCGCGCGGGGTGTTGCGCGCGTTGATGGCATGATGCCGAGGACGCCGCTTCGATCGCGGCGTTCGCGAATCCGGGATCATGCGGTCTGGCTGGATCTGGAAAGAGGCAGATGCGCTCTTCGACTGATCCTGCCCGGACCGTGCAGTACGCCTCAGCAGCAATCCGGCCGCTGGGCGTGACGGGCAAGGTGCCCGTTACTTACGAGAAGGATGGACGCCATCCGAAATAAGAAAACCATGGCAGGATCGCAGGGCGCTGATCGCAATCCAGCGCCCTGCAATCTTGCGCATGGTTTTTTTGTTTCTGCGGGGTCCGCCTTCAATCATCTCATGAAAGAAGATACCCATGTTTACCAAGCATTCCGTCGAGATCGACTGGGGCGGGCGTCCGCTCAAGCTTGAAACCGGCAAGATCGCCCGCCAGGCGGACGGCGCCGTCGTCGCCACTTATGGCGAGACCGTCGTGCTCGCCACCGTCGTCGCCGCCAAGGCGCCGCGCGAAGGCGTCGACTTCCTGCCGCTGACGGTCGACTACCAGGAAAAGACCTACGCTGCGGGGCGCATTCCCGGCGGCTATTTCAAGCGCGAGGGCCGTCCGACCGAGAAGGAGACGCTGGTCTCCCGCCTGATCGACCGCCCGATCCGCCCGCTGTTCGTCGACGCCTGGCGCAACGAGACCCAGGTCATCGTGACCGTGCTGTCGCACGACATGGAGAACGATCCGGACATCGTGGCGCTGGTCGGCGCGTCGGCCGCGCTGACGCTGTCGGGCGTGCCGTTCAAGGGCCCGATCGGCGCCGCCCGCGTCGGCTTCGCCAATGACGAATACATCCTCAATCCCACCCTCGACGAGATGGCCGACACCCAGCTCGACCTGGTCGTCGCCGGCACCTCGGACGCCGTGCTGATGGTGGAATCGGAGGCCAAGGAGCTCAACGAGGACATCATGCTCGGCGCGGTGATGTTCGGTCACCGTCACTTCCAGCCGGTGATCAATGCGATCATCGAGCTCGCCGAGAAGGCCGCCAAGGAGCCGCGCGACGTCGCGATCATCGACAACGGCGCGATCGAGAAGGAGATGCTTGGGATCGCCGAGCAGGACCTGCGCAAGGCCTATGCGATTCCCGTGAAGCAGGAGCGCTACGCCGCCGTCGGCGCCGTCAAGGAAAAGGTGATGGCGCACTTCTTCCCCGAAGGGCAGGAGCCGAAATACGACAAGCTCCGCCTCTCCGGCGTGTTCAAGGAGCTGGAAGCCAAGATCGTTCGCTGGAACATCCTGGACACCGGCAAGCGCATCGACGGCCGCGACGCCAAGACCGTGCGCAACATCGTCTGCGAAGTCGGCGTGCTGCCGCGCGCTCACGGCTCGGCGCTGTTCACCCGCGGTGAGACCCAGGCGCTGGTCGTGACCACGCTCGGCACCGGCGAGGACGAGCAGTACATCGACGCGCTGTCGGGAACGTACAAAGAGACGTTCCTGCTGCACTACAACTTCCCTCCCTACTCCGTCGGTGAGACCGGCCGTCTCGGCGGCACCAAGCGTCGCGAGATCGGCCACGGCAAGCTCGCCTGGCGCGCCATCCACCCGGTGCTGCCGCCGCACCACGAGTTCCCCTACACCACGCGCGTGGTGTCGGAGGTGACGGAGTCGAATGGCTCGTCGTCGATGGCCACCGTCTGCGGCTCGTCGCTGGCGCTGATGGATGCCGGTGTGCCGCTGAAGCGGCCGACCGCGGGCATCGCGATGGGCCTGATCCTCGAAGGCAGCCGCTATGCGGTTCTCTCCGACATCCTCGGCGACGAGGACCATCTCGGCGACATGGACTTCAAGGTCGCGGGCACCGAGAGCGGCATCACCTCGCTGCAGATGGATATCAAGATCGAGGGCATCACCGAGGAGATCATGCGGGTTGCGCTGGGCCAGGCCCGCGACGGCCGCATCCACATCCTGGGCGAGATGTCCAAGGCGCTGACCGCCGCGCGCGCCGAGCTCGGCGAATACGCGCCGCGCATCGAGACCTTCAAGATCCCGACCGACAAGATCCGCGAAGTGATCGGCACCGGCGGCAAGGTGATCCGCGAGATCGTCGAGAAGACCGGCGCTAAGGTCAACATCGAGGACGACGGCACCGTCAAGGTCGCCTCCAACGACGGCGAGGCGATGAAGGCCGCCATCAAGTGGATCAAGTCGATCGCCTCCGATCCGGAGGTCGGCCAGGTCTATGACGGCACCGTCGTCAAGGTGATGGAGTTCGGTGCCTTCGTGAACTTCTTCGGCACCCGCGACGGCCTCGTGCACATCTCGCAGCTCGCCGACAAGCGCGTGCAGAAGACCTCCGACGTCGTCAAGGAAGGCGACAAGGTCAAGGTCAAGCTGCTCGGCTTCGACGACCGCGGCAAGACGAGGCTGTCGATGAAGGCGGTCGACCAGACCACTGGCGAGGATCTCGAGGCCAAGCAGAAGGACACGCCCGCCGAGGCGCGCGAGGCCGCTGGCGAGTAAAGCCGGCGTCCCTTCGAATGAAATACAAAGGGCGGCTTTCGGGCCGCCCTTTTTTGTTGTCCTATTGGTCGCGCACCCTCACGCGTCCCAGGTCACGGCTGCGGATGCAGAGGCCAAGCCGTCACCTCGCTTCAGGTCACCACACATGCTCCATCCTATCATCCGCCCTGCCCGCCCGGACGAATACGACGCCGTCGCCAGCCTCTGGATGGAAAGCTGGTGCTCGACCGGATTGGAGACCCCGAGCGAGAGGCTGCTCGCGCTCCTCAGGGAGCGCGTGCCGCGTGAAGTCGCTGGCGGTTGGAGCCTGTATGTCGCCGACGACCGCGGCGGCCTCGCGGCGATGCTCGCGATCAACATCCCCACGCTCTATCTCGACCAGCTGATGATCGCCCCGTCCCATCAGGGCCGATCGCTCGGCCGCCGGCTGCTCACCTTCACCCGCGAGCTGCTGCCGGACGAAGTGTGGCTGCGCTGCGCAAAGGGCAATGACAAGGCTTGGCGCTGGTATGAGCGCGAGGGCTTCGTGCTGGAAAAGGAGGAAGCTGACCCGCTGCACGGCCGGATCATGAAATATTATCGATGGAAGCGTGACGGTCAGGCGGCAGGCTCCTGATCGCAGGGCGTGCAAGCGCAAATCTTACGCGTGGCGACCGGAAACCATTGCGTGCGCCTTCGCAGGCGAACTAAGTTCGAGTTCGCGACGACCTCGCATTCTCGAACCGTACCCATGTCCGTGCCGCTCCTGTCGATCCGCCGCCTTGCGCTCGTCGCCCTCGCCGCTGCCTTCGCAACCGGGGCTTGGGCCCAGGCTCCGTCAACAACGGCGTCCAAGGCCGCGCCCGCAGCCAAGAAACCCTCCGGAAAGACAAAGCCGATGGCGAAACCAGGCGCCATCGAAAGCGGTCCGTGCCGTCTTGGCGTCATTTCCGCACTCGGCGACCAGCTCGCCGTCAGCAAGTTCGGTCTCACCGTGTTTGAAACCGAAGAGGACGAAGTCACGTTGCCGGGATGGGGACTGGACGACCTCGCCATGGCGCGCGTGCGCGCGGCTACCGGCGGCGACCCGACCGTGCGCAGGATCGGCTATCCGAAAGGCGCGTTCGAGGTCTACTACCACCCGACATCGCGCTTCCTGCCCGATCCGAAGGAGAGCCTGACCGCGATCGTGCGCAACGTCACGACGAATGCGAGCTGCGCGCGCTATCTCGTCGTCACCAGGTTCGAGACGACCATTCCCAACACCACCCTGAGGCTCAGAGGCATCGGCGCCTACAATCAGGGGGTCGGATCGATCCTCAGGCACTCGCATCTGTTTGCGAACGTCAACATCACGCTCATCGACGGCCAGTCCTACGAGAAGATCAGCTCGTTCTCGGCCGACACCGGCGCCAGGCTTGCCGAGACCATGAGGCTCACCGAAGACCCTCTCAACAAGCTCGACAATGCCGACTTCCCCGAGCCTCTCGCGGCTGCGGCCTCCAGCACCGTCCTGCGCGAGCGGCTGCGCACCCTGGTCGCGGCGAAGCTCGATCGCGACCTGCCGAGCTATCTGAAGATCGAATGATGCGGGCGCAGACTTCGGACGACTCGAACGAACTCTCTTCGAGCTCCCTTGGCTTGATCCTTTTCCTCCCTGCGACGAGTTCTCCCAGTGACCATCTCTCGCCGATTTGCTGCGCTCATCATTGCCATGCTCTGGTCCTCCACCAATGCCCTGGCGCAATCGGCCCCGGCGCCGCTGAATGCCAAGCCCGCGAAGCCAGCAGGCAGCAATGCCAAGGCCGCCAAGCCGACGACGGCCCACCGCGAGGGCGGACCGTGCGAGGTCGGGGTGATCGCCGCGCTCGGCGATGTCTTCACGGTGCAGAAGAACGGCATGACCCGCCTGGGCAACGAGTACGCCGAAGTGCCGGTGCCCTGGGGCTTCGACGACATCGTCTACGCCCGTGTGAAGGCAGCCGCGGGTGATGCCGGAATCCGCCGCATTGGCGTCCCCAAGGGAGCATTCGATCCGTTCTATCAGTCGCCCCCAATCAAGGCTGAGAACGGGAAGCTCACGCCCATCGTCAGGAAGGTGGCCGGCACGGCGGGTTGCGCTCGCTACCTCGTGATCACCCGCCGGACCGACAGCGAACCCTCGACAAACGACGAGGTCACCGGCGTCGGTGTCATCAACAGGGGCGAGGGATTTGGCCGGATCAGCCACGTCTTCATCATGCTCGATATCCAGCTCTACGACGGGGCGACGTTCGAGACGCGCGAGCCAGCCACGAGCTCCAGATCGCTGCTCTCACGGCTGACGTCCGGCGTCGGACCGCCATCTCACGCCGGGGACGTCGACAACTCCGCATTCCCCGCCTCGCCGCCGGAGGCTGCGAACAACAACGTGCTGCGCGACATGGCGCGTTCGATGCTCAAGTTCCGGCTCGACCAGCGCTTGCCGGCCTATTTCGGGCGCGAATAGAACGACGAGTTCGGCGCGTCACAGCCTGATCTTCAGCACCGCGTGGCCCGACTGCTGGACGAGACCGGACGATGTCGCGTTGATGCCATAGCGGATGCTGAGGTCGAGCCGGTCGTTGCCGGCGGCCACAAGACCAAGGCCCGCCGAATAGATCCATGGCGACAGGCCGAGGCCGTGGGTGACGAAGCTCTCGCCGCCGCCCGAGAACGCCGCGCGGATCTGCAGCGGCTGATTCAGCGCGTTGTAGCCGACGCCGATATCGCTGGTCAGACGAATCTGCCTGATGGGCGCGTAGACAGCTTTCAGCTGCGCCGTCGTCACGAGCTCCTGATAGATCTGAGGATCGACGTTGAGGCTGAAGCCGCCGGCACCGTTCTCGCTGTAGGAATTGCTGCGAACCGTGCCGTAGTCCAGGTGCAGTGCTGGAACGAGCGCGAATCCGTCCTGCAGCGGAATCCGCGTCTTGATGCCTGCGCCGGCATGGCCGCTGTAGGAGCGATAGCTGCCGCCGGCGGATGCGCCCATGAAGCTTAGCGACCTGTTTTCGCCGTTATCGGTCGATCCGCCATCGAGCTGATAGTCGAAGAGGACATCTCGGGTGATCGCGTAGGCTCCATAGAGCCCGAGCTGATAGGAGGCGAGACCGAGGCGGTTCGGCACGGCGGCGTCGCTTCCGGTGATCGTGTGATGAGAATAACCGAGAACGCCGCCAATGATGGCGCGGGACGAGACCGCGACGTCGGCGCCGAACGCCAGACCGCCGCCGGTGGCATCATAGCCGGG
Organism: Bradyrhizobium sp. SZCCHNR1051; assembly: GCF_032489615.1. Taxonomy (NCBI): domain Bacteria; kingdom Pseudomonadati; phylum Pseudomonadota; class Alphaproteobacteria; order Hyphomicrobiales; family Nitrobacteraceae; genus Bradyrhizobium; species Bradyrhizobium sp. SZCCHNR1051. Next base: position 285,004 of record NZ_JAUEYJ010000006.1, on the reverse strand, counting down.
AACGCCATCGCGCCCCGTTTGCTGCGCGGTGCCGCCGAGAGGCTGCATCCAGACATTGCGACCAGCGGCCCAGCCGATGCTGCTGACATCGTCGAGCCTGTTGGTCATCGTCTGCCGGAACGCCTGCTGGCCGACATGGGTCGCCTGCGAGGCCGCCCCGGTCAACACCGGCAACGTCTGCTTCACGGCAGCGCCGAGAGAAGGTCCGTCGAGATTGTCGAGTGCGGCAAAGCCTGAGACCATCGATCCGGTCCAGCCGGCCGGCGTCATCGACAGTCGGTACAGCACGTCAGCCGCCTCCAGTCCGACGCGGCCGCCCGCAGACCGCAGCGTATCCGCATAAGGCTGGATCAGCGACATCGTCGCCAGTCCCCCGGTCAGGTTTCCGGTGAGGTCGTAGGTCGACACCAGCATCTGCGCGCCTGCGGCGTTGCCGCTCGCCGTGCCATAGAGGCTGGTCAGGGTGCCGCGCGAGAGGGTGTTGAACAGCACGCTGCCCTCGGGAGTCACCGAGCCGAGCAGCGTGAAGCCCGCCGCGGTGCTGCCGGGCGGTGCGACACCCGCACCCCAGAAATAGCCGTTCTGATAGCTCGTGATGACGAAACGGCCCGGCGCCTGCGTGCCGAACAATGTCGGACTGACGATCCGCCAAGGCGTGCCGGCGGTCCACGCCCATTGCGGCACGGAGTTGGCCGGCACCGGTGCCGACGGCGGCGGCGTGAAGGTCGCGGGATCATAGGGCAGCATGTAGGCCCAATGCGTCACCAGCAGGCTGTCGCCGGTGATCATCTGCATTTCCATGCCGGTCACGCCGTTGACGTTGCGCATATAGCCGAGTCCGACGGTCGCAGTGCCACCGCCGGTCGGCGTGAACAGCATGGTGATCTGGCCGCTGGTGGTGACGAAGCCCTGGATGGTCGAGGTGTCCGTCAGCAGCGCCAGCCCGATCCTGAGCTGCGCGACGCTGGTGCCGGTGAAGGCACCGTTGGTCGCGGTGCCCAATGTCCACAACGTCTGGTCACCGATCGGGATTGGGTTGGAGAAGCCCGTCTTCGGCGACATGTACGCGAGAAGTTGCGCCGTCGGCACATACCAGCTGGTGTTGGAGATCGTGGAGTCCCAGACGCTCGATTGCGCCTGCGCCGGCCCGGCGCTCCCTGCCGCAAGCGCAATGCCGGTCATCGCGCAGAGAGCGATGACATGGGCCTTCGAACGCAGCATCAATCGCCCCCACGACTTGTCTTGCTGCCGGCGCGAGCGGCTGGCTGACGGAAGCGGCCGATGCACCGGTCATGATGCATCGCAGCGTCGTCGCAACAACCAACACGAGTTGCGCCAATGCTTCCTGATTAGCCGTTCAGGAACATTGTCTTCAACTGGGAAAATTTGGGTCGATCGGGGGACGGAGTCTCGCGTTCCCCTGATACCGCCGATACGCGCGGAGGTCAGTCCGCCTTGAGATCCTCGGGGCGCGGCATCGAGATCACGTTGTAGCCGGAATCGACGTAGTGGATCTCGCCGGTGACGCCACCGGACAGCTCCGACAGCAGATAGAGCGCCGAGCCGCCAAGCTCCTCCAGGGTCACGCCGCGGCCGAGCGGCGAGTGCTTCTGCTGGAACGCGAACATGAAGCGGGCATCGCCGATGCCCGAGCCCGCCAGCGTGCGCACCGGTCCGGCCGAGATCGCGTTGACACGGATGCTGCGGCGGCCGTAGTCGGCGGCGAGATAGCGCACCGAGGCTTCCAACGCGGCCTTGGCGACGCCCATCACGTTGTAGTTCGGCATCACCCGGTTGGAGCCGTCGAAGGTCAAGGTGATCATGCTGCCGCCGCTCTCCGGCATCAGCTCGGCGGCGCGCTTGGCGATCTCGGTGAAGGAGAAGCAGGAGATCAGCATCGTGCGCGCAAAATTCTCGCGCGAGGTGTCGGCATAGCGGCCCTTGAGCTCGTTCTTGTCGGAGAAGGCGACGGCGTGGACGACGAAGTCGAGCCCGCCCCAGGCCTCGCGAAGCGCCGTGAATACACTGTCGACGCTGGCAATGTCCTCGACGTCGCAGGACAGCACGTGCTTGACGCCGAGCTCGTCGGCGAGCGGACGGACGCGCTTGCCGAGCGCGTCGCCCTGATAGGTGAAGGCCATCTCGGCGCCATGCGCAGCCAGCGTCTTGGCGATGCCCCAGGCGATCGAATGGTCGTTGGCGATGCCCATGACCAGGCCGCGCTTGCCTGCCATCAGACCCTGCATGATGTCTCTCCTTCGTCATGCCGGGATCGGCCCAGCCAGGATGATCGCTCCGCCTTCGAGACGCCAATGGCCGGACATCGGTGCGAAGAATGAGCTTCGCGCTGCTGCCCGGCCATGATGCCGACGAAACCAGTGCTGTTGGAAATCTTAAGCGTCGAGCTGCTTGAACACCAGCGTCGCGTTGGTGCCGCCGAAGCCGAACGAGTTCGACAGCACGGTGCCGAGCTTGGCGTTATCGATGCGCTTGCGCACGATCGGCATGTCGGCAAAGGCGGGATCGAGCTCGGTGATGTTGGCGCTCTCGCAGATGAAGCCGTTCTTCATCATCAGCAGCGAATAGATCGCTTCCTGGACGCCGGTGGCGCCGAGCGAGTGGCCGGTCAGCGCCTTGGTCGCGGCGATCGGCGGACATTTCTCGCCGCGGCCGAACACTTTCCGGATCGCCTCGATCTCCGGCGGATCTCCGGCGGGTGTCGAGGTCGCATGCGGATTGATGTAGTCGATCTTGGTCTTCACGGTCGACAGCGCGAGCTGCATGCAGCGCTCGGCACCCTCGCCGGAAGGCGCAACCATGTCGTAGCCGTCGGACGTCGCGCCGTAGCCCACGATCTCGCCGTAGATCTTGGCGCCGCGCGCTTTGGCGTGCTCGAGCTCTTCCAGCACGAGGACGCCAGCGCCGCCGGCGATCACGAAGCCGTCGCGCGTGACGTCATAGGGCCGCGACGCGGTCGCCGGCGTGTCGTTGTGCTTGGACGACATCGCGCCCATCGCGTCGAACAGCACCGACAGCGTCCAGTCGAGCTCCTCGCAGCCGCCGGCGAACATCACGTCCTGCTTACCGTACTGGATCATCTCGTAGGAATTGCCGATGCAATGATTGGAGGTCGCACAGGCCGAGGAGATCGAGTAGTTGACGCCCTTGATCTTGAACCAGGTCGCCAGCGTCGCCGAGGCCGTCGACGACATCGCCTTCGGCACGGCGAACGGACCGACACGCTTCGGGCCCTTGGTGCGGGTGATGTCGGCCGCTTCCACCAGCGTGCGCGTCGATGGCCCGCCTGAGCCCATGATGATGCCGGTGCGGACGTTGGAGACGTCGGTCGGCTCCAGCCCGGAATCGAGGATCGCCTGCTCCATGGCGACATGATTCCACGCCGCCCCCTCGCCGAGGAAGCGCATGGCGCGGCGGTCGACCACGTCGGCGGGATTCAGCGTCGGCGCACCTTGCACCTGCGAACGAAAACCAAGCTCGGCATATTTCTCAGCACGGGAGATGCCGGACTTCGCCTCGTACAGGCTGGCGAGCACCTCCTGGGTGTTGTTGCCGATCGATGAGACGATGCCCATGCCCGTGATGACAACCCGCCTCATGATGTCCGCCTCACTTTGCTCGTGTGTTCTGTTGCAGCCGCGCCTGCTGCACTGTCTGTGGTCGCAGCCCGCTGGTTCAAGTCGGCGCGGCGTCCTGCTTGAACAGGCCGACCTTCAGGTCCTTGGCGCGATAGATAATCTCGCCATCCATCGAAAGCCACCCGTCGGCAATACCGAGCACCAGCTTTGAGCGCATCACGCGCTTGATGTCGACATTGTACACAACCTTGCGCGCGGTCGGCAGAACCTGGCCGGAGAACTTGAGATCGCCGAGGCCCAGCGCACGGCCGCGCCCGGCGCCGCCGGTCCAGCCGAGGTAGAAGCCCACCATCTGCCACATCGCATCGAGGCCGAGACAGCCCGGCATCACCGGATCATTCTTGAAATGGCAGCCGAAGAACCAGAGATCCGGCTTCACGTCGAGCTCGGCGCGGACGACACCCTTGCCGAACTCGCCGCCGGTCTCGGAGATCTCGACGATCCGATCGAACATCAGCATCGGCGGCAGCGGCAGTTGCGCATTGCCGGGGCCGAACAGCTCCCCGCGGCCGCAGGCCAGCAGGTCCTCGTATTCATATGCGCTGCGCCGATCCAGCATGCTTGGTGGCCTTTCTCAACGATCCCCGGTGGAATTTGTGCCGCGCGACATGGACCGTTCCCGCGCGCCGCCCCCCCTCCGCGCCGCGCTGGCCGGTCATCGCGTCGGCACGAAGGCTGGGCCATCGCACCTGGCGAACATGACCGTTGTCAGCGGCGGGCCTAACGACGCCTGGATTCGCGCACATGGCCATCACGGCCGCCGGCGCTCACCATGGCAGGGCAATCGGGTCCGGGCGCTCTCTAACATAGAGGATTGCGGCGTCAATGCGCGTATCCAGGTAAATCGACGCGGCACCGGGGCCCGCGCCCGAACCGGGCGGTAAATGCAGTTTAGGGGCGTTCTAGATACGTTAGTTGCGATAAGCTTGCATCTGAATGGGTTTCTTCCTATATCGGTTATAGATGAGAGCGAATTGTGCGGTGCTTGAAGTGGATGTCAGCAACAACGCCTCGATGAGTGGTCATGACCGCGGCAGCCCGGATCTCGGGAACGGCCGGCAGCCAGCGCTCAACGGCTGCCCATGGCACGACGTCAACGAGATGCTGCAGGCGGCCGGGCTGCGTCCGACCCGCCAGCGCATGGCCCTTGGCTGGCTGTTGTTCGGCAAGGGTGCGCGGCATCTGACGGCGGAAATGCTCTACGAGGAAGCGACGCTGGCCAAGGTTCCGGTCTCGCTCGCCACGGTCTATAATACGTTGAACCAGCTGACCGATGCCGGCCTGTTGCGTCAGGTCAGCGTCGACGGCACCAAGACCTATTTCGATACCAACGTCACGGCCCACCATCACTTCTATCTCGAGAACAACCACGAGCTGGTCGATATCCCTGACCAGCATCTGGCGTTGTCGAAGCTGCCGGAGGCGCCCGAAGGTTACGAGATCGCCCGGATCGATATGGTCGTCCGGCTGCGCAAGAAGCGCTGAGCCTCCGGAACATCTTCATCGAGGCATCATGCCCGCGCCCGCTGCGGGCATTTTTGTGTCGGGAGCGCGTCAGGATAGAGGTCAGCGCATTGCGCGGACCTGGGCCTTCAATTGACCTGTTCGTCGGCGTAGACGCCCCACAGCCGCTGCTGCTGGATCCAGCCTTCGAAACCATTGCCGAGCACGCGGCACCAGCCATTGCCGCATTTCTTCACCTGCGCGACGACGCCGGCCTGCAGCCGCGCCGTGACCGCGCTCGCCGCGTCGGCGCTCTCATAGATCGGGGCGAGATCGTCCTTGTTCTTCATCGTGACCACCGCCGTGCGGCGCCCCGACAGCAACGAGTGATAGACCCACCCCTCCGAGCCCTCGGAATCGCGCACGCGGCGCCAGTTCTCATATTCCGCGGTGATCTCGACCGGCAGGCCGGAGCGCGTATAGACCCAAGCCACGTCGTTGTCCTTGGTCGGACCGGCGCGAACGTTCACATGATCCGACTTCAGGCTGACATAGCGCGGCACCGGCAGGCCACTGGTGGTGAGAACGGAGTCCTTCGCCGCAACGCCCCCTCTGCCGACGGCAACGTCGAACAGACAGACCAGCAGCACCACGACTGCACCGAAACGCCACAACGTCAAATTACTCAACTCACTCTCCCTCGAAAGGACCGACGCGCGCTCCCATCAAAGCGGATTGCGTTGCGATCCTTCGCCCGATCCCCATCGAACTGCCCGGCTGCCCCCCTTCGTGCACAGAGAGGGCTTGCCGAAAGCGCCAGTCCCGACCCGCCGTTGGCTTCTTGTCTTGGCCCGGCCTTCTGCTAGACAGGACCGAACACAAGCGGCCAGGAAGCGCCTGAGAATCGCTCGCGAAGCCCTGTCAGGAACGGATCGGCCCACCTGCGAGATCCGACACGACCAGTCCAGGGAAGCGCCGCTCTCAGGCGACGACGGTAGTTTCGGCGAACCCGGTTAATGAGGTCTGAAGGATCTCATGAGAGCAGCACATGTCAGGTAGGAAAAAGCCCCTCGTCGTGGTGACACGCAAGCTGCCGGACTCGGTCGAGACCCGCATGCGCGAGCTGTTCGACGCCAGGCTCAATCTCGACGACGAGCCGTTGAGCCAGGAACAGCTCGCCGACGCCGTGCGCACCGCCGAGGTGCTGGTTCCGACCGTCACCGACCACATCAGCGCCGACATTCTCAATCAGCCCGATTGCAAGCTGCGCATGATCGCCAACTTCGGCAACGGCGTCGACAATATCGACGTTGCGGCGGCGGTGGCGCGCGGCATCACCGTCACCAACACGCCGAAGGTCCTCACCGAGGACACCGCCGACATGACCATGGCGCTGATCCTCGCGGTGCCGCGGCGGCTGATCGAGGGCGCCTCGATCCTGACCGAGGGCAAGAACTGGGCGGGCTGGTCGCCGACCTGGATGCTCGGCCACCGCATCGGCGGCAAGCGGTTGGGCATCATCGGCATGGGCCGCATCGGCCAGGCCGTGGCGCGGCGCGCCCGCGCCTTCGGCCTGCAGATCCACTATCACAACCGCCGCCCGGTCGCCCCGGTGATCGCCGACGAGCTCGGCGCCACCTACTGGGAAAGCCTCGACCAGATGCTGGCGCGGATGGACATCATCTCGGTGAACTGCCCGCACACGCCGGCGACGTTCCATCTCTTATCGGCGCGTCGGCTGAAGCTGATCCGCAAGGACGCCTACATCGTCAACACCGCGCGCGGCGAGGTGATCGACGAGGAGACGCTGACGCGGCAGATCGAGGCCGGCGACATCGCCGGCGCCGGTCTCGACGTGTTCGAGCACGAGCCCGCGGTCAATCCGCGCCTGGTCCGCCTCGCCAAGGCCGGCAAGGTGACGCTGCTGCCGCACATGGGCTCGGCCACCATCGAGGGCCGCGTCGAGATGGGCGAGAAGGTCATCATCAACATCAAGACCTTCCTCGACAACCACCGCCCGCCGGACCGCGTGCTGCCGAGCATGCTGTAGGCCGATCGATCCGCCAGCCTCTTAGTCGGTGTCCCCGACGCGATCGCGCTGCACCTTGTCCACGACGGCAGCGGAGTGGGTGTCAAGCCCGGCACCTCATCACATGTGTCGTCCCCGCGAACGCGGGGACCCATACCGCGTGATATCTGAAACAGGCAGGCCGCACGTTCCGCGCATATCACCGAATGCGGTGGCTATGGGTTCCGGATCGGCGCCCGCCGACGCTCTCGCGTCGCCGGGCTTGTCCGGGACGACAACGGAGGACTTGGCGCGGTTCTCACCGCATTACGGCTTCTGATGCGCACCCAAATCCGCAATCACCGGCCCATCCCCGTTCAGCGGATTCGTCGGATCGCGGCCATAGCGCAGGGTCTCGAAGCGCATCGTCCGCGCGTCCAGCATCAGCAGCCGGCCGACCAGGCCCTCGCCGAAGCCGACGATCTCGCGGATCGCCTCCAGCGCCATCATCGACCCCAGCATGCCGGCGAGCGCCCCCATCACGCCAGCCTCGGCGCAGGCCGGGACGGTGCCGGGTGGCGGCGGCTCCGGGAACAGGCAGCGATAGGTCGGATTAAACTGGCCCTTCTCATCCCGCTCATGCGCCCGGATCGTCGTCAGCGACGCATCGAAGGTGCCGAGCGCGCCGGTGATCAGCGGCCGCGCGGCCAGGAAGCAGGCATCGGAGACGAGATAGCGGGTGTCGAAATTGTCGGAGCCGTCGAGCACGAGATCATAAGCGCCGATCAGATCGAGCGCGTTGTCGGCATTGAGCCAGGTCCGATGCGCCATGACGCTCACATGCGGATTGAGCGCGTTGATGCGCTCGGCGGCGCTCTCGACCTTGGGTCTGCCGATGTCGGGGGTCGCATGGATGACCTGGCGCTGCAAATTCGACAGCGACACCACGTCATCGTCGACGACGCCGATCGTGCCGACGCCGGCAGCGGCGAGATACATCAGCGCCGGCGCGCCGAGGCCGCCTGCGCCGACCACCAGCACCGCGGCGCGCTTCAGCGCCGCCTGACCGGGACCGCCGACGTCGCGCAGCACGATGTGACGGGCATAGCGCTCCAGTTCTTCGTCGCTCAGCATCGTTGCACCGTCCTTCCGCTGCCGCACCGCTGTCAGCCCATTGTCGGCCCGTAGCGAAGACGGCGGATCTCCGCACTGAACCCTCGCCGGATTGTGACCGACCAAGCAGATGTGCTTATTTATGTCAGCGGCAAGAGCATCGGGATTTGTCATGAGACGGCTGGCCTCGGCAACCTTCATCTGCGCCATCGCCGCGTGCGCATCGGCGCAGGCCCAGACGCCGCAGGGCGCGTTGCCGGGCGCCAAGCCCAAGCCGGTCGCGACCCAGCCGGTGCGCCCGGGCGTGCAGGCTCCCGCCGACACCGCCAATGCGATGAGCCAGGCCGAGCGGCTCGCGCTGCAATCCGATCTCGCCTGGGTCGGCCAGTACAATGGCGCGATCACCGGCGACGTCAGCGAGCGCATGGTCAACGCGATCAAGGAGTACCAGAAGCTCGCCGGCGGCAAGCCGACCGGCGTGTTGAACCCGCAGGAGCGCGCCGTGCTCGCCGACACCGCGCGCCGCAAGCAGGAGGGCGTCGGCTGGAAGCTCGTGACCGAACCGGTCAGCGGCGCGCGGCTCGGCATTCCCACCAAGCTGGTGCCGCAACAGACCAGCGACGGCACCGGCTCGAAATGGACCTCGCCCACCGGCACCGTGCAGGTCGCGCTGTCACGCCGCAAGGAAGCCAACCCGACCACCGCGGCGCTCGCCGACCGCGAGAAGAAGGAGCCCGGCCGCACCGTCGACTACACCGTGGTGAAGCCCGACTTCTTCGTGCTGTCCGGGCTGCAGAACCTGAAGAAGTTCTACATCCGCGGCACCTTTCGGGGCGACGAGGTGCGTATCCTGAGCATCCTCTACGACCAGGCCACCGAGAACACGGTCGCGCCGGTCGTGATCGCGATGTCGAGCGCGTTCACCGCGTTTCCGTCGACATTGGCCGCGCAGCCCGCGCCACGGCGCAGCGTCGATTACGGCACCGGCATCATCGCGAGCCAGGACGGCGCCATCATCGCCGATCGCGAGGTCACCGACAGCTGCGTCGCGATCACCGTTCCCGGCTTCGGCCATGCCGAGCGCGTCGCCGAGGACAAGGAGCGCGGGCTCGCGCTACTGCGCATCTACGGCGCGCGCGGCCTGAAGCCGCTGGCGCTGTCGGGCGGCCATGCGAAATCGTCGGTCGACATCGTCGGCATCGCCGATCCGCAGAGCCAGGGCGGCGGTGCCGCGATCAGCACCGTCAAGGCCCAGCTCGCCGCCAACGGCGCGGGTGACGCCTCGCTGGCGCCGGCGCCGGGCCTCGGCTTCTCCGGCGCGGCGGCGCTCGACGGCGATGGCAAGTTCGCCGGCGTCACCCTGCTCAAGCCAGGAATCATGGCCGGCACGGCGCTCATCCCGTCCACACAGGTCGTGATGGTGAGCGCCGATGCGACGCGCGCCTTTCTCGCCACGCATGGCGTCAAGCCCGACGGAACCTCGCTCGACGCCAAGGCGGCGACGGTGCGCGTGATCTGCGTGCGGAAGTAAAGCCTGCGCCAAACCGGTTCGGCATCGCAATCATGCCGCTGCGCACTGCGGCGCGGCAGCGTTTACGCAATGTTAAGCATGTCGTTTTAGAAAAAATTAAGGGCCCAACGGCGGCCGGCGGGGATCGGACGTGCAGCATCGCGACTGCATGGGATGATGCTCGGCGATGCCGATCGCTTGCCCGCGGCTCGCTGCCACTCAACTTCCTAGCACCTTGCTATCAACTCGGAACGGCTCCCGCCGTAGTCAACCGGTCTGTGCAGGCACAGGCCGAGCGTGAGATGGTTCGAACAGTTTTGTCGGCGTGCTGATTCGGACCACCGCGATCGCTCTTCATGAGTTGGATCGGGCCGGGACTGTCCTGAGCGAGAATAGCTCTGCACCGCGATCGCGATGCACTCAGCTTTGGCGTTCTCATAAGTTCCGTCAACATCCGAAGGACTGTCTCCCGATGTACACGATCGTTTTGGCCACGCAGAAGGGCGGCAGCGGCAAGAGCACGCTGGCGATTGGTCTGGCCGTGGCGGCCCAGCAGGCCGGCCACAAGGTGCGCGTGATCGAAACCGACCGTCAGGGCACGCTCACGAAATGGCAGGCGCGCCGCGCCGCGGGCGAGCCGATCGTCGAAGCCGTCTACGATGCCAAGACGATCGAGCCGCGGCTCGAAGCGCTGGAGCGCGATGGCGTCACCCTCTGCGTGATCGACACCGGGGCCGGCATCACGGCATCCACGACGGCCGCGATCCGCCACTGCGATCTGTGCCTCATTCCGGCGCGGCCGAGCGTCGCCGACATCGAGGCGACGGCACCGACGCTCAGCGTCGTCAAAGCCTGGCGCAAGCCGTTCGCCTTCGTGCTCAACCAGGCCCCGATCCGCGGCGGCCACCGCGTCACCGACGCGACGACCGCGCTCGACGCCGACGCTCCACGCGACATCGCCGAGGTGCTGGCGCAACCCTTCATCATGATGCGCAACGACCACCAGGACGCGCTCGCCGCCGGTCTCGGCGTCAGCGAGTTCGACGCGGCCGGCAAGTCGGCGCAGGAGATTCGCAGCCTGTGGCGCTGGACCGCGGGCAAGCTCGCCGGCGACCACGTCATGCACGACGCGGGCGAGCTGAAGGACGCGAGCGAGCACGCCGAGGTCGAATTCCCGATCATGCTGACGCCGCAGGTCGAGGAGGCCAAGGTGCCGGTGGCGCGGGCCTATCCGACCTGGGCCGACAACGGCATCAACTGGAAGGCTGGGTTGTAGTTGGAATTTGCTCTGAGCTTTCACGGCGCGGGCGGTGCGCTCCCTCTCCCCGCAAGGCTGGGAGAGGTTCAGAAACCCGACGACCGCGCGCCCGTCTCCAGCGCCTTGATCCGCGCATCGGCGCGACGTAGTCGGCGGCACAGCTCGCGATTGATGTTTTGCATCACGATCACATAGGCCTGGATGTCGGCCTTGTAGAAGGCGTAGAGATTCTGTGCCGTCAGCTCATACAAGATGGTCGGCGTCTCCGCGACCACCGTGGCCGACCTGTTCTGCATTTCGAGCAAGGTCATCTCGCCGAAGAAATCGCCAGGCTCGAGACGCGACATATGGATCGCAATGCCCGTCTCCAGGCGCTCGCTCACCTCCAGCGTGCCGCTGTGCACGACGAACATCGAGCGGCCCGCCTCGCCTTCGGCGACGACCACGGCGCCCCTGTCGAAGCGGCGCTCCACCAGCATCGAGACCAGCAGATCGAGGCTCGCGTCGGGCAGGCCGCCAAAGAACGGCGTCGCGAGCAGGAATGCTTTCAGATCGGGCGAGCTGACAGCCATGGCCGCAGTATACGCCCACCCTCGTCCGTCACAAGCGGACCCGCGCAGCCGGCCGTGCGCCGGCGCGTCGGCTGCTACATCACTTCTGGCACTTCGGACACCAGAAGGTCGAGCGTCCGTTCTGCACGAAGCGCTTCACCACGCCGCTGCAGCCATCCGTCCGGCACGGCTCGCCTTCGCGGTCATAGACCTGGAACGAATGCTGGAAATAGCCGAGCTCGCCTGATGTCTGGCGGTGATCGCGCAGCGATGAGCCGCCGGCGCGGATCGCCTCGTTGAGCACGGTGTGGATCGCTTCCACCAGACGCCCGGCGTGATCGGTGGGCTCGCCCTTCTTCGTGGCGAGCGTCGCCGCCAGCCGCCGCGGCGACAGGTGCGCGCGGAACAGCGCCTCGCAGACATAGATGTTGCCGAGCCCGGCGACGACGCGCTGGTCGAGCAGCGCCGCCTTCAGGCTGGTCTTCTTGTTGGCGCAGGCGCGCGCCAGCATCGCGGCATCGAATTCATTGCCGAGCGGCTCGGGCCCGAGATCCTTCAGATGCGGCTCGGTCTCGATCTCGCCGCGGCCTATGATCTTCATGAAACCGAAGCGGCGCGGATCGTTGAATACGATGTCGGCACCTGACGACATGTGAAACACGACATGGTCGTGCACGCTGTCCTTGCCGCGCGGAGTGTGAAACTCGCCCGGCGTCTCCTCGTGCTCCGGCTTGATCACCCGGAACGAGCCGGACATGCCCAGATGCATCAGCAGCACGTCGCCGGAGCCGAGGTCGGCCAGCAGATATTTGGCGCGCCGGCCGAGACCCCTGACGGTCTGGCCCTGCAGGCGCTTCGCAAAATCGGGCTGGAACGGAAACCGCAGGTCACCACGCCGGGCCTCGGCCTTGACGATGACCGCGCCTTCCATGACCGGCTGCAGCCCGCGCCGGACGGTCTCGACTTCGGGCAGCTCAGGCATTCCTGTTCATTTCACCTTTTGCATCCGCGACCATTCACCTTGTCCGGCTGACGTGATAGCGCCTTGGCCGCATCGGCGCTATGGTGCTGTATCGGAGTAAGGGTGATGGATCAGCCGGACCAAACCACTCATTTCGGCTTCAGGGATGTGCCTCTGGGCGAGAAGCAGACGCTGGTGAACGACGTGTTTCACAGCGTGGCCTCGCGCTATGACCTGATGAACGACCTGATGTCGGGCGGACTGCACCGCGTCTGGAAGGACATCATGATCAACACGCTCAACCCGCCGAAGAGCGATGCGCCGTTCGCGCTGCTCGACGTCGCCGGCGGCACCGGCGACATCTCCTTCCGCGCCGCCCGGAAGGCCGGCGCCGGCTTCCATGCCACCGTGTGCGACATCAACATCGACATGCTCGAGGTCGGGCGCCAACGGGCGCTGAAGCAATATCTCGACGACAAGGTCTCGTTCGTCGAGGGCAATGCCGAGAAGCTCGCCTTCCCCGACCGCTCCTTCGACGCCTATACGATCGCGTTCGGCATCCGCAACGTGCCGCAGATCGAGTTGGCGCTCGCAGAAGCCCATCGCGTGCTCAAGCATGGCGGCCGCTTCCTGTGCCTGGAGTTCTCGACCGTCGAGGTGCCCGGGCTCGACAAGCTCTACGACCTGTTCTCCTTCAATGTGATCCCGCAGCTCGGCCGCGCCGTCACCGGCGATGCCGAGTCCTACCGCTACCTCGTCGAATCGATCCGCCAGTTTCCGCGCCCCAGCGCCTTCGCCGAGATGATCTCGGCGGCCGGCTTCTCCCGCGTGTCCTGGCAGACTCTCTCCGGCGGCATCGTCGCGCTTCATTCCGGCTGGCGTTTGTGATCTCCGCACTCACTCACATTACGCGGCTCGCCCGGGCCGCCTTCGTGTTCGCGCGCGAGGGCGTGTTCGGCGCTGTCGATCCGAGCCTGGCGCCGCCGCCGGGCCAGCTCGCGCTCAAGCTGGCGCGGCTGGTCGAGCGCCCCGGCGCCAAATCCGGACCAAGATTGTCGCGCGCGCTGGAGCGGATGGGCCCGGCCTATCTCAAGCTCGGCCAGTTCCTGGCGACCCGGCCCGATGTCGTCGGCGTCATCATGGCGCGCGATCTCGAATCGCTGCAGGACCGGCTGCCGCCATTCCCGCAGGCCGAGGCCGAGGCGGTCATCGCCACCGCCCTCGAACGTCCGATCAGCCAGCTGTTCACGCATCTCGGCCCGCCGGTCGCCGCCGCCTCGATCGCGCAGGTGCATCGCGGCGAGGTCGAACACGACGGCATTCGTCGTCCGGTCGCGGTGAAGGTGCTTCGGCCCAACGTCGCCGCGCGCTTCCGCCGCGACCTCTCCGATTTCTTCTTCGTCGCCGAAAAGGCCGAGGCGCATTCGTCGGAAGCGCGGCGGCTGCGGCTGGTCGAGGTCATCAACACGATGTCGCGCTCGGTCGCGATGGAGATGGACCTTCGCCTGGAGGCCGCCGCGCTCTCGGAGATGGCGGAAAACATCAAGGACGATCCGGACTTCCGCGTGCCCGCGGTCGACTGGGATCGCACCGCCAACACCGTGCTGACGATGGAGTGGATCGACGGCATCGCGCTGAACGATCACGCCCGGCTCGCGGAGGCGAATGTCGATCTGCCCGACGTCGGCCGCAAGGTGATCCAGAGCTTTCTGCGCCACGCCCTGCGCGACGGCTTCTTCCATGCCGACATGCATCCGGGCAACCTGTTCCTGGACCAGCAGGGACGACTGGTCGCGGTCGATTTCGGCATCATGGGCCGGCTCGGCATGAAGGAGCGGCGCTTCCTGGCCGAAATCCTGCTCGGCTTCATCACCCGCGACTATCGCCGCGTCGCCGAGGTGCATTTCGAGGCCGGCTACGTGCCGCCGCATCATTCGGTGGAGAATTTCGCGCAAGCCATCCGCGCCATCGGCGAGCCGATCCACAACCGCACGGCCGAAGAAATCTCGATGGCCAAGCTGCTGACCCTGCTGCTCGAGGTCACCGGCCTGTTCGACATGCGCACCCGGCCCGAGCTGATCCTGCTGCAGAAGACCATGGTGGTGGTCGAGGGTGTCGCGCGCGGCTTCGATCCCAAGCTCGACATCTGGAAGGTCGCCGACCCCGTGGTGCGCGAATGGATCGAGCGTAATCTCGGCCCGCTCGGCCGCATCGAAGGCGCCGTGTCCGGCGTCGGCGATCTGGTCCGGCTCAGCGCGACCCTGCCCGTGCTCGCCGCCCGCGCCGCCGCCGTGCTGGAGCACATGGAGACCATGACCCGCGACGGCCTGCGCCTGTCGCCGGAAACCATCGCCGCCATGGGCCGCACCGAAGGCAAGAAGAGCCGCTGGCGCGCCATCGCGCTGTGGGTCATCGCGCTGACCTTCATCGGCATCCTGTTCGCGGTGCTCAGGTTGTGACGAAGATGTAGGGTGGGCAAAGGCGCAGCCGTACCGTTTCCGCGTCCGAGATCGCAGTGGCGCCGTGCCCACCGTCCTACCGATGCATGCGCATCGACGGTGGGCACGCTGCCGCCTGCGGCTGCTGCTTTGCCCACCCTACGGCTTGATTGCACTGCTGTCATTTTCTGCTAGCATTGCACTCACAACGACAATGCTGGGGAGGCGGTCATGGCGAGCCTGACCATCCGCAAGCTGGACGACTCTCTCAAAACTTATCTGCGCCTGCGCTCAGCGCAGAACGGGCGCTCGGTCGAGGAGGAAGTCCGGGTCATCCTGCGCGCGCTGATCGAGCCTGTCGATCCGTCCGAGCCGCCAATGGCGCCCCCAGCTCCAGCCAACCCGTCTGCCCCGCTCGTCCCCCAGCCCGGCCAGGTGCGCGAAGCCCGCGTCACCCTGATCATCAGCGGCGGCATCGCCGCCTACAAATCGCTCGACCTGATCCGGCGGCTGAAGGAGCGCCACATCCACGTCCGCTGCGTGCTGACCAAGGCGGCAACGCAATTCGTGACCGAGCTCGCCGCATCGGCGCTGTCGGGAGATCGTGTCTTCACCGATCTGTTCGACGCGCGCAGCGAGTTCGACGTCGGCCATATCCGGCTCGCGCGCGACTGCGACCTGATCGTGGTGGCACCGGCGACCGCCGACCTGATGTCAAAGATGGCGCACGGCGCCGCCGACGACCTCGCCAGCGCCATCCTGCTCGCGGCGAGCCGGCCGATCCTGCTGGCGCCAGCGATGAACCCGATGATGTGGAGCAACCCGGCGACGCGCCGCAACGCCGCGACCCTGCAGCGCGACGGCGTCCAGATGATCGGGCCGAACGCCGGCGAGATGGCGGAGAAGGGCGAGGCCGGTGTCGGCCGCATGGCCGAGCCGACCGAGATTGCGGACGCCGTCGTCGCCATGCTCAAGCCGCCGACGCCGCGCCCGCTCGCTGGCCGCCGCGTGCTGATCACCGCGGGCCCGACCCACGAGCCGATCGACCCGGTGCGCTACATCGCCAACCGCTCCTCCGGCAAGCAGGGCTTTGCGATCGCCGCCGCCGCGCAGGCCGCCGGCGCCGACGTGCGGCTGATCGCAGGACCGGTGGAGCTTGCCGACCCCAAGGGCGTCAGCGTCACCCACGTCGAATCGGCGCGGCAGATGCTCGACGCCGTCGAGGCCGAGCTGCCCGCCGACGTCGCGATCTTCGCCGCAGCGGTGGCCGACTGGCGCGTCGCCAATGAGGGCGGCCAGAAGCTGAAGAAGACGGACAAGGCGATCCCGCCGCTGACGCTGGTCGAGAACCCCGACATCCTCGCCACGATCTCGAAGCTGAAGGAGAAGCGGCCGGCACTCGTGATCGGCTTCGCCGCCGAGACGGAACATCTGATCGACAACGCCAAAGCCAAGTTCGCGCGCAAGGGCTGCGACTGGATCGTCGCCAACGACGTCTCGCCTTCGACCGGCGTGATGGGCGGCGACCGCAACACCGTGCATCTCTTGACGAGGGATGCCGATGGCGTCCATGTCGCGTCCTGGCCGATCATGACCAAGGACGAGGTCGCGACGGCGCTCGTCGCCGAGATCGCCAGAACCATGGGACCCATTGCGTGACACAGACCATCGCGATCGACGTGCAGATCCTGCCGCATGGCGAGGGACTGCCGCTGCCGGCCTATCAGACCGCACATGCCGCGGGGCTCGATCTGCTCGCCGCCGTTCCGGCCGATGCGCCGCTCGTCCTTGGGTCAGGCAGCCACGCGATGGTGCCGACGGGACTGTCGATCGCGCTGCCCGACGGCTACGAGGCCCAGGTGCGGCCGCGTTCGGGGCTCGCTGCGCGGCACGGCGTCACGGTGCTGAACGCACCGGGCACGGTGGACGCAGACTACCGCGGCGAGATCTGCGTGCTGCTGATCAACCACGGCAACGAACCGTTTACGATTCGCCGCGGCGAGCGCGTCGCACAGATGGTGATCGCCTCCGTGGTACGCGCCGAGCTCAGCCTCGCGACAACCTTGCCGACCACCGCGCGCGGCAGCGGCGGCTTCGGCTCGACGGGCCGTTGAACTACGGGCCTGCCACTGTTCCGACTCGAAAGAGTCGATCGACGGACGCATTTTCCTCAGGCGCAACCATCGTTCACGGTCTGGACTCTTACCGCTGGAGTCCCGAAGCGGTTATGGTTGATTGATTCGTGAGACGGCGCGGGCGACGCGATCGGCGCCGCCCGAAACTTCGTGCGGTTTGGGGCAAATATGTCGGGCGTGATCGTGGTGATGCGTCAGACGCTGCTGTCGTGCACGTCACTCGCGCGCAAGGGCCTGATGGGTCTCGCTGCGACTGCGCTTGCGCCGGCGACACCGGGCTTCGCAGGCGGTGGCGTGCCGCCGGATGCGATCACGACGCTGTTCGAGCTGAGCCGTCCTGATGTCGCCGAGGTGACGGCGATGCTGGCGCTGCTCGGCTTCTCCGTCGTCGCCGCGGTCGCGCTGGTGCGCACGCGTCTGGCGGCCGGCCGGAAGGAAGTGCGGCTGCGCGCCGACATCGCCGAGCTGCAATTGCAGGCCGATCGCTACCGCGCGCTGCTGTTCGCCGAGCCGCAGATCCTGATCGCCTGGCCGGCCGGCGGCCACCGCCCGCAGATCTCCGGCGACACCGCGATGCTGGTCCCGCAGGATCAGCCGCAGCGCATTCTCGCCTTCGGAACCTGGCTGCCGCCGGAGCCCGCGCTGCAGCTCGACCGCGCCGTCGACGCGCTGCGCGAGGCGGGCGAGGGCTTCATGCTCAATCTCACCACCTCGCACGGCCATGCCATCGAGGCGATGGGCCGCGCCATCGGCGGCCAGGCCATCGTGCGCATCCGCGAATTGTCCGGCCTGCGCCGCGAGCTCGCCGAGACGCAGCTCCGCTTCAAGGCGCTCGGCGAGGAGACGGAGTCGCTGCGCGCGCTGGCATCGGCGCTGCCGTGGCCGATCTGGGCACGGCAGGCCAATGGCGCCCTCGCTTACGTCAACGCCGCCTATGCCCGTGCCGCCGATGCCCGCGACGTGCCGGACGCGATCAGCCGCAACATCGAGCTGCTCGACTCCGCCGACCGTACCGACCTGCAGCGCGCACTCGGCGCCAACGGCCGTTTCGAGGGCCGGCTGCCGATCGTGACCGGCGGCGAGCGCCGCATGTATGACGTGCGCGCCTTCATGCTGGGCCACGGCAGCGCCGGCGTCGCCATCGACGCCAGCGAGGCGGCGGCGCTGGATGCGGCCGTGGTGCGGATGCGGGAAGCACACCGGCGCACGCTCGATCAGTTGTCCTCGGGCGTGGCCGTGTTCGACGGCCAGCGCCGGCTCGCCTTCTACAACGACTCCTATCGCCGGCTGTGGGGTCTCGATCCCGCCTTCCTGGACAGCCAGCCGGATGACTCGTCGGTGCTCGACCGTCTCCGCGCCGCGCGCAAGCTGCCCGAGCAGGCCGACTTCCGGGCCTGGAAGGCCAAGCTTCACGAGGCCTATCGCGCCGTCGAGGCCGCCAAGGACACCTGGTTCCTGCCCGACGGCCGCGCATTGTCGGTCGTCACCACGCCGAACCCGGAAGGCGGCGTCACCTATCTGTTCGACGACGTCACCGAGAGCTTCGCGCTTGCGCGCCGCTTCGACGGCCTGATCCGGGTCCAGCGCGAGACGCTCGACAGCCTCGCCGAAGGCGTCGCGGTGTTCGGCTCGAACGGCCGGGTCGAGCTGTTCAATCCGGCCTTCGCCAAGATGTGGCGGCTGTCGCCGGATCAGCTGCGCGAGCATCCGCATATCGACACCGTGGAATCCTGGTGCCATCAGCTCTATGACGACGCGGTCGCCTGGCGCACCATCCGCGAGGCCATCACCTCGATCGAGAACCGGCTCGACGTTGCGCTGAAGCTCGAGCGCAAGGACGGCAGCGTGCTCGACTGCATGAGCCGGCCGCTGCCCGACGGCGCGACCATGCTCACCTTCCAGGACATCACCGACACCGAGAATGTCGAACGGGCCCTGCGCGAGAGCAACGAGGCGCTCGAAGCCGCCGGCCAGATGAAGATCGACTTCGTCCACCACGTGTCCTACGAGCTGCGCGCGCCGCTGACGACGATCATCGGCTTCGCGCATTTCCTTTCCGATCCGTCGACCGGGCCGCTGACGCCGAAGCAGGCCGAGTATCTCGACTACGTCACCAAATCGACCAACGCGCTGCTGGCGCTGACCAACAACATTCTCGACCTCGCCACCATCGATGCCGGCGCCATGAAGCTCGAGCTCGGGCCGGTCGATGCCGCCAAGGCGATCGAGGCCGCGGCCGAAGGCGTGCAGGACCGGCTTGCCACGGATCGCATCCGATTGACGATCGCGGTGGACCCCGATGTCGGCTCCTTCGTCGGCGACGAGCGCCGCGTCGTCCAGGTCCTCTACAATCTGCTCGCCAATGCCGTCGGCTTCTCGCCGCCGGATTCGAGCGTCGCCGTCAGCGCCCGCCGCACCGATCACAGCGTCATCTTCGCGGTCACCGATTCCGGCCCCGGCATTCCGCCCGAGGTGAAGGACAAGGTGTTCGAATGGTTCGAGAGCCATTCGCAGGGCTCGCGCCATCGCGGCGCCGGCCTCGGCCTGTCGCTGGTGCGCTCCTTCGTCGAGCTGCATGGTGGCAGGGTGCGGATGGATTCGGTGGTCGGCAAGGGCACCACGGTCACCTGTGACTTCCCGACCGACCACGTCGCGCAACGCAACGCCGCGGAATGACGGACCAGCTGACATTCACCACCGCGCTGGCGGACGAGACCGCCACCGCCGCCCTGATGGCCGATCTCGCGCTGCTGATCGGCCCGGGTGCACTGATCACGCTCACCGGCGATCTCGGCGCCGGCAAGACGGCGGCGGCGCGGGCGATGATCCGGTACCTCGCCGGCGACGACGAGCTGGAGGTGCCGAGTCCGACCTTCACTCTGGCGCAGAGCTACGATCTGCCGAGCTTCCCGCTGGTGCATGCCGATCTCTATCGCATCAGCGACGCATCGGAGCTCGAGGAGATCGGCCTGTCGCCGCTGCCGGAGGCGACCGTCGTGCTGATCGAATGGCCGGAGCGCGCCGGCGGCACTCTCCCGCTGGACCGCGTCGACATCGCGCTGCGCCACGATCCATCGCAGGGCGACACCGCCCGCAGCGCCGAGATCACCGGCAGCGGCAAGGCGGCCGCGGTGGTTGCACGGCTGAAAGCCTTGCGCGAATTCCTCGCCGAGGCCGGGCACGCCAGATCGCGCCGCGAGCACATGGCCGGCGACGCCTCGACCCGCTCCTATGCGCGGCTCCACAAGGGCGAGCGCGTCTACATCCTGATGAACTCGCCGAAGCGGCCCGACGGCCCGGCGAGCTACAACGGCAAGCCCTATAGCGGCGCCGTGCATCTCGCCGAGGACGTTCGCCCGTTCGTCGCGATCGCCGCCGCCTTGCGCGGACGCGGCATCTCGGCGCCGAAGATCAACGACGCCGATCTCGGCCACGGCTTTCTCGTCACCGAGGATCTCGGACGCGAGGGCGTGATCGAGGGCGACCCGCCACGGCCGGTCGTGGAGCGCTACGAGGCCGCAGTCGATGTTCTCGCGTCGCTGCATGGGCAGGACGTGCCCGCCGTGCTGCCGCTGGCGCCGCAGGTGACCTACAAGGTCCCGACCTTCGACATCGACGCGATGCTGATCGAGATCGGCCTGATGCTCGAATGGTACCTGCCCGACCGTGGCGTGGAGCTGTCGCAGGTGCTGCGCGCCGAATTCCTGGAAAAATGGCGCGAGTTGCTGGAGGCGCCGCTCGCGGCCAAGCCGACCTGGGTGATCCGCGACTATCATTCGCCGAACCTGCTGTGGCTGCCGTCGCGCGAAGGCATCGCGCGCGTGGGCGTGATCGACTTCCAGGACGCGGTGATGGGCCCGCCGGCTTACGACGTGGTCTCCCTGGCGCAGGACGCCCGGATCGACGTGTCGGCGGAGATCGAGCAGGCGCTCCGAGAGCGCTACATCGCCGCACGCCAAGCTGCGCCGACGGACTTCGACGCCGACGAATTCGGCACGCACTACGCGATCATGTCCGCCCAGCGCAACACCCGCCTGCTGGGCACCTTCGCCCGCCTCAACCGCCGTGACGGCAAGCCGCACTACCTCAAGCACCAGCCTCGCATCTGGGACTATCTCCACCGCGCGCTGGCGCACGCGGCGCTGGAGCCGCTACGCGATTGGTACGCGGCGAATGTGCCGCCACCGGCTGGCGTAGCTTGAGGCACCCTCTCACGGCACCGACGGTGCGCTCCCCTCCCCCTTGCGGGGAGGGGTCGGGGTGGGGGTCTCCGGGCGAGACTCAAAGTGACGAGCGCAGACCTCTCGCCATCAGCGGCAATCATGACCGCCGGCGGCTGTCAGCTGCCGGTCCGAGTAAACCAACAAATTCCGCATCCGTGGCCCCCCCACCCCCAACCCCTCCCCGCAAGGGGGAGGGGAGCGGACCGCCGTTGTGGGAAGAGGACGCGCCAAAACCACCCACCCGCGTCGCTTTACCGGTTCTTAGCCATCCCCCCTTACCTTGCGCCCGCGGCGCCGGTTGCGCGCCGCGCATGAATGGAGGTTGCGATGGCAGAGCGGATGAAGGGCGAACGCGTCGTCTTCGAGCGCGGCATCCCGGCTTTCATGATGGGCATCGACGGCACCTGGCGGCGCAACTGCACCATTGAGGACGTCTCGGAGACCGGGGCGAAGCTGACGGTCGAGGGCTCGGTCGAAGGCCTGCACCTGAAGGAGTTCTTCCTGCTGTTGTCGTCGACCGGCTTGGCCTACCGGCGCTGCGAGCTGGCCTGGGTCAATGGCGACCAGATCGGCGTCACCTTCCTGAAGCAGGGCAAGAAGAAGACCAACAAGCGCGCCACAGCGGAGGCCTGACGGCGTACCGGGAGACACGTGCGGCATCCTGCATCGGGACGACGGCGCCGCCGTCGCACATTCGTCATCGCGCCGGGCTATCGCAACCGACCGAGACGATAGATGTTTTTGCGTGGTATGATTCGTGCGTACCACCTTTGATCGAGATTGCCTGAGATGCCCGTCAAGCCGCACAAAGCCATGGTCCTCGCCGCCGGTCTCGGATTGCGCATGCGCCCACTGACGGAGACGATGCCCAAACCGCTGGTGCGCGTCGCCGGCCGCCCGCTGCTCGACCATGTGCTCGACCGCCTCGCCGAAGCCGGGGTCACCGAAGCCGTCGTCAATGTCCACTATCTCGCCGACCAGATCATCGCGCACACGGCCGCGCGCAGCACGCCCCGCGTGATCATCTCCGACGAGCGCGACCAGGTGCTCGGCACCGGCGGCGGCGTCGTCAAGGCGCTGCCGCTGCTCGGCCACGAGCCGTTCTTCCACGTCAACTCCGACACGATGTGGATCGAGGGCGTGCGCCAGAACCTCTCGCGTCTCGCCGACGCGTTCGATCCGGAGCGCATGGACATCATGCTGCTGATGGCGCCGACCGCGACCTCGATCGGCTACGCGGGTCAAGGCGACTACGCGATGCTCGCCGACGGTACCTTGCGCAAGCGCCGGGAGCATCAGGTGGTGCCGTTCGTCTATGCGGGAGCGGCCATCATCTCGCCCGCGATCTTCGATGGCGCGCCGTCGG
Organism: Bradyrhizobium sp. SZCCHNR1051; assembly: GCF_032489615.1. NCBI lineage: Bacteria > Pseudomonadati > Pseudomonadota > Alphaproteobacteria > Hyphomicrobiales > Nitrobacteraceae > Bradyrhizobium > Bradyrhizobium sp. SZCCHNR1051. Next base: position 262,342 of record NZ_JAUEYJ010000006.1, on the reverse strand, counting down.
GCGAGTTCTCGCTGACGAAGATGTTCGACAAGGCGAACGAGCAGGACCGCCTGTTCGGCCTCCGCCTCGAAGGCGTGTGGATGCATGTCGGCACGCCGGCCGCGGTGGCGGAAGCGGAAGAGGCTCTGATGGAGAGTGCGGCGTAGCGGACTGCCCGACGGGCGAATCAAGTCGGTGCATTGCGCGATTTGCTCCGCCTCGTCGGCGCCGACCCTGCGCTGGGATCACTCAAATCATCTGCGTCGAGAAACGATTTTCGTCCGCACATTCAACCCGATCCCGCTCGTCGCATCCGACGCGCACAAAATTCTTCTTTCGCTTTTACAGAATTCATGTTCTCTGATGCGCATCCCGCCTCGTTGCGAGGGGCGTATCGCGATCGTCACGAACGTTGAGCGCGGGATGCGATGGCCTGTCAGGACCGCAGCGTGCTTTCGGGTACGCGGACGAACGGTTCGGGCAGGACGGCGAAATCGTAAGGTCCCGGCATCCCGATGCTGATGCCAAGCCGTGCGGCGGATGAACCGCGCGGCGACGGTGGCTACAAGCCGGCACACCGAGGAGAGGACGTATAAGCCGTCAACCCATCGCGCAGGGAAGGCCGGGTCGTTCCGGCTGAACCTGTGGTTCCTGCCCCGTGCACTCTTTCCCGCACGGGGGCCACGGGCCTCAGCCGAGGCTCGGCCTTCCCTGCGCCCTTGCTTCGGATGAGGGCGGACGATTTGCATCACTCGGGCGCGACGGCGTCGCGGGAATGAGGACGCATGAGGCGCGGTCGGTGGCCTGCCTAAGATGGCGAATCGGGCGAAACTGCTTCCTCATATTCAGTGTCGTCCCGGCCAAGCCCTGGCATCGCGCAGCGAGGCCAGGGCGCAGAGCCGGGACCCATATCCACAGGGGGGCGTGTTGCGTAGGCTAGCCATGACCATCGCGCCACAAACATCAGCCTGGGGCTATGGGTCCCGGGTCGGCGCCTCTGACAGCGCTGACGCGCTGTCAGAGGCTTGCCCGGGACGACGGCGAATATGCGGAGGTCGCGTGATCAGCTCACTTCACCCGAGTGGCGAACGTCATCCCGGACCGCCGCTTCACGCCGCGAACTGCCCTACCCGCAAGTTCTAGGCAGCCGAGCGCAGCCGCACCTGTCAACACCCATCCACACCCCCGATATGACCTGCGGCCGATCGCTCCCTATATAGACGCCTCGAGCAACCCGAATCGCAGGCCATGCGCGTCTTCACCGTTCCCATCTCGGCGCCGTTCCTGCGCAGCGTGATCGCGGCGCTGGTCGACGGCCGGCTGGTCGACGGCTTCGAGGCGCGCAGCGATCCCGCCCGGCTCGCGACCGCGACGCTGTATCTGCCGACGCGGCGCTCCCTGCGGGTGGCGCGCGAGATGTTCCTCGACGAGCTGAAGACCGATGCCGCGGTGCTGCCGCGGCTCGTGGCGCTCGGCGACATCGACGAGGACGAGCTCGCCTTCGCGGAGGATCGCGACGCGTTCCTCGGGCCGGCGCCGCTGGAGATTCCGGAACGGCTCGACGACCTGCAGCGCCGGCTCACCTTGGCGCGGCTGGTGGCGGCCTGGGCCAAGACGCCGGTGTCGGCGCCGCTGGTGATCGGCGGGCCCGCCTCGACGCTGGCCCTGGCCGGCGACCTGGCGCGGCTGATCGACGACATGGTGACGCGCGGCGTGTCCTGGGATGCGCTCGATGCGCTGGTGCCGGATCAGCTCGACAAATACTGGCAGTATTCGCTCGAGTTCCTGCGTATCGCGCGGACCGCGTGGCCGGCCTATCTGCAGGAGATCGAGCGCATCGAGCCGGCGGCGCGGCGCGATCTGCTGATCGCGGCCGAAGCGGCGCGGCTGTCGGCGCAACCCGATGGTCCCGTCATTGCCGCAGGCTCCACCGGCTCGATGCCGGCCACGGCAAAATTCCTGCTCGCCGTCGCCAAGCTGCCGCATGGCGCGGTGGTGCTGCCTGGGCTCGACACCGATCTCGACGAAGCCGCGTGGAGTTCGATCGGCGGCAGCAAAGATCGCGGCGGCCGCGTGCTGACGCCACCTGCCGTCAACCATCCGCAATATGCGATGCACCTGCTGCTCAAACGCTTCGGCCTGGAGCGGCGCGACGTGGTCCGTCTCGCCCCAACCGGCCGTGGCGGCCGCGAGGTGCTGATCTCAGAAGCGATGCGGCCGTCGGAAGCGACGGCGATGTGGCACGAGCGGCTGCGCCAGTTCGACATCGCCGCCAACATCGCCGAAGCAATGGACAATCTCGCTGTCGTCGCGGCCCCCAATCCGGAGATGGAGGCGCTGGCGATTGCGATCGCGATGCGCGAGGCGCGGCATCTCGGCAAGTCGGCCGCACTGGTGACGCCGGACCGCGCGCTGGCGCGCCGCGTGATGGCGGCGCTGACGCGCTGGCATCTGACCTTCGACGATTCCGGCGGCGATGCGCTGCTGGAGACGCCGGCCGGCATCTTCGCGCGCCTCGCCGCCGAAGCCGCAGCGCGCGGGCTGGAGCCGCCGACCTTGCTGGCTCTGCTCAAGCATCCGCTGTGCCGGCTCGGCCGCGCCGCGAATGGCTGGAAGAGTGCCATCGAGACGCTGGAGCTCGCCATGCTCCGCGGCACGCGGCCACAAGCCGGAAGCAGCGGGCTTGCGCGCGACTTCGCGCGCTTCCGCGACGAGCACACCAAGCTGCACCAGGGCGAAGCATCATCGCTGCACAAGGCCGAGCCGCGCGCGCGTCTCAGTCCCGAGCAGCTCGACCGCGCCGGCGCGCTGATCGCGCAATTGCAGACGGCCCTGGCGCCGCTCGAAAACCTCGCCTCGCCGCGCCCGCAGGATTTCGCCGAGCTCGCCGCGCGGCATCGCGAGGTGCTGATCGCGTTGTCGACCGACGATGTCGGTCTCAGCACCGCCTTCACCGATCGCGACGGCGCGGCGCTGGCGCGCTGCTTCGACGACCTGCTCGCGTCCGGCGAGCGCTGCGGCCTGATGGCGCCGCTGTCGGACTATCCGGATCTGTTCCATACCGCCTTCTCCGATCGCGCGGTGCGCCGCCCCGAGCGCCACGGCGCGCAGCTGCAGATCTATGGTCCGCTCGAAGCGCGGTTGATGCAGGCCGATCGCATGATCATCGGCGGCTTGATCGAGGGCGTGTGGCCGCCGGCGCCGCGCATCGATCCCTGGCTCAGCCGGCCGATGCGGCATCAGCTCGGGCTCGATCTGCCCGAGCGCCGCATCGGCCTGTCGGCGCACGACTTCGCGCAACTGCTCGGCGCGTCCGAGGTGATCCTGACGCACGCCGCCAAGTCGGGCGGCGCGCCGGCCGTGGCCTCGCGCTTCCTGCACCGGCTCCAGGCCGTCGCCGGCGAGGCACAATGGAAAGCCGCCGAAGCGCGCGGCGAGACTTACGTCCGCTATGCCGAGGTGCTCGACCAGCCCGCCGCGGTGAAGCCGGTCGAACAGCCGGCGCCGAAGCCGCCGCTGGCAGCACGGCCGCTGCGCATGTCGGTGACCGCCATCGAGGACTGGCTGCGCGATCCCTACACCATCTTCGCCCGCTACATCCTGCGGCTCGATCCGCTCGATCCCGTCGACATGCCACTGTCGGCGGCCGATCGCGGCTCGGCGATCCACGAGGCGATCGGCGAGTTCACGCAAACCTATGCGGAGGCGCTGCCGCTGCATCCGGCGCATGCGCTGCGCGTCATCGGCGAGAAACACTTTGCGCCGCTGATGGAGCGGCCCGAGGCGCGGGCATTGTGGTGGCCGCGTTTCCAGCGCATCGCCGGCTGGTTCGCGGCGTGGGAGACCGCGCGGCGCGCGCAGATCGGCGCGATCACCGCGGAGATCCGCGGCGAGATCGGCATTCCCTTGGATCAGGGCCGCACCTTCATGCTGTCGGCGCGCGCCGACCGCATCGAACAGCGTGCCGAGGGCACCTACGCCATTCTCGACTACAAGACTGGCCAGCCGCCGACAGCCAAGCAGGTGCGCATGGGGCTGTCGCCGCAGCTCACACTCGAAGCCGCGATCCTGCGCGAAGGCGGTTTCGACGGCATTCCCGCCGGCAGCCTGATCAGTCAGCTCGTTTATGTCAGGCTGTCCGGCAACAATCCGCCAGGCGAAGAGCGCATCCTCGAGCTGAAGATCAACAAGAGCGACACGCCGCAGCACCCGGACCAGGCCGCGCAGGAGGCGCGCGCCAAGCTCGAAGCGCTGATCCGCAGCTTCGAGGATGTCAATCAAGGCTACACCTCGCTGAACCTGTCGATGTGGGCGAACCGCTACGGCAGCTATGACGACCTCGCCCGCATCAAGGAATGGTCGGCGGCCGGCGGACTGGGAGTCGAAGAATGGTGAAGGCGCCCCGCCCCATTCCGCAGGCCGTGCGCGACGCGCAGACGCGCGCGTCGAATCCGGCGGCGTCCGCCTTCGTGTCGGCGAATGCCGGCTCGGGCAAGACGCATGTGCTGGTGCAGCGCGTGATCCGGCTGCTGCTCGACGGCGTGCCGCCGGAGAAGATCCTCTGCATCACCTTCACCAAGGCCGCCGCCGCCAACATGGCCGAGCGCGTGTTCTCGACGCTCGGCCATTGGGTGACGCTCGACGACGACGCGCTCGACAGCGCGATCCAATCCACCGGCATCCCAAACCCCGACAAGAAGCTGCGGGCGTCGGCGCGAAAGCTGTTCGCCAGCGCGCTGGAGACGCCGGGCGGGCTGAAGGTGCAGACCATCCACGCGCTGTGCACGCGGCTGCTGCAGCAGTTCCCGTTCGAAGCCAACGTGCCGGCGCGGTTCTCGGTGCTCGACGAGCGCGACCAGACCGAGATGATGGAGCGCGCCAATCTCAAGGTGCTGCTCGACGCCGCGCGGGCGCCCGACAGCGCGGTCGGCCGCGCGCTGCAGGTGGCGATGGCCAATGCGGCGGACTCGACCTTCAAGGAGGTCGTGCGCGACGCCTGTCTCAGCCGCGATCACTTCATGGCCTGGACCGATGGCGCGGGGCGCGTCGAGGTCGCGGCGCAACAGCTCGGCGAGGTGCTCGGCATCAGCGCCGACGAGACGCTGGAAGCCATCGAGCGCGACATCGTCGACGGCCCCAATCTGCCACTGAGGGACTGGACCGACATCGCCGGCCGGCTCGACGGCGGCGCCAAGACCGATCAGAAGCAGGCCGAGCAGTTGCGCGCGGCGCTGGCGTTCTCGGGCGCCGATCAGGTCGATGAATATCTCCGCGTATTCCTGACCGAGGACAAGGAGCCGCGGAAGTCCCTGCTCACCAAGAAGTTCGCCGACGCCAATCCCGGCATCGCCGGCCTGTTCGAATCGGAAGCGCGCCGGCTCGACCGCCTGATCGAGAAGCGCCGCGCGGCGGTCGTGCGCGACCGCACCGAGGCGCTGTTGCAGATCGCGACCGCGGCGGCTGCGAACTATCGCCGCGAGAAGGAGGAACGCGGCCTGCTCGACTATGACGACCTGATCGACAAGACCCTGGCAATGCTCAACCGAGTCTCCGCCGGCTGGGTGCACTTCAAGCTCGACCGCGGCGTCGATCACGTGCTGATCGACGAGGCGCAGGACACGAGCCCACGGCAATGGGACATTGTCGCCCACATCATCGAAGAGTTCACCGCCGGCGCCGGGGCGCGCGACGGACTCACGCGTACGATCTTCGCGGTGGGCGACGAGAAGCAGTCGATCTTCTCGTTCCAGGGCGCCGACCCGCACGAGTTCGATGCGCGCCGGCGACAGTTGCAGAAGCGCTTCACCGACGCCGGGCTGTTGTTCGACCCGGTGTCCTTCACCTATTCGTTCCGCTCCGGGCCGACGGTGCTGCACGCGGTCGACCACGTGTTCCGCGAGCGCGACGTCTACAGCAGCATCCATTCACCCGACATCGGCCATCCCATCCACAACGCGCTGACCGATGCCGGACCGAGCATGGTCGAGCTCTGGAGCCTGTGCGAGCGCGATGACCGCAAGGAGATCGAGGGCTGGCGTGCGCCGTTCGACGGCGTCTCGGTCACGAGCCCCGAGGTCAAGCTTTCCAGGCGCATCCAGGCCGAGATCAAGCGGCTGATTTCGACGGGCACGATGACCGGCCATGACGGCGCGCGACGGCGGCTGAGCTATGGCGACATGCTGATCCTGGTGCGCCGTCGCGGCAACGCGTTCGACGCTGTCATCCAGGCGCTCAAGCACGCGGGCATCCCCGTGGCGGGCGCCGACCGGCTGAAGCTGACCGAGCACATCGCGATCATCGACCTGATGAACCTCGCCGACGCGCTGCTGCTGCCGCAGGACGATCTGGCGCTGGCGACCGCGCTGAAGAGCCCGTTGTTCGGGCTCGACGACGACGATCTGTTCAAGCTCGCCTGGCAGCGCCGCGGGTCGTTGCGCGAGGCGCTCGCCGCCCATGCAGCTGACGACGAGCGGCTGCAGGCGGTGCTGCGCCGGCTGCAGCAATGCGAGCGCCGTGCCGCCGAGGACACGCCGTTCGCCTTCTATGCCTGGCTGCTCGGCGGCGATGGCGGCCGGCGACGCGTCCTGGCGCGGCTGGGTCACGAGGCCAATGACGCCCTCGACGAATTCCTCGAGCTCGCGCTGTCCTACGAGCGCAAGGCGCCGGCCTCGCTGCAGGGCTTCCTCGCCTGGCTGCGCGCCGCCGACACCGAGGTGAAGCGCGACATGGAGATCTCGCGCGACGAGATCAGGGTGATGACCGTGCACGGCGCCAAGGGCCTCGAGGCGTCCGTCGTCTTCCTGGTCGACACCACCTCGTCGCCGGCGGATTCGCAGCGGCTGCGGCTGATCCACGTGCCGCATGGCGAGCAGGAGATCGTGGTCTGGGCCGGGCGCAAGGCCGACGATCCGCAAGCCGTCGCGGCGGCACGCGTGGCGATGCTCAAGGAGACCGAGGACGAGTATCGCCGGCTGCTCTATGTCGCGATGACCCGCGCCGCGGATCGGCTGGTCATCGGCGGCTGCATGCCGGGCAACATGAACAACGTCCGCGGCGGCAGCTGGTACGACCTGATGGCGCGCGGGCTCGATGCCGCGGAGCTGCAGGTCGAGGTGATCGAAACCGAAGACGGACCGGTCAAGCGCTATGCGCGGGCCGAGGACATCGCGGAAACCGCTGCTGACGAAACGCGGCGCATGGTGGGGACGGCGGTCGAGCTGCCGGCTTGGCTGCGCACGGCGGCGGTGGAGGCGCCCGGCGAGGTCGCCGTGCTCAGGCCGTCCGATCCATCCGCCGACGAGCGGCCGGTGCGCACGGGCGAATCGCTGGCGGCGCGCAGTCTTGCGATGCAGCGCGGCACGCTGGTGCATCGCCTGCTGCAGTCGCTGCCCGACGTGGCGCCGGAGCGGCGGCGCGATGCCGCGCTGCGATATCTGGTTCGCAACGCCGCCGACTGGCCGGACGATGACCGTGCGGGTCTCGCGGACCGCGTGCTCGCCGTCATCGAAGACCCGCGCTTTGCCGCGGTGTTCGCGGCCGGGAGCCGGGCGGAAGTCTCGATCGTGGGCCGCCTCGCACTGGCCGGCCAGCCGCCGGCGCTGGTCTCCGGCCAGATCGACCGACTGGTGGTGACCGAGGCCGAGGTGCTGATCGTCGACTTCAAGACCAACCAGCAGCCGCCCTCGGGACTCGCCGACGTGCCCCCGGCCTATGTCCGGCAGCTCGCGCTGTACCGCGCCGTGCTCGGCCAATTGTACCCCGGACGAAACGTCCGTGCCGTGCTGCTCTGGACCGAAGCCGCTGAATTCATGGAGCTTCCGGCCTCCGCGCTGGACGCCATGCTGCCATCCCAGCACGTCTGAGTGAGCCCGCTTGACCCGGCATCACGCCATTCCTAATTTGACGCCCACGCAGAAGCCGCGCGTCCGCGCCGCTCCCTCCAACCGAACGAGGTAATCCCATGGCCGTTGGCAAGGTTTCCGACGCCGATTTCGAAAGCGAAGTGCTCAAGGCCGACGGTCCGGTCGTGGTCGACTTCTGGGCCGAGTGGTGCGGCCCGTGCCGCATGATCGCCCCTGCCCTCGACGAGATCTCGAGCGCGATGGGCGACAAGGTCAAGATCGTGAAGCTGAACGTCGACGAGAGCCCGAAGACGGCCTCGAAGTACGGCGTGATGTCGATCCCCACCCTGATGGTGTTCAAGGGCGGCGAGATGGCCTCGCGCCAGGTCGGTGCCGCGCCGAAGGCGAAGCTGCAGCAGTGGATCTCGTCGGCGGTGTGACGTCGAGAACCATGATTTTTGGCGAGCGGCCGGCGGAATCGCCGGCCGTTTGCGTTGAGGGGTGTGAGTCAGCGTTTTCGGATGTCGCCATGCCCGCCCGCGCCCGTCGCTCGCCCTCCCGCAAATCCGGCCTGCTGGCCATGGAGGCGCGCTCGGTGGACGCAATCCCGCGCGGCGAGGACTGGCAATACGAGCCGAAATGGGACGGCTTCCGTTGCCTGCTGTCGCGCGAGGGCCCGACGGTGACGATGCAGTCCAAGGCCGGCGAGGACCTCGCGCGCTACTTCCCGGAGATTGTCGCCGCTGCGCGCGAGCTGAAGGCGACCAGCTTCACACTCGACGGCGAGCTGGTGGTGCCGCAGGCGAAGACGTTCTCGTTCGACGCGCTGCTGCAGCGGATTCATCCCGCCGCGAGCCGGGTGAAGAAGCTATCGGTGGAGACGCCGGCGCTGTTCCTGGCCTTCGATCTGCTGGCGAGTGGCAAGAAGGAGCTAGTGACGCACACGCTGCACGAGCGGCGGCCGGCGCTGGAGGCGTTCGCGAAAGCGAACTTCGCGGATCATCCGACGTTCCGGCTGTCGCCGGCGACGAGGCGCTTCGCGACCGCGCAAAGCTGGCTGGCGCAGTCCGGCGGCGGCTCGGATGGCGTGATCGCCAAGCGCCTCGACCTGCCCTACCAGGCCGGCAACCGCGAGGGCATGCAGAAGATCAAGCGCTACCGCTCAGCCGACTGCGTGATCGGCGGCTTCCGTTACGCCACCAACAAGGGCGCCAACGGGCGCAAGCTGGTCGGCTCGCTGCTGCTCGGGCTCTACGACGATGACGGCCTGCTGCACCACGTCGGCTTCACCTCCGCGCTCAAGAAGGAGGAGAAGCCCGCGCTGACCGACAAGCTCGAGCCGCTGATCTCGCCGCCCGGCTTCACCGGCAATACGCCGGGCGGGCCGAGCCGGTGGTCGACCGAGCGCTCGGCGGAATGGTGTCCGCTGAAGCCGAAGCTGGTGATCGAGGTCTGCTACGACCATTTCTCCGGCGAGCGCTTTCGCCACGGCACCTCGATCCTGCGCTGGCGCCCCGACAAGTCGCCGCGGCAATGCACCTTCGAGCAGCTCAGGCAGAAGGTTGCTGATCCCTTGAAGCTGCTCGCGTGAGGTCAGCGGATCCAGCCGGTCGCGAGCGCAGCGGCGAATTCGCCGTCGCCATTGGCGCGCGCGAGCGCGGCCATGGCCTGGTGATCATAGGGCACGTGGCGGAAGGTCACGCTCCAGCCGGCCGACCGCTGCTCCAGGATCGCGTAGCGCGCATCGGGCGTGCCCGCTTCGACGACATGCGGATGCGGCACGTCGTAGGAATAGCCGGGGCTACCGACGCTGCCGGGATTGACGATCAGCCGCCCGTCGCGCAGGCGCACCGCGCGGGCCGTGTGCGTATGGCCGCACAGGATCAGCGGCTGCGAGATATCAGCGGCAAGTTTCTCGATCGCATCGAGCGGCGCGCAAGTGATCGCACCGTCCTGAGCGACGCTCTCGAGCCAGTAGACGTTATCGTCATCGGGCGTCGCGTGACAAAGGAAGGCCTGGTCCCGATAGACGGCCGTTGCCGGGATCGCGCGCAGCCAGTCGCGATGATCAGCTTCGAGCTGGGCGTAGGCGGGTCGCTCCCAAGCTCCCATCTTCTCCGGCGGCCGATCGATCAGCCAGCGGTCATGATTGCCGCGCACATGCATCGCCTCGAGCGGCATCAGCAAGTCCATTGTCTTGCGCGCGTCGAGCGGACCACTGGCCATGTCGCCGAGGTTGACGATATCAGTCACGCCTTGCGCCCGGATGTCGGCCAGCACGGCTTCGAGCGCGAGATGGTTGCCGTGGACGTCTGCGATCGCGGCAAAGCGCATGCGCTATTCCCCTCAGGTCGGCGGCGTGCCGTTGAGGTCGAGCACGTGCCCTGCGAGATAGAGCGACCCCGTGATCAGGATACGCGGCGGGACCTCATAGGCAAGCCGCGCGATGCTGGCGAGCGCGGACGCGACGCCATCGGCGATCTCGACGCGCATGCCGAGCGTGCGCGCGGCGGCGGCCAGATCAGCCGGCGCCATCGCCTTGCTCTCATTGGGTATCGGCACGACGATGATGTGCCGCGTCAGGCCCGCGAAATTGGCGAGGAACGCCGCCGCATCCTTATTGCCCATCATCCCGACGATCACGACGAGCTGCCGCGACACGCGTTCCTCGAGGTCGCCGATCGCCGCCGCAACGACGCGGCCGCCGTCCGCGTTGTGGCCGCCATCGAGCCAGATCTCCGCGCCCTGCGGGGCGATGGCGGTGAGCGCACCGCTCGACAGCCGCTGCATGCGCGCCGGCCATTCAGCGCCGACGATGCCGTCCTCGAACGCCTTGGTGGTGAGCTTGAACTGATCGACCGCGCGCAAGGTCGCGATCGCGAGGCCCGCATTGTCGAACTGATGCCGGCCGAACAGTTTTGGCGCCGGAAGATCAAGAAGACCACGGTCGTCCTGATAGACGAGCCGGTTGCGCTCGACACCGACGTGCCAGCTCTCGCCGGCGGCAAACAACGGCGCGCGCTGGCGCCTGGCCTCACGCTCGATCACGGCCATGGCATCGGGCTCCTGCGCGGCCGAGATCACCGGACAGCCGCGCTTGATGATGGCGGCCTTCTCGGCCGCGATCAGCGCGCGGGTGTCGCCGAGAAATTCCATGTGGTCCATGCCGATCGGGGTCAGCACCGACGCTGCGACCTGCTCGAGCACATTGGTGGAATCCAGCCGGCCGCCGAGGCCGACCTCGAGCAGCACGACATCGGCCGGATGCTTCGCGAACAGCACGAACGCCGCGACGGTCTTGACCTCGAAGAAGGTGATCGGCGCGCCCGCATTGACCCGCTCACATTCCAGCAGGGCAGAGATCAGCTCCTCGTCGCCGACGAGGACGCCGCCGCCGACCTTGCCGAGCCGATAGCTCTCGTTGATGCGCACCAGCCAGGGCGAGGTGAAGACGTGGACGCGCAGGCCCGCCGCTTCGAGCATGGCGCGGAGGTAGGCGACAGTGGAGCCCTTGCCGTTGGTGCCGGCGACGTGGATCACCGGCGGCAGCTTACGCTCGGGATGACCGAGCTGGCCGAGCAGCCGGTGCATGCGTTCGAGCCCGAGCGAAATCTTGCTCGGATGCAGCACGGACAGCCGCGCGATCAACTCGTCGAGCGAGGGCGGTGACTTGGCGAGATCGTTCACGCGGTCGGCGCGACCGCCGGCGCATCCGCCGCCTCAACGGCCTTCGCCGGCGGCGGCAGCTGCGGCGCGGGCTTGGCGTGTTCGACAGCCGGCGCCTTGGTCAGCAGGCGACACAGCCGCGCCAGGGTCGGGCGCAGGTCATGACGATGCACGACCATGTCGACCATGCCGTGGTCCAGGAGGTATTCAGCGCGCTGGAAACCTTCGGGCAGCTTCTCGCGAATGGTCTGCTCGATCACCCGGGCGCCGGCGAACCCGATCAGCGCGCCGGGCTCGGCGATGTGGACGTCGCCGAGCATCGCGTAGGACGCGGTGACGCCGCCGGTGGTCGGATTGGTCTGCACGACGATGTAGGGCAGCTTGGCCTCGCGCAGCATCTGCACGGCCACCGTCGTGCGCGGCATCTGCATCAAGGACAGGATGCCTTCCTGCATGCGCGCGCCACCGGAGGCCGCGAACACGATGAACGGCGACTTCTTCTCGACCGCGAGCTCGAGGCCACGCACGATCGCTTCGCCCGCGGCCATGCCGAGCGAGCCGCCCATGAAATCGAAATCCTGCACGGCGATGACAACGCCCATGCCTTCGAGCTTGCCGAAGCCGACCTTGACCGCATCGTTCATGCCGGTCCGCGCCCGGGCATCCTTGATGCGGTCGGCATAGCGGCGCTCGTCACGGAATTTCAGCGGATCTGGCGTCACCTCGGGCAGGGCGACGTCGAACCAGGTCTCGTTGTCGAACATCGACTTCAGCCGCGCCACCGCGCCCATGCGCATGTGGTAGTTGGAGCCGGGGATGACGAACTGGTTGGCCTCGACGTCCTTGTAGAACACGAGCTGTCCGGAATCCGGGCACTTGATCCAGAGGTTCTCCGGCGTCTCGCGGCGCAGGATGTTGCGGATCTTCGGCCGGACCACGTTGGTAAGCCAGTTCATGTGTCGCTCCGTGTTGCGGTCGCCCGGATATATGGCGGGACGGCGGGGTCACGGCAAGACGGCCGCGACGCCCGGTCGAATAGTGGTTGACGGCCTATTCCGCGGCCTGTTGCGCCCCGTGCACGCCCCTTGCCAGCGCAGCGGCCAGATCGGCAACGGCGCTCACGGTCTTGGCAGTCGCGCGTCCCTCGGCATCGAGGCTGGCGCGGAGCGCATCGACCAGGGCGGTGCCGACCACGGCGCCATCGGCATTGGCGGCGATGGCGCGGGCCGTCTCTGGTGTCCGGATGCCGAAGCCGACGCAGACGGGCAGCTCCGTATGCCGCTTGATCCGGGCCACGGCGGCTCCAACAGCGGACGAATCGGCCGCCGCCGCGCCGGTAATGCCGGTGATCGAGACGTAGTAGACGAAGCCCGAGGTGTTCGCGAGCACGGCCGGCAGCCGCTTGTCATCGGTCGTCGGCGTCGCCAGCCGGATGAAATTCAGCCCGGCCTTCAGGGCGGGAATGCACAGCTCGCTGTCTTCCTCCGGCGGCAGGTCGACGATGATCAGGCCGTCGACGCCGGCGCTCTTCGCATCATCGAGGAACTTGTCGACGCCGTAGATGTAGATCGGGTTGTAGTAGCCCATCAGCACGATCGGCGTGTCAGCATCGCTCTCGCGGAAGCTGCGCACCAGTTGCAGCGTCTTCCTCAGGGTCATCCCCGCCTTGAGCGCCCGCAGACCCGCCGCCTGGATCGACGGACCATCGGCCATCGGATCGGTGAACGGCATGCCGATCTCGATGATATCGGCGCCCGCCTGCGGCAGCGCCTTGACGATGGCGAGCGACGTCTCGGGATCGGGATCACCACCCATGACGAAGGTGACGAACGCCGAGCGGCCTTCCTGCTTCAACTGCGCGAAGCGCGCATCCATCCGGCTGGTCACGATGCCTTCGCCTTTCCTCGCAGGATATCGCCGACCTGCGGCACGTCCTTGTCACCGCGGCCGGACATGTTGACCACCATCAGATGGTCCCTGGGCTTCTTCGGCGCGAGCTCCATGACCTTGGCGATCGCGTGCGCCGGCTCCAGCGCGGGAATGATGCCCTCGAGCCGAGACAGCAACTGGAACGCCGCAAGCGCCTCCTCGTCGGTCGCCGACAAATAGTTCACGCGGCCGACGTCGTGCAGCCAGGAATGCTCTGGCCCGATGCCGGGGTAATCGAGACCGGCCGAGATCGAATGCGCCTCCTCGATCTGCCCGTCCTCGTCCATCAGCAGATAGGTTCGGTTGCCGTGCAGCACACCGGGGCGGCCGCCGGCGATCGAGGCGGCGTGCAGATGCGTCAGGCCGTGGCCCGCCGCTTCGACGCCATAGATCTCGACCGAGGGATCATCGAGGAACGGATGGAACAGGCCCATCGCATTGGAGCCGCCGCCGATGCAGGCAATCAGCGAGTCCGGCAACCGGCCCTCGGCCTCCTGCATCTGCGTGCGCGTCTCGTTGCCGATCACCGACTGGAAATCGCGCACCATCATCGGATAGGGGTGCGGGCCGGCGACGGTACCGATGCAATAAAACGTGTCGTGGACGTTGGTGACCCAGTCACGCAGCGCCTCGTTCATCGCGTCCTTCAGGGTCTTCGCACCGGACTGCACCGGCACCACTTTGGCGCCGAGCATCTCCATGCGGATCACGTTGGGCTGCTGCCGCTCGACGTCGACCGCGCCCATGTAGACGACGCAATCGAGACCGAAGCGCGCGCACAGCGTCGCCGTCGCCACGCCGTGCTGGCCGGCGCCAGTCTCGGCGATGATGCGCTTCTTGCCCATGCGGCGCGCGACCATGATCTGGCCGAGCACGTTGTTGACCTTGTGCGAGCCGGTGTGATTGAGCTCCTCGCGCTTGAAGTAGATCTTGGCGCCGCCGAGATGCTCGGTCAGGCGCTCTGCGTAGTACAGCGGCGAGGGCCGGCCCACGTAGTTCTTTAGATAGCCGTTCATCTCGGCATGAAACGCGGGATCGGCCTTGGCCTCCGCATAGGCCTTTTCCAGATCGAGGATCAGCGGCATCAGGGTTTCGGCGACGAAGCGGCCGCCGAAGATGCCGAAGTGACCGCGGTCGTCCGGACCGCTGCGGTAGGAATTGGGAATGGCTGTCGTCATTGAACGCTCAACTCTTCAGCGGCCCGCGCCGCGCGAATGAAATCCCGGATCATGTCGCAATCCTTCACACCCGGCGCCCGCTCGACGCCCGATGACACGTCGACGCCGCCCGCGCAGGTGATCCGCACGGCCTCGGCGACGTTGTCGACGCTCAGGCCGCCAGAGACCATGAACGGGCGATCGAGCTTCAGGCCCTGTAGCAGACGCCAATCGAAGGTGGCACCGAGGCCGCCGGGGCGGGTCGCATCCTTGGGCGCCCGCGCATCGAACAGGATGCGATCGCACACATCGGCATAGCCCGCCAGCGGCGCGAGATCGGCGGAGGTCGCGACCGGGATGGCCTTCATGACGGGCAGGCCGAAGCGCTGCTTGAGGTCACGGATGCGCGCGACGCTTTCACGTCCGTGCAGCTGCAGGAGATCGGGGTGCAGGGTCTCGACGATGTTCTCGACAGTCGCGTCGTCGGCATCGACGGTCAGCGCCACCTTGAGCGCGCGGCCCCTGACGTCACGACCCAGCTCACGCGCGGCCGTCAGACCGACATGGCGTGGGGACGGCGGAAAGAACACGAAGCCCACCATGTCGGCGCCCGCGTCGAGCGCCGCAGCGAGGGTGTCGGGCGTGGTCAGGCCGCAGATTTTGACGATCAGGGACATCGATGAACAACGCACGTCCGGGCGGAAAGGATCACCAGAAGCCCGCGGCTTCGAAGGCCGCCGAGCTTTGGCGCCTTCTACAACGCGGCGCCCTGCTTGTCTCGCCCATAAGGGGCGAAAAGGCGCGCCGGCGCTGCCGGAACCAGGGATTGTGCCGGCCCCTGATTTGCACGCGCCGCGGCGCTGAGCTGCGCCACCTGCGCGCGGGCCGCTTCGGCATCGGCCTGATGGCGGCGCGCGGCCCGGCGCCAGCGGCGCTGGCCGATCCAGGTGGCACAGCCACCCGCGATCACGCCCAGGATCGCGACGGCGATGATCAAGGCGAACAGCGGGACCGACGCCGAGAGCGCCGGATCAGTCGCGTTGAAGGGATCAAACGACACGGTAACGAAATGCCGATTGGCGACCGCGAAGATGACGAACAGCACCAGCAGCGGAAGGACGACCACGACAGTGAAGAATTTTCGCATGCGCTCGCTCGTGTCAGTCAGGCCGGATTCGCCTCGAAATCAGCCGCAGACGATTAGCACGGCCGGCGCGAGATGCTTCAATCGTCGGCGTCGTCAGCTGCGGCGCCGGCGGGATTGTCCCGGTTCAGCCGCTCGCGCATTTCCTTGCCCGTTTTGAAGAACGGGACGCTTTTCTGGTCCACCGGGACATGAGCTCCGGTCCGTGGGTTGCGCCCGGCGCGGGCCGGCCGATGCTTGACCGAGAAGGCGCCGAAGCCGCGCAACTCGACGCGGTCACCGCGGGCGAGCGCCGCGACGATCTCATCGAGGATCGCATTGACGATGTTCTCGACATCCCGCTGGTAGAGATGCGGGTTGTGCTCGGCGATACGCTGAACAAGCTCGGATTTGATCATCGAGAAAATGTACCCGGGGAGACAAGTCCCATTTCCGTGAAAATATGCTGGACTGTCAAGACGCTAAATCATTCATCGCGGCCATGAATCGGGTTGCGAGGCCCGGTACGGGGCCTCGCCATGGCACACGCAAAACGGGAAGATCGCCCTGAGGATGGTCTTGGCGGGTTCAATTGCCCGGCGCGGGCGTCCAGAGCGCGAGCATGCCGTCGAGACCAATCCGATCGACCGCCTGGACCACGCCGGTGCGCTCGATCTGGCGGGCGATCCCGGAGAGGCCGACGGCATCGAGCGCGATCGAGGTCGCCGTTCGCAGGAAGGTCAGATCGCCGAACCGCGGCGTGAGCTTGTAGTCGCGCACCGGAAGGTCCTTCTTGACGTTCTTGTTGGCGACGAGCCACGCGACGGCGGCCTTCTCGTCGCCGAGCTCGTCGATGAGCTTCAGCTCGATCGCCTGCCTGCCGGTGAAGACGCGGCCATCGGCCACCTTCTCCAACTGCTCATCGTTCATGGCGCGGCGGTCCTTCACCAGTCCGCGGAACCAGGCATAGGAATCCTTGACCAGGGCGTCGAGCGCCGCGCGCGCTTCCGGGCTGGTCGGCTCATAGCCGTTGGGGGCGGCCTTCAGCGGCGAGGATTTGACCTCCTCGATCTTCACGCCGACCGTCTTCAACAGCTCGCCGACATTCGGATACTGGAACAGCACGCCGATCGAGCCGACCAGCGAGCTCTGCTGCGCGACGATGTGATCGGCAGCGATCGCGCCGATATAGCCGCCGGAAGCCGCCAGGCCTTCCACGACGACGACCAGCGGCTTCTTCGCCTTCAGCCGCACCAGCGAGTCGTAGAGCTGCTCGGAGCCGGCGGTGGTGCCGCCCGGCGAATTGATGTGAACGATGACGGCTTCCGCCGAGGAGTTCTCCAGCCGCTCCAGCGCCGCGACGCGCTCATGGTCGCTGCGGATCAGGCCCTCGATATTGACGCGGGCGATCGAGCCAGAGGTCGAGAGCGCGGTGCGGCCGCGCGGCGACATCGCCAGACCGATGGCGGAAAGAGCCGCAATCGCAATCAGCACCGCGACGACGCGCCAGAACGTCAGCTTGCGGCGCAGCCTGCGGCGATCGACGATCACATCCGAATCAAGCGACATGGACAGCTCCTGGAAGTCTCGGCGCGTTTTGCATCCGCAGCCTGAATATCTCGTTATCCGATTACATCAATCGCGGCGCAATTTGAAGAAAGGAAGGCTTGCGGCGAAGCGGCCGGACGGCCGATCCGCCCGGAACAGAGCGCGTATCTCTGCTTCGCTGGAACAAAAAAAGCCCCGGCTTTCGCCGGGGCTTTGATCTGATCACGCGAACCGAAGGCTTACTTCGAGTCGCGGTTCTTGAGCGCGGTGCCCAGGATGTCGCCCAACGTGGCGCCCGAATCGGACGAGCCGTACTGCGCGATAGCTTCCTTCTCTTCCGCGACTTCCAACGCCTTGATCGACACCTGCACCTTGCGGGCCTTCTTGTCGAACTGGATCACGCGGGCATCGACCTTCTCACCGACGGCGAACCGCTCGGTGCGCTGGTCGTTGCGATCGCGCGCCAGCTCGGAGCGCTTGATGAAGGTGGTGAAGTCGGTGCCGGTGATCTTGACGTCGATGCCGCCGTCCTTGACGTCGAGCACTTCGCAGGTGACGACCGCGCCCTTCTTGACATCGCCCGGCTCGGCGAAGGGATCGCCTTCGAGCTGCTTGATGCCGAGCGAGATGCGCTCCTTCTCCACGTCGACGTCGAGCACCACGGCCTTGACCATGTCGCCCTTCTTGTAGTTGTCGATGACCTGCTCGCCGGGTTGCTTCCAGTCGAGATCCGACAGATGGACCATGCCGTCGACGTCGCCTTCGAGACCCAGGAACAGGCCGAACTCGGTCTTGTTCTTGACCTCGCCCTCGACCACCGAACCGGTCGGATGCTTCTCGACGAAGACCTCCCACGGATTGCGCATCGTCTGCTTGAGACCGAGCGAGATGCGGCGCTTGACGCTGTCGACCTCGAGCACCTGCACTTCGACCTCCTGCGAGGTCGACACGATCTTGCCGGGGTGCATGTTCTTCTTGGTCCACGACATCTCGGAGACGTGGATCAGGCCTTCGATGCCCGGCTCGAGCTCGACGAACGCGCCGTAGTCGGTGATGTTGGTGACGCGGCCGTGGAAGCGGGCCTGCAGCGGATACTTCGCCTCGATGCCCTGCCACGGATCGTCGAGCAGCTGCTTCATGCCCAGCGAGATGCGGTGCGTCTCGTGGTTGATCTTGATGATCTTGACCTTCACCGTCTGACCGATGCTGAGCACCTCGGTCGGATGGTTGACGCGGCGCCACGCGATGTCGGTGACGTGCAGCAGGCCGTCGATGCCGCCGAGGTCAACGAACGCACCGTAATCGGTGATGTTCTTGACGACGCCGTCGATAACCTGACCCTCTTCGAGGTTCTGCACCAGCTCCTGGCGCTGCTCGGCGCGGGTCTCTTCCAGCACGGTCCGGCGCGACACGACGATGTTGCCGCGGCGGCGGTCCATCTTGAGGATCTGGAACGGCTGCGAGTTGTTCATCAGCGGCGCGACGTCGCGGATCGGACGGATGTCGACCTGCGAGCGCGGCAGGAAGGCCACGGCGCCGTCCAGGTCGACGGTGAAGCCGCCCTTGACCTGGTTGAAGATGACGCCGTTGACCTTCTCGTTGTTCTGGAACGCCTTCTCGAGCTTGCCCCAGCTCTCTTCGCGGCGCGCCTTGTCGCGCGACAGCACGGCTTCGCCGAGCGCGTTCTCGATGCGGTCGAGGAACACCTCGACCTCGTCGCCGACCTTCAATTCACTGTCACGGCCGGGCCCGGCGAATTCGCGCAGCGCCACGCGGCCTTCGGTCTTCAGGCCGACGTCGATGACGGCCATGTCCTTCTCGATCGCAACAACCTTGCCCTTGACGACGGAGCTTTCCTGCAGGTTGCCCTTGGTGAAGGACTCGTCCAGCATCGCGGCGAAATCATCGCGGCTGGGATTGTAGGAAGAAGCAGAGGTACTCGAAGCCATTTGTTCTCCAGATGCGGACATTCTCGCCAGCTTGGGTTGATCGGCGCATCGAATGGACAGTGCCTGGAGGTCCACAAATCCCCAGACGTCCGCGCGATGCGCGATAAGCGCAAACGACGCGGGCCGGCAGTGCCTGCACATGCGATACGTATGAAGTGCGTCCGGATGATCGGACTCGATTGAACCGCAATCGAGCTATCGACGGTCAAGGGCGGGAGCGGGCATTCCTCCAATGACGCCGGCGGAAATCAAACCCGCTGGCGGCCCGCTCGAACGGCCTCGACGATATCGATGGCGGCCCGGACGCCGCCTTCTATATCCAAATGGGAGTTGTCAAGCAAGTAAGCATCCGGGGCTTGTTTCAAAGGCGCGACGGCCCGGTTCTGGTCACGCTCGTCGCGCGCCAGGATGTCGGCCAGAATGGCTGCCTCGTCAGCCGGTTCCCCACGCGAAAGCGCCTCGAGGGTGCGACGATGCGCCCGGATGCGGGGATCGGCGACGACGTAGATCTTCACCTCGGCATCCGGGCAGATCACGGTTCCGATGTCGCGGCCGTCGAGCACGGCGCCGGGCGGCTGGCTCGCGAACTGACGCTGGAAAGCCACGAGCGCCTCGCGCACTTTCGGCAACGCCGAGACCACGGAGGCCGCGGACCCGACCTGGTGCGACCTGAGCGCCGGGTTGTCGAAGGTCGAGGGATCCAGGGCCATGGCGACGTCCGCCGCCCGCGTCTCGTCCTTGAGATCGATGCCGGCGGTCAGTAGCGCATGCGCGACGGCCCGGTAGATCACGCCCGTATCCAGGTGCCTGAGGCCGTAATGCGCCGCGAGACGCTTGGCCATGGTGCCCTTGCCCGAGGCAGCCGGGCCGTCGATGGCGATGATCATGCGAAATCCGCGCCCGCCTTGCACATCAGCGGGATGAAATCGGGGAAGCTGGTGGCGATGAAGGCGGTATCGTCGACGGTGACCGGCTTGTCGGAGGCCAGCCCCATGACCAGCGCGGACATCGCGATGCGGTGGTCCATGTGGGTCGCAACCAGCCCGCCGCCCGGCACATGGCCCCTGCCCTCGACGATCAGATCGTCGCCGGTGATTTCGACCTTGACGCCGTTAACACGCAGCATGGCCGCGGTGGCCTCCAGCCGGTCGGATTCCTTGACGCGCAGCTCATGCAGGCCGCGCATCACGGTCGTGCCCTCGGCATAGGCGGCGGCGACCGCCAGCACGAGATATTCGTCGATCATCGACGGCGCCCGCTCCGGCGGCACCACGACGCCGCGCAGCTTGGAGGCGCGCACGCGCAGGCGGGCCATCGGCTCGCCGGCATCGCCGCGGACGTCGTCCTCCTCGATCGAGGCCCCCATCTCGCGCAAGGTCGTGAACAGGCCGGTCCGCAGCGGGTTGGTCATCACGTCCGACAGCACGAGATCCGAGCCGTCGACGATCAGCGCGGCGACCAGCGGGAACGCAGCCGACGACGGATCAGCCGGCACGATTACCGGCGCGCCTGTTAGCTCCGGCTGGCCAGTCAGCGCGATGCGGCGGCCGTGGGCGCCTTCCGGCGTGGTCACGATCTCGGCACCGAAATGCTTCAGCATCAGTTCGGTATGGTCGCGGCTCGCCTCCTGCTCGATCACCGTGGTGACGCCGGGCGCGGCGAGGCCGGCCAGCAGCACGGCCGACTTGATCTGGGCCGAGGCGACGGGGGTGCGGTATTCGATCGGGACCGGGTTGCTGGCCCCCTGCAGGGTCAACGGCAGCTTGCCGCCGTCGGCGATGGCGGTGACCTTGGCGCCCATCAGCACCAGCGGGTCGAGGATGCGCCGCATCGGGCGGCTGCGCAGCGAGGCATCACCGTCGAAAACGGCCGAGATCGGGCAGCCGGCGACGGCGCCCATCACCAGCCGGCAGCCGGTGCCGGAGTTGCCGAAATCGAGCGGCGCGCTCGGCTGGGCGAAGCCGCCGACCCCAACGCCACGGACGGTCCACGCGAAGTCGCCGGTGCGTTCGACCTTCGCACCCAGGGCCCGCATCGATTGGGCGGTGTTGAGGACGTCTTCGCCCTCGAGCAGGCCGGAAATTCGGGTCTCGCCGACCGACAATGCCCCCAGGATCAGCGCCCGGTGCGAGATCGACTTGTCGCCGGGCACGCGAATCGTGCCCGAGAGGGGCCCGGAGGCGCGTGATTCCAGGGGAGTCGGGGCGATTGACGTGCTCACGGCAGGATCCTCGTGTTTCGGACGCGGCAGGTATCACAGCCCCCGCCCTCCGTCACGAGCGGTGATTTTCCCGTTGACAGCGCTATTGACAGCGGCGCGGCAACTAGCCAAGTGAGACACCGCTTTTCAGACATTGCCAGGACGCCTGCACGTGGCCAAATCCGAGCTCGGAACCAAACGCATTTGCCCGACGACGGGCAAAAAGTTCTATGACCTCAACAAGAACCCGGTGATCTCGCCCTACACCGGCGAGGTCGTGCCGATCGCGCCGGTGGCTCCGACCCGCGCGATGCGCGGCGAGGCTGCGCGTGCCGCTGCGGCGGCCGACGTGGTCGAGCCCGCCGAGGCCGAGGAGTTGGTGTCGCTCGAGGAGGCCGATGCCGAGGAGAACACCGGCAAGGTCAAGGCCGTCGTGCCTGAGACCGAGGACGACATCGAGATCGACGAGACCCTCGACGACGACGAGGATGATGATTCCACCTTCATCGCCGACGAGGAAGAAGGCGACGAGGACGTGACCGACATCATCGGTGATGTCGGCGGCGACGAAGAATAATCGTCGAAGACACTTGAGATCAGCCGCGAACTGTGGTTCACGGTGCTCCCCGGCGGTCACCCAGACCGCCGGCTCGGTTCAGGGGCCATAGCTCAGCTGGGAGAGCGCTTGCATGGCATGCAAGAGGTCGGCGGTTCGATCCCGCCTGGCTCCACCACGCTTCGCCCTTCGGGCTACGCGTGGCGCAGCCACGACGGAGCCCGAAGGGCGAAGCGTGGTGCCCGGCGAAGCCCCTTGGCGAAGCCGGGCTTTGAGAGGCCCGTCATCTTCTCCAGCTGGTGTTTTCTCGAGTCACGCCTGCCTACGGTTTACGACTTGATTTCGTACGCAGGCAGCCGGGATGACAAACTCCCTTCCCGATTGCAGAATGCCGGCCCGCAGTCCTTCGCGGCGAGTGCCTTCGCATGTGGTACGTCTACATCATCCGCAGCCTCGCCTTCCCCGAGCAGGAATATGTCGGCGCGACAGCGGACATCAGACAGCGCCTGAAGGATCACAACGCTGGCCGGTCAGTTCACACGTCCAAGTTCATGCCGTGGATGCTGGTCTGGTATTGCGCCTTTCCGGACAAGCATCGCGCGTTGGCGTTCGAGACCTACCTGAAATCGCATTCTGGGCGGGCATTCTCAAAGAAGCGCCTGCTCGGTCCAGTCTGACCGCTCCTCACCCCTCCACCGCCGCATTCAAATGCTCCCGCAGGCGCACCAGCTTGCCGTGCAGGTCGGCCAGTTCCGCGAGCGAGCAGCCCGTCGCATCCAGGATCGCGGGCGGCACGATCGACCTTGCCTTGTCGCGCAGGCCCGCGCCCTGGGCGGTGAGGGTGACGATCACCTGACGCTCGTCCTCGGCCGATCGTGTCCGCCTGATGAAATGCAGCGCCTCCATCCGCTTCAGCAGCGGCGTCAGCGTGCCGGAATCCAGGAATAGCCGCTCGCCGATCTCCTTCACCGACAGGCCGTCGCGCTCCCACAGCACCAGCATCACCAGATATTGCGGATAGGTGAGGCCGAGACGGTCGAGCAAAGGCTTGTAGACCCGGTTGAAGGCATGGGCGGTCGAATAGACGGCGAAGCAGAGCTGGTTGCCGAGTTGGAGCGGCGCGTCAGCCACGGACTTCTTTCGCATCGAGGTCACCATAGGTCGATCCTATCGGCATCTTGAGCCCGCACGCCTCGGGTCGACAACGGGCCCGGCGCCCCGATCACGAATTTTCTACCGAACAATTATATTGTTCACAATTCAATTGCGTGCAATATAGCGCCACTGAATTCGTCCATCCAACCGGGAGACACCCCATGTCCGTGAACGTGCTCTACAAGACCAGCGCCAAGGCGACCGGCGGCCGCGACGGCGAAGCCGCGACCCTCGACGGCTCGCTCAAGGTCAAGCTCTCCACCCCGAAGGAGCTCGGCGGCGGCGGTGGCGCCGGCAACAATCCGGAGCAGTTGTTCGCGGCCGGCTATGCGGCCTGCTTCATCGGCGCGATGAAGTTTGTCGGCTCGCAGGGCGGCCCGAAGGTTCCCGCCGACACGTCGGTGACCTCGACCGTCGGCATCGGCCCGCGTTCAGAAGGCGGCTTCGGCATCACCGTCGAGCTCGCGGTGTCGCTGCCCGGCCTCGCCAAGGCCGACGCCGAGGCTCTGGTCGCCAAGGCGCACGAGGTGTGCCCCTATTCCAACGCCACGCGCGGAAATGTCGATGTCAAGCTGACCGTCGTCTGAGGCTGAATTCCGCCCTGCGGCAGCGTTTTCCCGCGCCCGCCGCAGGGCAGGCCTCGCGTTTTCGCGACGGCGCCATTCGGCGAGCCGCGTTTGCACCAGCGCCGCAGCAATGCTTAATGGCCGCGAGCTGAAACCAACCTCGCGACATCCGATGACACCCCAATTTGCTCCCGGCGCCATGGCCGGACTGCGCGTGATCGATCTGACGCGCGTGCTCGGCGGGCCCTACTGCACACAGATCCTGGCCGATCACGGAGCCGACGTGATCAAGGTCGAACCGCCGGCCGGCGACGAGGTCCGCGACTGGGGCCCTCCCTTCCACGACGAAGACGCTGCCTATTTCGTCGGGATCAACCGCAACAAGCGTTCGATCGGCCTCGATCTCGCTTCCGAGGGTGGCCGCGTCGTGCTGATGCGGATGCTCGAGACCGCCGACGTGCTGATCGAGAACTTCAAGCCCGGCACCTTGGAGAAGTGGGGCATCGGCAGCGACACGCTGCGCGAGAAATTCCCGAAGCTGGTGCACTGCCGCATCTGCGGCTTCGGCGCCGACGGTCCGCGCGGCGGCAATCCCGGCTATGACGCGATCATCCAGGCGATGACCGGCATGATCGCCGCGACCGGCTCCTCGCAGAGCGGACCGATGCGGATCGGCGTGCCGCTGGTCGACATCACCACCGGACTCTATGCCGCGATCG
This sequence comes from Bradyrhizobium sp. SZCCHNR1051, assembly GCF_032489615.1. Lineage (NCBI taxonomy): Bacteria > Pseudomonadati > Pseudomonadota > Alphaproteobacteria > Hyphomicrobiales > Nitrobacteraceae > Bradyrhizobium > Bradyrhizobium sp. SZCCHNR1051. Next base: position 237,954 of record NZ_JAUEYJ010000006.1, on the reverse strand, counting down.
GCATCCTGATGGCGCTGTCGGAACGGCAGCGCTCTGGGCTCGGCCAGTTCCTCGAGGTCACGCTGTATGAGACCGGCCTCGCGATCATGCATCCGCATACCGCAAACTACTTCATGCACGGCAAGCCGCCGTCGCTGACCGGCAACGAGCATCCGAACCTCGTTCCCTACGCAATCTTCCCGACCAAGACGGACGATATCTTCATCGGCGTCGGCAATGACGGCACCTTCCGCAAGCTCGCCAAGGAAATCGGCCGGCCGGAGCTCGGCACCGATCCGCGCTTCGCCCGCAACAAGGATCGCGTCGCCAATCGCGAGGCGCTGCGCGGCGAGCTCGCCGCCGTCTTCAGCCAATTCGAGGCGGAGCCGCTGTGCGACCGGCTGCTCGCGGCCGGCCTGCCGGCGGGACCCGTGCAGAAGATCGACCAGGCGCTGACCAGTCCGCACACGATCTACCGCGGCGATGTCATCGAAAAGGACTGGTATAAGGGCGTCGCGTCGCCGATCCGGCTCGAACGCAGCAAGCCGACCCTGCGCTCCACCCCGCCGAAATTCAGCCAGCATGCGCAGGAGGTGCTCAGCGAGTTCGGCTACTCGGAGCACGAGATCCAGGCCCTGCTGTCCCAGGGCACGGTGTGCGCCGAGCGCAAGCGCTGAAGCGCCATCAGCCTGTCGTCTCCCCACGCTAGCGTCGCCTGGGGCATCGCCCCGGCGCCGCGCCGTCTCGCACAAGTCGCGGCATTCCGCCGCGAAGCCGCGACGAACGCGCTTTCCGCTGACGATCCAACCGGTTATACATTCACAAAACTGTCATCTCGCGCTGCTACGGCCGCGACGCCGATGACGTTCCATGGGAGGTATTTTTTAATGTCACTTCGACAATTCTGGACCGCCGCCGCCGCGGCAGCCACGCTGGTCCTTGGCGCCGCCGCACCCGCACATGCGGTGACGGAGATTCAGTGGTGGCACGCGATGACCGGCGCCAACAACGACGTCATCGTCAAGCTCGCCAACGATTTCAACACCTCGCAGACCGACTACAAGGTCGTTCCGACCTACAAGGGCAACTACGCCGACACGATGAATGCCGGCATTGCCGCCTTCCGCGCCGGCAATGCGCCGCATATCATGCAGGTGTTCGAGGTCGGCACCGCCACGATGATGGCCGCCACCGGCGCCGTGAAGCCGGTCTACAAGCTGATGCAGGACGCCAGCGAGAAGTTCGATCCCAAGAGCTACCTGCCGGCCATCACCGGCTACTATTCGACCTCGAAGGGCGAAATGCTCTCCTTCCCCTTCAACTCCTCATCCACCGTCATGTGGGTCAATCTCGACGAGCTGAAGAAGGTCAACGCCGAGATCCCGAAGACCTGGCCCGAGCTGTTCGAGACCGCCAAGAAGCTGAAGGCGGCCGGCCATCCGACCTGCGGCTTCTCCGGCTCGTGGGTCACCTGGGTCAATCTCGAGCAGCTCTCCGCCTGGCACAACGTGCCGCTCGCCAGCAAGGCGAACGGTCTCGACGGCTTCGACACCGTGCTGGAGTTCAACGGTCCGCTGCAGGTGAAGCATCTCGAAAACCTGGTCGAGCTGCAGAAGGACAAGACCTACGACTATGCCGGCCGCACCAACACCGGCGAGGGCCGCTTCACCTCGGGCGAATGCCCGATCTACCTGACCTCGTCGGCGTTCTTCGGCAACGTCAAGGCGCAGGCCAAGTTCGCCTTCACCGCTGCGCCGATGCCCTATTATCCCGACGCCAAGGGCGCACCGCAGAACTCGATCATCGGCGGCGCCTCGCTCTGGGTGATGGGCGGCAAGAGCGCGGACGAATACAAGGGCGTGGCGAAGTTCCTGACCTTCCTCTCGGACACCGATCGTCAGGTCTATATCCACAAGGCCTCGGGCTATCTGCCGATCACCAAGGCGGCCTACGCGAAGGCCAAGGCCGAGGGCTTCTACAAGGATCAGCCCTACCTGGAGACGCCGCTGCTCGAATTGACCAACAAGGAGCCGACGGAGAATTCCCGCGGCCTGCGTCTTGGCAACATGGTGCAACTGCGTGACGTCTGGTCGGAGGAGATCGAGCAGGCTCTGGCCGGCAAGAAGACCGCCAAGCAGGCGCTGGACGCCGCGGTCGAGCGCGGCAACCAAATGCTGCGCCAGTTCGAAAAGACGGCCGTGAAGTGAGGCCAAGAGCCGGCAGGCCACCCGCGGCCTGCCGGCTCGCCGACCGACCATGCAGAAGAACGCCATCTTCCAATCAAAACTGCTGCCGTTCGTGCTGGTCGCTCCCCAGCTCGCGATCGTGCTGATTTTCTTCTATTGGCCCGCGATCCAGGCCGTTATCCAGTCGTTCCTGCTGCAGGACGCGTTCGGCCTGTCCACGAGCTTCGTCTGGTTCGAGAACTACGCCGACCTGCTCAGTCAGCCTGACTATTTTCAAGCCATTCTCCGCACCTTCGGCTTCTCCTTCGCCATCGCGCTCTCGTCGCTCTCGGTCGCGCTGCTGCTCGCGGTCATGGCGGACAAGCCGCTGCGCGGCGTCACGCTGTACCGGACGCTGCTGATCTGGCCCTACGCGGTCGCGCCGCCGGTGGTGGGCGTGCTCTGGATCTTCATGCTGCATCCGTCGCTCGGCGTGATCTCGCGCTATCTGCGCGCGATGGGCATCGACTGGAATCCGCTGCTCGACGGCGACCAGGCGGCGCTGCAGATCATCCTCGCTGCCGCCTGGAAGCAGATCTCCTACAACTTCCTGTTCTTCCTCGCCGGGCTGCAGAGCATCCCCCGCAGCGTGCTCGAGGCCGCCGCGATCGACGGCGCGCGGCCGATGCGGCGGTTCTGGACCGTGACCTTCCCGCTGCTGTCGCCGACCATCTTTTTCCTGCTGGTCATCAACATCGTCTACGCCTTCTTCGAGACGTTCGGCATCATCGACACGATGACCCGTGGCGGCCCGGGCAAGTCCACCGAGACGCTGGTCTACAAGGTCTACACGGACGGCCTGCTCGGCGGCAATCTCGGCTCGTCGGCCGCACAATCCGTCGTTCTGATGGTCATCGTCATCGTGCTGACGGCGATCCAGTTCCGCTTCGTCGAGCGCAAGGTGACCTACTGATGGTCGAGCAAGAAGGCATTCGACGCTACGTCGCGCACGCCATCCTGTGGATCGGAATCGCGATCGTGGCGTTCCCGGTGTATCTCGCGTTCGTCGCCTCGACGCAGGACAATGCGGTCATCGCCAACGGGCAGATGTCGCTGCTGCCGGGCGGGCACTTCCTGTCGACCTACTATCAGACCATCTTCGTCGGCACGAGCGGCTCGACCCGCGAGCCGGTGGCGACCATGCTGCTGAACTCACTGGTCATGGCGCTGCTGATCGCCGTCGGCAAGATTGCGATCTCGATCATCTCGGCCTATGCGGTCGTCTACTTCCGCTTCCCGTTCCGCATGCCGATCTTCTGGCTGATCTTCATCACCCTCATGCTGCCGGTCGAGGTGCGCATCTATCCGACCTACAAGATCGTCGCCGACCTGCACATGCTCGACAGCTATGCGGGGCTGGCGCTGCCCCTGATCGCCTCGGCCACCGCCACGCTGCTGTTCCGCCAGTTCTTCATGACCGTGCCGGATGAGCTCCTGGAGGCATCCCGCATCGACGGCGCCGGGCCGCTCCGCTTCTTCTGGGACACCTTGCTGCCGCTGTCGCGCACCAACATGGCGGCGCTGTTCGTGATCCTGTTCATCCTCGGCTGGAATCAATATCTCTGGCCGCTGCTGATCACCACGCGCGACGACATGCAGACCATCCAGATCGGCATCCGCAAGATGATCACGACGACCGACGCGCTGACGGAGTGGCCGGTCGTCATGGCGACCGCCGTGCTCGCGATGCTGCCGCCGGTGTTCGTCGTCGTCGTCATGCAGCGCCTGTTCGTCAAGGGGCTGGTGGAGACGGAAAAGTGACGAGGGGGCGAATAGCGAATGGCGAGTGGCGAACAGGGATGTTCGCGCAACGGCTCGCTTCGTCCCCTTCCCTGTTCGCCACTCCCCATTCGCTATTCGCTAGGTAACCCATGGCCAACGTCACACTCCGCAACGTCCGCAAGGTCTATCCCGGCGGCTTCGAAGCCATCAAAGGCGTCGATGTCGATGTCGGCGATGGTCAGTTCTGCGTGCTGGTCGGGCCGTCGGGCTGCGGCAAATCCACCCTGCTGCGGATGGTCGCGGGGCTCGAGACGATCACGTCGGGCGAGATCGACATCGGCGGCCGCATCGTCAATGCCATCGAGCCTGCCGATCGCGACATCGCGATGGTGTTCCAGAACTATGCGCTCTATCCGCACATGACCGTCTATAACAACATGGCCTACGGCCTGCGCAATCGCGGCATGGCGGAGAAGGAGATCAGGACGCGCGTCGAGGACGCCGCGCGCATTCTCGAGCTCGGCTCCATGCTCGAGCGGAAGCCGCGGCAGCTGTCCGGGGGCCAGCGTCAGCGCGTGGCGATGGGCCGCGCCATCGTGCGCCAACCCAAGGTGTTCCTGTTCGACGAGCCGCTGTCCAACCTCGACGCCAAGCTGCGCATCGCGATGCGGGTCGAGATCCGCAAATTGCAGCGCCGGCTCAACACCACCGCGATCTACGTCACCCACGACCAGCTCGAGGCCATGACGCTCGCCGACATCCTGGTGGTGATGAACGGCGGCAAGGTCGAGCAGATCGGCAATCCGCTCGACATCTATCAGAAGCCCGCGACCACCTTCGTCGCGTCCTTCATCGGCGCACCGCCGATGAACCTGATGCCGACCGATGGCGTGCGCGCCCAGTTGCACGGCGCCGACGCGGTTCCCGCAGAGGCGGGCCAGCTCGGCATCCGGCCTGAGGATTTCCAGCTCGGCGACACCGTTCCGGCGGGCGGGGTCGGGCTCGACCTCCGCGTCGAGGCGATCGAGCATGTCGGCGCCGAGACCTATGTCTATGGCGCGCGCCAGGATATGGGCAGCGATGACCGGCTCACCGCGACCGCCAACGACATCATCGTGCGGCTGCCGGGCACCGCCGCGCCGGAGATCGGCGCGCGGATTCGCGCCGTGGCGCCGCGGGCCAAGCTGCATCTGTTCTCGGCCGACGGCCGGCAGCGGCTGTCCGTTTAAACCCTTCCACAGGCTGGCCGTTCCGGCGCATTCGGGGTGCTTGAACGCGCCCCGGATCGTGCCCATATTGCTGCTCAAGGGGTGCCGTCAGGGCCCTGATACATCAAAGTCGCTTCGAGAGGACTTTGTAAACCATGTCTCGTGTTCCTTCGCTCTCCAGTCCGTTCCTGCTGGGCTTCGACGAGATCGAGCGCGTGCTCGACCGCGTCGTCAAAGGTGCCGACGGTTATCCGCCCTACAATATCGAGCGGTTCGAGCGCACCAATGGCCAGCCCGAGCGTCTGCGGATCACGCTGGCTGTGGCGGGTTTTACCCGCGACCAACTCGATGTCACCATTGAGGAAAACCAGCTCGTCATCCGCGGCCGGCAGCAGGACGACAAGACCAGGCAATACATTCATCGCGGCATCGCCGCGCGCCACTTCCAGCGCACCTTCGTGCTGGCGGAGGGAATGCATGTGCTCGGTGCGGACCTGAAGAACGGGTTGTTGTCGGTCGATCTGGCCAGGCCGGAGCCTGAGCGGATCGTTAAGACAATCGCTATCAATGAACACGAATAATGGTTTGATGGAACGAGTAGCGGACTCGACCGCTTGAGTCTCAGAAGGAGTCGAGACCATGACTGAAGGTAATGTCGCGTCGGAATCCCCCGTCTCCCTGGAGTCACTGGCGACCCTGGGCGAGGGCCACATCGCTTATGTGAAGCAGATCCGCTCTGAAGACGTACCGGGACTGTTTCCGCAGGCGCCGCACATCGCGCCGGGACTGAAGCTGTTCGCCTTGCATGCCGCCGACGGCACGCCGATCATGCTTACCGACAGCCGCGAAGCAGCGATTGCGAATGCGTGGAGCCACGAACTCCAGGCCGTGAGCGTCCACTGACGCAAAGGCCGAGCCGCAGCGCTTGCAGCGACCGCTCTCGTGAGACTCGATGCTCATGAGGAGCACGCGGCTCACGGACTGACACGAGGGCGGTCCCCGGAAACGGAGACGGCCCTTTTTTCTGCTGGGCTGCTTGGAACGATCGCCGCGCATGACGTTGCTGACAACACCCATGAGCGCAGCCGGGTTGCGTGCAGATCCTGCGCTCGCGGACGCACTGCTCGCGCTCAACAACGCGCATGCCTCCGAGCTGTCGTGGCTCACGCCGGAAACGTTCATGCAGCTGCTCGATCAGGCATGGCGGGCCTGGCGGATTGGCGAGGCCGATGCGCTGATGATCGCGCTGGACCACGCCGCCGCCTATGACAATCCCAATCACCGCTGGTTTCGCGCGCGCTACGATCGGTTCATCTATGTCGACCGCATCGTGGTGGCGCCGGCCGCCCGCGGCCGGGGCCTGGCGCGGCAGCTCTATGAGGAGCTGATTCGGGAAGCGACCGCGGCGGACCACGACCGCATCGTCTGCGAGGTCAATCTGGATCCGCCCAATCCGCAGTCGGACGCGTTTCATGCTGCGCTCGGCTTCGCGCCGCTGGCGGCGGCCAGCATCCATGGCGGCGCCAAGACGGTGCGCTACATGGCGAGATCATTGCGATAGCCGGGGAAGGACGAAGCGGCTGCCGAAGTGCTTTTGAGAAATATGTTTCCGTCGATGTCCGGAACGGTCGATTTGACAACCAGATACAATCCGACACGGTTTAAGGCGAAGGTGTCCAATCCTTAAGTTGTCCCTGTTGCGGCACGCGCTAGTCCGCTGTGTGACGAGCATGTGTAGGGATGGCAAATGCATGGATCACGGCTTGATGCAGGCGTCTTTCGAGAACTTGCACTCGGGACCCTACCCAACCGGCACGTCTTTCTTGACAGTCCTCCGCCGGGGCCGAGCCCTTACTACGTCATCTGCAACAGCGTGCCGAAAGCGGGGACGTACCTGCTGGTCGAACTCGTCAGAGCGCTGGGCGGTCATGTCGATGTCGGCTATCACACCTACACGTCATCGATCAGCAAGCTGAATCCGGACGGTTCGCTCGACTACGGACGCGCGCTTCCGGCCCCGCTCTGGGCGTCGGCCCTGCGCTCCGGCTACTCCTGCGCCTCGCACACCGAGTATTGTCCGTATCTTGAGCAATATCTCCTGGGCAGACCGGAACACAAGATGCTGTTCATCGTCCGCGACCCCCGCGACATCGTCGTGAGCTGGGTCGACTTCGTCTACCACTCGGCGGCCTATCCGAAGATGCGGAAGTGGAACGCCTATCTGCGGTCGGCCGGATCGGCCGCTCACCCCGATGACGCCTCCCGAATCACATCGACCCTCCTCTCTTTGCCCCGATCGGGCATCAAGAAGTTCATGAGCTGGCTGGACTCGCCAGCCTGCCTGACCGTGAAGTTCGAAGAGCTCTATTCAGAGCTCGCGATCGACGATGTGGCGCGGTCGTCGTTTCCTGTCCTTAACCGCATCTGCGACTACCTGGGACTTCCGCGCAAGACGGCCGCGGAGCTCGATGTGCTCGGCCGCGGCCTGACGTCGTCGGGACGCGGCCGGAAGGTCGGCATCTACAAGGAGCGAATGATGCCGCATCATTTCGACCTGCTCCGCAGCGAGGCATTCCAGGAGCTCGTCGTCGAGTTCGGCTACGAGCCGACGCCGTTGCACACGCCCGCGCGGACGAACGGGTTCGGTGCCGCGCGGAGGCTCGTCAGCAGGCTTTCTCGGTCGTTGCAGGGCGGCGCGATACGACGTCAGGCCGCGGAAGCGGGCGGTAGCGCCAGCACCGAATAGATCGCCTGGGCGTCGCGCGAGGCACGGAGCTTCTTGGCGACATCCTGGTCGCGGAGCAGGCGGGCGATCCGCGCCAGGGCCTTCAGATGGTCGGCACCGGCGCCTTCCGGCGCCAGCAGCAGGAACACGAGATCGACCGGCTGGCCGTCCATGGCTTCGAAATCGATCGGCCGCTCCAGCCGGGCGAACAGGCCGAACAGCTTCTCCAGCTTCGGCAGCTTGCCGTGGGGAATCGCGACGCCATAGCCGACGGCCGTGGTTCCGAGCTTCTCCCGCTGCAGCAGGACTTCGAACACGTTGCGCTCGTTCTGCCCGGTCAGCGCAGCCGCGCGCGCTGCCAGCTCCTGCAGCGCCTGCTTCTTACTGATGACCTTCAAAGCCGGCACGATCGCCTCGGGTGCGACCAGATCGGTAATCGGCATAGGGCGTTCCGAGGTGATTGAACCGTCAGGGTGCGAAATAGGTCGGGACAGACCGGCGTCAAGAAGCTGAGGCGGCAGGCGGGCTTAACCCGTGTCCGATGGGTGGGGCTTCTACCCCAACGCAACGGCCGTGCCAACACCCGCAAGCGTGTTCCCGCAGCCTATCCTTAAAGATCGCCGGAGCGTGGCGGCCTGAAGGCGCCAGCGCCCCAACCGCTTGATCGCATCTGTTCATTGCCGTGGCGTGACGTCGCAACCGGTCGGCCAACCGCCTGATCGGGAACCGGTTTTCGCGCCGCCGGAAGATCCCTGGAACGCATCCGCGGGACTACGGCTTCACCGCCGGCGGATCGACCCAGCCGATATTGCCGTCGGCGCGGCGGTAGATGATGTTCACCCGGCCGCTGGAGCCGTGCTGAAACACCATGCAGGGTGCCCCCGAAAGATCGAGCTCCATCACGGCTTCGGACACCGACAGGCGCTTCAACGCCGTGGTGTTCTCGGCAATGATCACCGGGCTGTAGCCGGTGATCTCCTCGTCGCCCTCGGCCGGCGCCTCGATCACGTAGCTCGGCGCATCCAGCACCGCGCCGTCGAGATTGGCGAGCGCCGCATTGGCGGCATGGGATTTGCGCCCCGAGCGGTCCTTCAGCCGGCTCTTGTAGCGGCGCAGGCGCTTCTCGATCATCAGGAGCGCCTGGTCGGCGCTGGCATAGGCGTCCGGCGCGTTCGATTCGGCCTCGAGCGTGATGCCCGAATCGAGGTGCAGCGCGCAATCGGTCTTGAACCCGAAACCGTCCTTGGAGAGCGTGACATGGCCGGAATAGTTGCCGTCGAAGTACTTTCGCAAGACCTCGTCGGTGCGCTCGCTGACGCGCCCACGCAGCGCTTCGCTGACGCTGATGCTCTTTCCGGAAATCCGCAGGGTCATGTGCCGCCTCGATTCATGTGAACCAAGTATGACACTAAGCCTATTTGGTGAAGGCGCAATCTTGCGCAGCGGTCAAACTGACGCGGTATCCCGGGTGCGGTCGGCGCTGGCAGGGGCCGAGAGGGCATGCGCCAGCATGCTCTGCTTGTCGCGGCGGCGCTGTACCGAGGACGGGATCCGCATCGCCTCCCGGTATTTCGCGACCGTGCGGCGGGCGATGTCGATGCCCGCGGCGCGCAGCTTCTCGACGATCGTATCATCGGAGAGAATTGCGGAGGGATCTTCCGCATCGATCAGTTGCTTGATGTGGTGACGTACGGCCTCTGCCGAATGCGCCTCGCCGCCATCGGCCGATGCGATCGAGGCGGTGAAGAAATATTTCAGCTCGAACGTGCCGCGATTGGTCGCCATGTATTTGTTGGCGGTAACGCGCGACACGGTCGATTCGTGCATCTGGATCGCATCCGCAACGGCCTTCAAGTTGAGCGGACGCAGATGCGCGACACCATGGGTGAAGAAGCCGTCCTGCTGGCGCACGATCTCGGTCGCCACTTTCAGGATCGTGCGGGCGCGCTGATCGAGCGCGCGCACCAGCCACGTCGCGTTCTGCAGGCAGTCGGTGAAGTAGGACTTGTCGCCGTCCTTTCGGATCGTCTTCGACAGCTCGGAGTAATAGACCTGATTCACGAGGACGCGCGGCAGCGTGTCGCTGTTGAGCTCGACCAGCCAGCCGCCGTCGGGACCGGGACGGACGTAGACGTCGGGCACCATGGTCTGCGTGCGCGTGGTGCCGAACTTCAGCCCCGGCTTCGGATCGAGCCTGCGGATCTCGCCGATCATGTCGACGAGGTCCTCGTCGTCGACGGCGCACAGCTTGCGAAGGGCAACGAAGTCGCGCTTCGCCAGCAGATCGAGATGCTCGACCAGCGCCTGCATCGCCGGATCGTAGCGGTCGAGCTCGCGCAGCTGGATCGCGAGACATTCGCTCAAGTTGCGCGCGCAGATGCCCGGCGGATCGAAGGTCTGCAGCACGCCGAGCACGGCATCGACGTCGGCCTGCTCGGCGCCGAGGCGGTCGGCGGCCTGGCCGAGATCGGCCGGCAGATAGCCGGCCTCGTCGACCAGATCGATCAGATACTGGCCGATCATGCGGTCCGCCGGCGCGGTGAAGGCCACCGCCGCCTGCTCGGCGAGATGATCCGACAGCGTGGTCTCGGCCGCGACAAAGGCTTCGAGATTGTAGTCCTCGTCACCGGAGGCGCCGCCGCCCCATTCGGTGTAGGTGGTCGGCGCTGCGTCCTGCGCGGTACGCGCGGCGGCCTCAGCCGGCTCCTCGGAGAACACGTTGTCGAGCCCGGTGTCGAGCGTCTGTTCGATCTCCGTACGGGTGCCGAGATCGCGGCTCATCCAGTCTTCCTGGGCGCCCTCGAAGCTCTCGCCGCCGCCGCTCGCACCCTCGCCGAAATCGTCGCCGTTGGCTTCGCTGCCTTCCGAGAACTCGGCGCGCTCGGACATCTGCTGCTCGCCGGCGACCGGCGCTTCCGGACCGTCGCTCGCGCGCTCCAGCAGCGGATTGCGCTCCAGCTCCTCTTCGACGAACGTGGAGAGGTCGAGATTGGACAGTTGCAGCAGCTTGATCGCCTGCATCAGCTGCGGTGTCATCACCAGCGACTGCGACTGGCGGAATTCTAATCTCTGCGTCAACGCCATGGGAGCAAGAACATTCCCTTACTGGTCCAATTCTTGCTTATCCTAATCCGCGCGCGATGTACACGGCTTGACGAATAAGAAAAACGGAGTATGGCGCGCGGAGAAGACGAGGTTACCGGTCCTCGCGAACCTGCTGGAAACAGCGTTGATCGTAGCGTTTCCGCCTGATGTCGCGCAGACGACAAAAGCCGACAAACACCGCGTCCGTAATCCTACAGCCGGAATTCCTCACCGAGATACAGCCGGCGCACGTCGGGATCGGCGACGATCTCCTCCGGGCTGCCTTCGGTAAGAATCTGCCCGGCATAGACGATGTAGGCGCGGTCGGTGAGGCCGAGCGTCTCGCGGACGTTGTGGTCGGTGATCAGAACGCCGATGCCGCGGTTGGTGAGATGGCGCACCAGCTGCTGGATGTCGCCGACCGCGATCGGATCGATGCCGGCGAACGGCTCGTCGAGCAGCATGTAGTTCGGGCGCGTCGCCAGCGCGCGCGCGATCTCGACGCGGCGACGCTCGCCGCCGGACAGTGCGATCGACGGCGACTTGCGCAGCCGCGTGATGGTGAATTCTTCCAGCAGCGCGTCGAGCTCGCGCTCGCGCTTCTTGCGCGAGGGCTCGACCACTTCGAGCACGGCGCGGATGTTCTGCTCGACGGTGAGGCCGCGGAAGATCGAGGCCTCCTGCGGCAGGTAGCCGATGCCGAGCCGCGCGCGCTGATACATCGGCAGCCGCGTGACGTCATGGCCATCGAGCTCGATGGCGCCGCGATCGGCCTTGATCAGGCCGGTGATCATGTAGAACACGGTGGTCTTGCCGGCGCCGTTCGGCCCGAGCAGGCCGACGGCCTCGCCGCGGCGGACATAGATCGACACTCCCCGCACGACCTGGCGGCTGCCAAAGCTCTTCTCGATCGAATGCACGGCGAGGAAGCCCGGCCGGCGCAGCAGCTGCGGGCCGCCCCCCACGCCATTGTTGCGCGGCTTGGCTGGCATCGGCTGCGAGGCCGGCCGCTTGCGCTGGATCTGCTCGGTGTTCTGCGGCGAGCGCGGATTGATGCGCGGCACCGCCTCGTCGCGCACGGAGTCGGCGAGCGCGGCGAGCGGATCATCGCTGTAGGAACTGCCGAACGGATCGTCCATGGCCGTGATGTCGTCGCGCCGGCGCGAGGAGCCTCGCTGGCCGCGCTTGGCGGGACGCCCACGAAACATGCCGAGTAGATCCACCATCCCCGCTTCGCTTACGCCCTTCGAGGCTGCCCGTCATCGACCGCAGCGCTGGCTCGCCCGCCCACCGCGAGCGAACGCATCTCACCTCTCGCGGATCACAGGGAGCGCGAGGCCGGCCAAAGCGCGGGAGGCCGCGCTCCGGAGTTCGTCGTCTGACGGCGAAGTCGCGGTCGCCACGCAGGCGACCGATCGCAAGATCGCAATCGTGTCCGGCATCACTCTTTCGCAGCCACGCAACGGGTTCCACGGCCTCCCGTTGCATGGTCCTGCGACAGAACCGCCCGCTCGCTAGATAGAGGCAGCAGCGGCGCGGTTCAACTGGGCCGCCGGCGTTTTGCTAAATAATTGAAGTCACTTCGATTTGCCTGGACCGAGCTGCAGCGGCCCGGCGCCGCCCGGAGCCGAGGCCGTCGACGGACCGCAGCCGCCGCCCGCGCCCGCGCCCGCCTGCGGCAGCAGCACCTGGACGCCGCGCCCGCTGTCGGATTCGACGCGCGACACGCCGGTCGTCATGTCGACCGTCAGCCGGTCGCCGCGCATCACGTTCTTGCACTGGGTCAGCACCACGCCGCCCTGCATCGAGATCATGTTGGTCTTGGTGTCGTAGACCGCGGTCTCGCCGGTCACGACCTGGTCCTTCTGCGTCACCTTGACGTCGCCGCGCGCCTCGAGACGGCGAATCGCCGAGCTGCCGTCCGGCCCGGGCGTCGCAGCCGGCGTCGCCTTGGTCGCCTTGGCGCCGCCCTGCTGGGCGCCGCCGTCGTAGAACACCACCAGCGACTTCGAGGTCATGGTGGTATCGCCCTGCACGACCTTGACGTTGCCGGTGAAGGTCGCCTCCTTCTTCTTGTCGCGCATCTCGAGCGCAGCGGCCTCGATCTGGATCGGCTGGTCGCGGTTCTGGGAAAATCCCTGCAGCGCGTTCGGAACACCGGTGGTCGCGCTCTGCGCCTGCGATGAGTCGGCAAGCGCGAGCAACGCCAGCGCGCCGAAGCCGGCGCCGCGAATCGCTACGGGAATGAAACGGCACGTGGTCATGAGCTCACTTCACGTTGCGGGCCGGACGGCCGGGATCGGCGCTCGCCGTCGTGGCCGGAGCGGCATTCATATTGTCGAGGTTCATCATCACATTGCCCTCGAAGCGGATGACCTCGCCATTGTCGGTGATGCGCAGGCGGTCGGCGGAGAGCGTACCGTTGGTAAGCTTGACGTCGACGCGCTCGTCCGAGCTCACGGTGCCCTTGGCCATGTCGACCGAGGCCCGGCTCAGCCGCGCCTCGTAGCCGGTCGACGTCGTCAGCAGGATGTCCTTCGTCAGCTCGAGCTGCTGCTGCTTGGTGTCGAACACGCCGGTATTCGCCCTCAACGTCACCGTCGACTGATCCTCCATCAGCACCTTGGCACGGAGAATATTGAGCTCGACGTGATCCGGATCGGTGAGGTCCTGCACCGCGCTCCGGGCGACGAGATCATACGGCCGCTGGTCCGGCGTGAAGCCGGTGAGATGCGGCGTCTCCATCGTGATCTTGCGGCCGGAGATGACGAGGTTGCCGGTGAGATTCGGGGTGTTGATCTCCATGTGGAACGGATTGAACAGCGCGATGCCGATCACGACCGCCATCGCCAGTCCCACCGCCGCCGGCACCGCGACCCGCAGCACGCGCACGAAGCGGCTGTGGCGCGCCGCGACCGCAAAGCGCGCCTGCAGGGTGGGATCATAGGCGGGGTTGTGGACCGAGTTCACCAGGGCTCCGACGGACACGGGATGCGCGCGAAACAGCGCCCATCCTACCATGGGGGGCCCCACCATTGCAGCCTGGAACTGGCGCTAAATCGCGACCCAGGGGCCTCGCGATCATTACGAGACATTAATGATCGTGAACGCGGCTGCGATTCGCCCCCCTCAGGAATGCGCGAAGATGTCCTCAGCCTCGAATCCGCCCAGATCGAGCGTCGCCCGGTGCGGCAGGAACGCGAAGCAGGCCTGCGCCAACGCCAGCCGCCCTTCGCGCGCCAGCATCCCGTCGAGCTTTTCGCGCAGCGCATGCAGATGCAGCACGTCGGAGGCAGCGTACGCGAGCTGCGGCTCGCTGAGCTGCTCGGCGCCCCAGTCGCTCGACTGCTGCTGCTTGGAGAGATCGACGTTGAGCAGCTCGCGCACGAGGTCCTTGAGACCATGGCGGTCGGTATAGGTGCGCGCCAGCCGCGAGGCGATCTTGGTGCAATAGACCGGCTGCGGCATCACCCCGAACGCGTGAAACAGCGCCGCGACGTCGAAGCGCGCGAAGTGGAAGATTTTGGTGATGTCCGGGTTGCCGAGCAGCGCCTTCAGGTTCGGCGCATCGGTGTGCCCCTTGGGAATCTGCACCACGTCGGCCGAGCCGTCGCCGGGCGACAGCTGCACCACGCACAGCCGGTCGCGGTGCGGATTGAGCCCCATGGTCTCGGTGTCGATCGCCACCGAGGTGGTATAGCGGGAAAGATCGGGCAGGTCGCCGCGGTGCAGGCGTACGGTCATGGCTCTCAAAACCTCGTCGAATCGAAATCGGACGCGACGGGCCGGAGCAACGCCGCGGGAAGCGCTCGGGAACCGGCTGTAGCCCGGCGCTGGTAACCAACCGGCAAACCCGCCGGGCCGGTCCGGAGATCAGCCGTGGGAATGCCAGCCCCGCCGCCCGGGCGCAAGGGCCGGACAGGGCCAGGTGATCGCATCTGAGGTGGCGCCGGCAATGTCTCCGCGGCCGTTCGAGGCGGCGCCTTCGTCATTGAGGCGGTCGACCCGCTGGTTGCATCGCGCCAGATCGCACCCAATCGATCGATGCAACTCTTGCATTGATCGATGCCGCCTTTGGCTTGGACAGAAAATGCCACTGGCCGTACGCGTGATATTGTCGCATGACTTCGCATCTGGAGTGCAGCGACCCAAGGCGGCCTGCAGCATCTGCCCAACAACAACGACATAATCAATTGAGGAGGAAGCCAAGATGAAGGCACTTACAGGTATCATTGCGGCCGCTGTGCTGGCGGTCTCGTCGCCTTTGGCGACCGCGCGCGATTTCCGCTCCGCCGACGTGCACCCCGCCGATTATCCGACCGTCGAAGCCGTCAAGTTCATGGGCAAGCAGCTCGCAGCCGCGAGCGGCGGCAAGCTTGGCGTGAAGGTGTTTCCGAACGGCGCCCTCGGCTCCGAGAAGGACACGATCGAGCAGCTCAAGATCGGCGCGCTCGACATGATGCGGATCAACTCCTCGCCGCTCAACAATTTCGTGCCGGAGACCGTCGCGCTCTGCCTGCCCTTCGTGTTCCGCGACACGCAGCACATGCGCAACGTCCTGGACGGGCCGATCGGCGATGAGATCCTGGCCGCCATGGAGCCCGCCGGCCTGGTCGGCCTGGCCTATTACGACAGCGGCGCGCGCTCGATCTACACGGTCAAGGCGCCGGTGAAGTCGCTCGCCGATCTCAAGGGCCTGAAGATTCGCGTCCAGCAGTCCGACCTCTGGGTCGGCATGATCCAGAGCCTCGGCGCCAACCCGACCCCGATGCCCTATGGCGAGGTCTACACCGCGCTCAAGACCGGCCTCGTCGACGCTGCCGAGAACAACTGGCCGTCCTACGAGTCCTCGCGTCACTTCGAGGCCGCCAAGTTCTACAACGTCACCGAGCACTCGCTGGCGCCCGAAGTCCTCGTGATGTCCAAGAAGGTCTGGGACACGCTGAGCAAGGAGGATCAGGCGATGATCCGCAAGGCGGCCAAGGACTCCGTGCCGGTCATGCGCAAGCTCTGGGACGAGCGCGAGCAGACCTCCCGCAAGGCCGTCGAGGCCGCTGGCGTCCAGGTCGTGACAATCGCCAACAAGCAGGAATTCGTCGACGCGATGAAGCCGGTGTACCAGAAGTTCGCCGGCGACGAGAAGCTCTCGAGCCTCGTCAAGCGCATCCAGGACACCAAGTAAGAACCACATAAAAATAGGGACCGGGTCCGGCGTCGCCGTGCGGCGGCACCGGACTCAGGCCACGGAGGGCCGGGAATGACAGATCCTCATGTTGGAGACCACGAGCAGCAGGAGGGACGTCCGTCGACCGGCCTGCTCTCGCGGATCAACGCCGTCATCGCGCGCGTCGGCATGTATCTGTCCGTCGCCGGCCTGCTCGTCATCGTCACCATCGTGTTCTACCAGGTGTTCGGACGCTACGTTCTCAACTCCAGCCCGACCTGGACCGAGAATCTGGCGCTGGTCCTGATCCTCTATGTCACGCTGATCGGCGCCGCCGTCGGCGTTCGCGACGCCGGCCATATCGGCATGGACAGCCTCCTCGTGATGCTGCCGGATCATATGCGGGAAAAGATCGAGCTCGTCATCCACGTGCTGGTCGCGATGTTCGGCGTCGCGATGGCCTACAACGGCTGGATCCTCGGCGCCTCCGTGGGCACCGTGAAGATCGCCAATCTCGGCCTGCCCGAAGTCGTCCGCTACGTGCCGCTGATCGCTTCGGGAATCCTGATCGTCATGTTTTCCATCGAGCACATCATGGCTCTGTTGCGCGGCGAAGAGGTCGTCCCGTCATGGAACTGATCATTCTCGGCGTCACCTTCTTCGGCTTCCTGGTCCTCGGCGTTCCCGTTGCGTTTGCGATCGGCCTCTCGGCGATCTGCACCATACTCTATGAAGGCCTGCCGGTCGCCGTCATCTTCCAGCAGATGATGTCGGGGATGAACATCTTCTCGTTCCTCGCCATCCCGTTCTTCGTCTTCAGCGGCGAGCTGATGCTGCATGGCGGCGTCGCCGATAAGATCGTGCAGCTCGCCAAGAATCTCGTCGGTCACATCCGCGGCGGGCTAGGCATGTCGAACGTCGTCGCCTGCACGCTGTTCGGCGGCGTCTCCGGCTCGCCCGTGGCCGACGTGTCGGCGATGGGCGCGGTGATGATCCCGATGATGAAGAAGGAAGGGTTCGACACCGACTACGCCGTCAACGTCACCACCCACGCCTCACTGGTCGGCGCCTTGATGCCGACCAGTCACAACATGATCATCTATGCGCTCGCCGCCGGCGGCAAGGTGTCGATCGGCGCGCTGATCGCCGCCGGTCTTCTTCCGGCGCTCGTGCTGATGGTCTGCATGCTGGTCGCGGCCTACGCGGTCGCCGTGAAGCGCGGCTATCCCGCCGGCAAGTTTCCCGGCTGGTCCGAAGTGTTCCGCTCGTTCGCGGCGGCGCTGCCCGGCCTCTTGATCGTCGGCATCATCCTAGCGGGCATCCTGTCCGGCGTCTTCACCGCCACCGAGTCCGCGGCCGTCGCCGTCACCTACACGATCCTGCTGACGTTCTTCATCTACCGCACCATGACCCTGCAGAACTTCCTGCGGGCCGCCGCCAAGGCGGTCAAGACGACCGGCGTGGTGCTGCTCCTGATCGGCGTCTCCACCATGTTCCAGTATCTGATGGGACTGTACGAAGTCGCCGATTTCGCCGGCGATCTGATGAGCAAGGTGTCGACGCAGCCCTGGATGATCTTCCTGCTCATCAACGTCATCCTGTTCCTGCTCGGCACGTTCATGGACATGGCGGCCACCATCCTGATCTGCACCCCGATCTTCCTGCCGATCGCGATGAAGGCGGGCATGGATCCGGTGCAGTTCGGCATGTTGATGCTGATCAACTGCGCGCTGGGCCTCAACACCCCGCCGGTCGGCACCACGCAGTTCGTCGGCTGCGCCATCGGTGGCATCTCGGTCGGCGCCGTCATGCGCACCATCCTGCCGTTCTACGCCGCCCTGATCGCCGCCCTGATGTTCGTGACCTACGTCCCCGCCTTCTCGCTGTGGCTGCCGCGGTTGTTGATGGGGTACAAGGGATAGCTGGACTGGGCGGTCGCCGGCCTCGGCCGCGAGCCTCGGCCGGCGAACCGCCGCCTGCGATCGTTGGCGTGACAGCCACATGCTCCGCTGTCGTCCCGGACAAGCCTGCCGACGCAACGCGTCGGCGGGCGCAGATCCGGGACCCATAACCACCGAACGGAGTGGGGTACGCGGAACGTGCCGACTGCCCATTTCAGACATCACGCGGTATGGGTCCCCGCGTTCGCGGGGACGACACCGGTTATGAGTGGAAGGGTCGCGTAAGAAATTCACTACGGGATTAAGTCGATCAAGGGCGCCGGCTTCTTGCTCCAGACATTTCGTCACCTTTAGCCTATGGCTGCTCTGGAAGGTCGACCCGGCAAACACCGACTCATCATCATAGATATTCGTGCCTTTGCTGGATCAAATTCGCGATATCTAGAGCATCACCACCAGCCTATGGTGTGGCCGACGCTGGCGGCGCCAGTGATAGCAGTGATCAGGGTGGCAACGGCCACAACAACCTTATTGAAGCTGTCGAACCTGTCGCGCGAGCTCATTTCCGATCTCTCCCGTATTGGGGCCAGTAGCGCTAACCGATGCAGGCGAGCGTCAACCGCTACGGTCGGCGCTGCAACGCACCAGTAATGTGCTGATCATCATGCGGAAGTTCGGGCCTAACGTCGGGCAGGTAAGAGTAGAAAGGGCCAGAAACCTAGTTTTTGCCTTTTATGGCTGCCCACAACTTGCGGGCACGCGGCCGCACGGTACTTTCATTGGCATTGTGGCCCTTGGCCGTGAGCCACGTAAGCATGGCCTGTTCGATGTCAGCTTGCTTCTCTGGTTTCAGGTCGCCCTCGTATAGCTGTCGGCATATCTCGACCCATAGGTCATCCCACCACTCAGCCGGTGGACGACCGCCAGCTACGAGCGGAACAACTTCAGGCTTCACGGCTTCCACCGGCAAAATCTTCTCGATCGCGGCACGATCAAACTTCACGCCGTACGCAAAGATCTGAATCTTGCTATCCAGCCAAGTGGAAAAGTCGCCGGAATCCCATTGTTGTTTTAGCGCGATCTCTCCGTGAGCCCACCAAAACGCACGGGGAATGTCCCTATCCTCGAACTGCTTCTCATTTATTTGAAGGCGTTCAGCACGAGCACGGATAAGTCCATGGTTAGCTCGCTCACAGATCCGCCGCGTTGCGATCGAAAGTTGGAGGCTCTTTAACATCTGCAAGGCGCGACTTGCGCTGATCCATTCAATTTCATCGCTCTTTGGATTCTTATGTAATTCGTCCCACTCGTCGCTGAATCTCTTTAGATTGCCGTATCCGTACGCTGATGCCATTGTTATCGCTCCCTGTGCGGCAGCAAAGCCTGGACCGTCACCTGCACCAGATGTGATCTACTTCAGAACTCCAACAACATTTCAATGATATCTGCGCAGCATGATCCCCGCCAGGTGCGGCGATTGATAAACACTTCGGCTACGGCTTCATCCCGCCAGGATTGTTGTGCAATCAACCCAGATTTCTGTCACGGCAGCCCCCCCGAGGGACCGACGTTTGACGGCTGCGATAATGGTTTCGAGGACTACCTGTTTGAGGCAGCCCGTCGAGTTATTATGTCGCATGCTGAAACGTTGCGCCGTCGGGCAAATCACCTGCACATTTCCGCGCGTCCCTGCTGCCGCATGAGGGGCGTTTCGCGACCGTCACGGATCGTTGGCAGTGGGATGCGATGGGCGTGTGTCGACGCAGCGTGAATTAGTTCGCGCGGACGAACGGCGATGCACGCACGGTCAAGTCGCGCGGTCCTGATATCCCGACGCTGATATCAACTCATGACGAAGCTTTCGCTTCGGGTTGAGGATGGTGGCCAACAAGCCCGGCGCACCAGGGAGAACGCGAAGCAGCCGTTAAAACCAATCGCGCAGGGAGGGCCGGATGATCCGGCGCGTACCTGTGGTTCCTGCCGCCAGCATTTTCCTTCGCTGGCGGGCCATGGGTGCGGTCGGCACCCGGCTCTCCCTGCGCCCTCATGATATCGAGGGCGAGACGATCGGCATGGCTCGGGCGCAAAGCGCGCCGCGAGGCTGATAGGTCTTGCCCTAAACGAGAAGGACCACGGCGGTCATGGTGATCACTCAACACGAAGGCGGTGCCCACCCTCCCCTGGAGGGGGAGGGTCGCCTCACGGAGAGCGAAGCGAAACGTGAGGCGGGGTGGGGTGATCTCTCCTCTGGCGCTGGCGTGCGTGGAGAGATCACCCCACCCCGCTCGCCCGCTTCGCGTGCGATCGACCCTCCCCCTCCAGGGGAGGGTGGAGACTCGCAGCCGGCAGCAGCGGCTACATCGCGGGCGTTGAAAGGAGGATTATCGGCTGGCTCGGGGACGAGCGTGTCGCTGATGTCCCGAAGACATCAGCTAAATCGATGCCACCCAATCAGATCCGGAGGCGCATCAGCGCCGTCGTCTGTCACAGAGTTCTGTGCGGGGGAGGTCACCACCAAAATGGTGCCCAGGAAAGGACTCGAACCTTCACGGCCGTTAAGCCACTGGCACCTGAAGCCAGCGCGTCTACCAATTCCGCCACCTGGGCATGGGGGCGCTGTGTACGGATCGAACGGGCGCTTGTCAAACCGCTGAACGCCCAAGATGACAATTTTTCTGAAGCCATGCGCAAAAACACGGCTCCCTTTTCCGCGGTGCGGACGATGGGCTATACAGCGGCCCAGGATGGCGGGCCGCGGGGTGCGAATCGCCGCTGACAGCTATCTCGTCCGGGGCGGACCGACCGCCCGGCAATCCCAGGACTCATTCCATGGCATCGAATCTGGACACATTGGTTACCGTCTTCGGCGGCTCCGGCTTCGTCGGGCGCAACGTGGTCCGGGCGCTGGCCAAACGCGACTACCGCATCCGTGTCGCGGTGCGCCGGCCGGAGCTCGCCGGCCACCTGCAGCCGCTTGGCCGGGTCGGCCAGATCCACGCCGTACAGGCCAATCTGCGCTATCCCGACTCGGTCGCGGCAGCGCTGCGTGACAGCCATGTCGCGATCAACCTCGTCGGCGTCCTGACCGAGAGCGGCGCGCAGACCTTCGAGGCCGTGCAGGCCGAGGGTGCCGCCACCGTCGCCAAGGCGGCGGCCGCCGCTGGCGCCCGCATGGTGCACGTCTCAGCGATCGGCGCCGACGCAGAGTCGACCTCGAGCTATGCCCGCGCCAAGGCGGCCGGCGAGACCGCCGTGCTGGCCGCGGTGCCCGAGGCCGTGATCATGCGCCCCTCGGTCGTGTTCGGCCCCGAGGACCAGTTCACCAACCGCTTTGCGGCGCTCGCGCGGGTCTCGCCGTTCCTGCCGCTGATCGGCGGCGGCGAGACGAAGATGCAGCCGGTCTATGTCGGCGACGTCGCCACCGCGGTGGCCGATGCGGTCGACGGCAAGGCGCAGCCGGGCGCGACCTACGAGCTCGGCGGGCCCGAGGTGCTGAGCTTCCGGGAAATCCTGAAAATCATCCTCGACATCACCGATCGCGACCGCGCGCTGCTGCCGCTGCCGTTCGGGCTCGCCAAACTGCAGGCCGCAATCCTGCAGTTCGCGCCGGGGCCGCTGAAGCTGACGCCGGACCAGGTCGAGCTCTTGCGCCACGACAACGTGGTGTCGGAGGCGGCAAAGGCGGCCGGGCTGACCTTGCAGGGCCTCGGCATCACGCCTGACTCGCTCGAGGCGGTCGCCCCGCAATATCTCTGGCGCTTCCGTCCGTCCGGGCAGTTCCAGCGCAAGAACGCGTGAGGGGCCACCGGCCTCTCCACGTCATTGCGAGGAGCGAAGCGACGAAGCAATCCAGAGTCTCGCCCACCAAACTGGATTGCTTCGCTTACGCTCGCAATGACGGTGGATGGAGCTGGGGCTCAGCTCACTTCCCCAGCGCCAGCGCGATCAGGCCGAGGGTGCCGACGATGACGCGCCACCAGGCGAACAGCACGAAGCCGTGGCGGGTGACGTAACCGAGGAAGGCCTTCACCACGATCATGGCGGTGATGAAGGAGACGACGAAGCCGATCGCGATGAGGCCGAGGTGATCGGACGTCATCTCGGCGCGGCTCTTGTAGAAGTCGTAGACGAAGGCGCCGACCATGGTCGGGATCGCCAGGAAGAAGGAGAACTCCGCGGCCGAGCGCTTGTCGCCGCCGAGCAGCATCGCCGCCACGATGGTGGCGCCGGAGCGCGACACGCCGGGGATCATGGCCAAGCACTGCGCGACGCCGATCCACAGATACATCATGAGCGGATAGCGCGTGGCGTCGTGCTCCCGCGGCTTGAGATCGATCTGATCGACCCACAGCAGGATGGCGCCGCCGACGATCAGCGAGAAGCACACGACCCAGGGATCGAACAGGAGCGCCTTGATGTACTTGCCGGCGATGAGGCCGATGATGACGGCGGGCAGGAACGCGATCAGCACGCCGATGATGAAGCGGCGGTCGTCAGCGTTCGACATCGCGCCGATGGCGACGCGCGACAGCTTGAAGAAGTATAGCGCGACGATGGCGAGGATGGCGCCAAGCTGGATCAGGATCGCAAAACTCTTCCAGAACCCCTCGTCGCCGAGCCCGAAGAAGCGCTCCGCCAGCAACAGATGGCCGGTCGAGGATACGGGAAGAAACTCGGTGACGCCCTCGATTATGCCGAGAAGCACCGCCCGCAGCGTATCTGACATCATTGATCGGATCCTGGATTGCCGGCAAAACGCGGCCCTTCTCGCCTATTCGGCTCCCGCCCGCAATTGCAAAAAGCGCTCGAACCGGCCACATCCGATGAATGAACCGGCGTGTGATCGGCCATGCGAATCAGAACGAGGCAATGCCGGACAGCGGATCGGGCGCGCTGATCGCTGTTCCCGAAAGCGCCGTTTCCCGCATGACCGCCCGTCGCCCTACTGCTTACACTTTCGCCGACCATGCGCTAATGGTCCGATTCGCGAGCGCACCCGCGCGCCGGTATCGGGACGAGGCGTCGGTGCGAACCGATGGTTGATTGTTCGTTAAGCGCCGTAGCCGCGGAATCGTCGAAAGGCTCCATGTACACGCTCTACCACCATCCCTTCTGCCCGCATTCACGCTTCGTCCGGCTGGTGCTCGGCGAATACGGGCTCGATCTGCGCCTGGTGGAGGAACGCGCCTGGGAGCGCCGCGAGGCGTTCCTCGTGCTCAATCCCGCGGCC
This sequence comes from Bradyrhizobium sp. SZCCHNR1051, assembly GCF_032489615.1. NCBI lineage: Bacteria > Pseudomonadati > Pseudomonadota > Alphaproteobacteria > Hyphomicrobiales > Nitrobacteraceae > Bradyrhizobium > Bradyrhizobium sp. SZCCHNR1051. The sequence goes on along the minus strand of NZ_JAUEYJ010000006.1, from coordinate 214,716 downwards.
ACCACGCCGGTGCTGTCGGTCGAAGGCCTGCCGCCGGTGCCCGGTGTCGGCGTGATCGCCGAGTTCATCGACGAGACCTGCGGGCCCGAGATGGGCGATCGCCGGCTGATGCCGGCGTCGGCGGCCGAGCGCGTCGAGGTGCGCCGGCTGATGGACTGGTTCAACACCAAGTTCTTCGAGGAGGCCTCGAACCTGCTGGTCACCGAGCGCATCTACAAGCGCTTCATGAGCGAGGAGGATGGCGGCGGGCCGCCGTCGACCGACGTGATTCGCGCCGCCAAGACCAATGTGCGCTATCATCTCGCCTATATCGGCTGGCTGGCGCAGCGGCGCAATTTCCTGGCCGGCGACCGGCTGACCTATGCCGACCTGGCCGCCGCCGCGCATCTGTCGGCGATCGACTATCTGGGCGACGTGCCATGGATCGAGGACGACGCAGCGAAGGCGTGGTACGCGCGGGTGAAGTCGCGGCCGTCGTTCCGGCCGCTGCTCTCCGACTGGCTGGCGGGCGTCCCGGCGTCGCGGACCTATGTGGACCTGGACTTCTGAGCGCCGATAGGCCCACGCCGGAGACGTTGAAGGCGGCGCTGACCGTCGAGGCGCAACGGCTGGGCTTCGATGCCATCGGCATCACCGCCCCGGTCGTGAGCGCCGAGCGGGCCGCCGCGTTCGAACGCTTTCTCGCCGCCGGCCAGCACGGCGACATGGACTGGCTGGCGCGCGAGCCGTCCCGCCGCACCGATCCCACCACGCTGTGGCGCGAGGTCCGCAGCATCATCATGCTCGGCGTCAATTACGGCCCCGACGAGGATCCGCGCGCGGTCCTATCCCAGCGCAGCAACGCTGCGATTTCGGTCTATGCCCGCGGCGACGACTATCACGACGTCATCAAGAAGAACCTCAAGACGCTCGCCCGCTGGCTGGTCGCACAGGCCGGTTGTGATGTGAAGGTGTTCGTCGACACCGCAGCCGTCATGGAGAAGCCGCTGGCCGAAGCGGCCGGGCTCGGCTGGCAGGGCAAGCACACCAACCTGGTGTCGCGCGGTTTCGGCTCCTGGCTGTTCCTCGGCGCCATCTACACCACGCTGGACCTGCCCGCCGATGCGCCGGAGCGCGATCATTGCGGCTCGTGCCGGGCCTGCCTCGACAGCTGCCCGACCGCGGCGTTCCCGGCCCCCTACAGTCTCGATGCGCGGCGCTGCATCTCGTATCTCACCATCGAGAACAAGGGGCCGATCCCGCGCGAGTTCCGCAGGGCGCTGGGCAACCGCATCTACGGCTGCGACGACTGCCTCGCCGCCTGCCCGTGGAACAAGTTCGCGCAAGCGGGGCGCGAGGCGAAGCTGGCAGCCCGCGAATCGCTGCGGTCCCCCGATCTCGCCGAGCTGGCTGCGCTCGACGACGCCGCGTTTCGCGCACTGTTCACGAAATCGCCGATCAAGCGCGTCGGCCGCGACCGCTTCCTGCGCAACGTGCTGATCGCGATCGGCAACTCCGGCGATGCGGCGCTGACGCCGTCAGCCGAGCGGCTGGCGACCGATCCGAGTCCGCTGGTGCGCGGTGCCGCCGCCTGGGCGCTCGCTTGGCTGCTCGACGAGGCTGCTTACGCGCGGCGTGCGGAGGCGGCGCTGACGTCGGAGACCGACGAGAGCGTCCGCGCGGAATGGCAAGCCCGATGCTGAAGCGGGCCGCCTCAGCCCATCTCGCCGACGGCGGCCAGCATGCGCGCGATGTCCTGCGGACGCGACAGCCGGTGGTCGCCGTCCTGGATCATGGTCAGCACCACGTCTTCGGCCGGCAGTCGGTGGGTCAGTGCGAACGCGTGCTGCCAGGGGACGTCCGGGTCCTGCGCGCCCTGCAGGATGCGCACCGGGCAGCCGACCTTGATGGCACCGCCGAGCAGGAGATGATTGCGCCCGTCCTCGATCAGCGCCCTGGTGATGGGATAGGGCTCGCCATACTCCGACGGACGCATCCAGACGCCCTTGGTCTCGATCTCGGTCCGGACCGCCGACGGGAAGCCCTTCCACATCAGCTCCTCGGTGAAATCGGGCGCCGGGGCGATCAGGACCAGGCCAGCCAGCGTCGCCTCCGCCGGGTCCTTGAGCAGCTCGCGCGCCAGCAGCAGCGCCATCCAGCCGCCCATCGAGGAACCGATCACGACCTGCGGTCCGCGGCAGATTTGCCGGAACACCGCGACGCTCTCCTCGAGCCAGCGGCCGATGGTGCCGTCGACGAAGCGGCCGCCGGATTCACCATGACCGGAATAGTCGAAACGGACGCAGGCGCGGCCGCGCTCGGCGGCCCAGGCGTCGAGCGCCAGCGCCTTGGTGCCTTTCATGTCGGAATTGAAGCCACCGAGCCAGAACAGCCCGGGCGGGCGGCCTGGCCGCGCCCGCACCGCGATCCGGCGCGACGATTCGCCTGCGCCGACGGTGACGAAGACGGGCGTATCGGCATTTTCTGCAGCAGGGTTCATGGATCGTTACTCGATTTCGGGGGCTGTGTGGGCGAACCAGCCGGTCGCGTCAATCCGCTCGACCGGGCGCTGCCGCTTGCGAAAGGGCCCCGCGCACTCTATGTCCGCCAGCGGAGACACGAGGCCTCGAAAGTGCGGTTTTGATCGCCATTCTTGGCCATGCGGTCTCTTTGGGGGAATGCACGGCCGCGCCGAAGTCCTGCGCGTGCGACGCAAGAGCCATGACGGCCGGATGTTAATTCGACGCACGGGACGCCAGCTGTCTTGCCCGCGAGGGCATCTTCCTTCAAAATAGTCGCCTTCTTCCACAACCTTGGAGAACTACCCATTCGCCGCCCCAATCGAGCCCCGCCCGCTGCCGTCAAAGACGGGCCGCGCACAAATGATGAGATTCGCAATGCGCAGATCCAGCTGATCGATTCAGAAGGTACCAACCGCGGCACTGTCGAGACCGTGGTTGCGATCAAGATGGCCGCTGATGCCGGCATGGATCTGGTCGAGATTTCGCCGAACAACAATCCTCCCGTCTGTAAGATCATGGACTACGGGAAGTACAAGTATTCGGCGCAGAAGAAGGCCGCCGAGGCCCGCAAGAAGCAGAAGGTCGTCGAGATCAAGGAGATCAAGCTCCGCCCGATGATCGATGATCACGACTACGACGTGAAGATGCGGGCGATGCAGCGCTTCTTCGAAGAGGGCGACAAGGTCAAGATCACACTGCGCTATCGCGGCCGCGAAATGGCGCACCAGGAGATCGGCACCAAGCTGCTCGACAAGGTCAAGTCCGACGTCGCGGCTTTCGCCAAGGTCGAGCAGGACGCGCGGTTCGAGGGACGCCAGGTGGTCATGGTTCTGGCCCCGCGCTAGTCGCCAGCCACCGACGCACCAAACCGAGCCCGCCACACGTCTGGCGGGCTTTTCTCTTGAGGCCCCCGTCAGAACCGCTCTTTGCGGGCGCGGATCAGGACCTGCCACCGCCCGCTGCAGCTGCCGGAGGAGCCTTTGCGGCTCCACCGAACGGAGCCGGCCGGTGCTGGTGGCCGAGGGCCGCCCTGGGATACCTGTACCCGCGGCTCGCATGTCGGCTGACCATGTCGGCTGACCATGGCTCGGACGAGCCGATTCGGCGGTTCAGCGTTGCCAAGAGCCACCGTCTCTGGCATAAGCGCGGCCTTCGTCGCCCGGCTGATCAAGGGCTGCCGTGGCGATGTCCCTGTGCGGGTGGATCCTTGTTTGGACCCAATACCTGAGCACAACCAACGCTCTAACGAGCATTTTCGCCTGATGGCGCCGCTTTAGCGGGCGGCTTGCCGTTGGCATGAAGGAGAGCCAAATGCCCAAGCTGAAGACCAAATCCGGCGCCAAAAAGCGCTTCAAGGTGACTGCCACCGGCAAAGTGATGCACGCCCAGCGCGGCAAGCGCCACGGCATGATCAAGCGGACGAAGAAGCAGATCCGGCAGCTGCGCGGCACCCGCGTGCTGTTCAAGACCGACGGCGACAACGTCAAGAAGTACTTCTTGCCGAACGCCTGACCGGCCTCTCGCTTCCGAAACCCTGGCCGCCTCCAAGCCGCGGCTGATCGTCATCTCTGAATCCAAGGATACCCGGCATGTCTCGCGTCAAACGCGGTGTGACCGCCCACGCCAAGCACAAGAAAGTCTTCAAGGCCGCCAAGGGCTATTACGGCCGCCGCAAGAACACGATCCGCACCGCCAAGCAGGCCGTCGAGAAGGCCGGCCAGTATGCGTTCCGCGATCGCAAGCGCAAGAAGCGCACCTTCCGCGCGCTCTGGATCCAGCGCCTGAACGCCGCGGTGCGCCCGTTCGAGCTGACCTACAGCCGATTTATCGATGGCCTGTCCAAGTCCGGCATCACCGTCGACCGCAAGGTGCTGTCGGATCTCGCGATCAACGAGCCCGCCGCGTTCCAGGCGATCGTTGAGAAGGCCAAGGCGGCGCTCGCCGCCTGATCGCCTCCGCATCGCGAGGATTTCAAAAGCGGCCGATGATCTCGGCCGCTTTTTGCTATCCGGCGCAATACAAGGCTTTGCTCGCCGGCTTTGCTTGCCCGCTTTCACTTGACCCGTGTCGCCCGCGCGGCGACAACCCAGCCGCCTTTTCCGCGGAGAATTTGCCCGTGTCGGACCTCGCCTCGCTCGAAACCTCGATCCTCGACCAGATCGCCACCGCCGGCGACGAAGCCGCGCTGGAAGCCGTGCGCGTCGCCACCCTCGGCAAGAAGGGCTCGATCTCGGCGCTGCTGGCGACGCTCGGCAAGATGTCGCCGGACGAGCGCAAGACTCAAGGCGCGGCAATCAACCTCGCCAAGGACAAGGTCACGCAGGCGCTCGCCGCACGGCGCGAGGTGCTGAAATCGGCCGCGCTGGATGCGCGCCTCGCCGCCGAGACCATCGACGTCACCCTGCCGCTGCAGGACGCGCCGGTCGAGACCGGGCGCATCCATCCGCTCAGCCAGGTGATGGACGAGCTCACCACGATCTTCGCCGACATGGGCTTTGCGATCGCCGAGGGCCCCGACGTCGAGACCGACGACTACAACTTCACCAAGCTGAACTTCCCGGAAGGCCATCCGGCGCGGGAGATGCACGACACGTTCTTCTTCAATCCAAAGCCGGACGGCTCGCGCATGCTGCTGCGGACCCACACCTCGCCGGTGCAGGTGCGGACCATGCTGAGCCAGAAGCCGCCGATCCGCGTCATCTGCCCGGGCCGTACCTACCGCATCGATTCGGATGCGACCCACACGCCGCAATTCCACCAGGTCGAGGGCCTCGTCATCGACAAGGGCTCGCATCTCGGCCACCTCAAATGGATCCTGCACGAGTTCTGCAAGGCGTTCTTCGAGGTCGACCACATCAACATGAAGTTCCGGCCGTCGTTCTTCCCGTTCACCGAGCCGTCGCTCGAGGTCGACATCCAGTGCCGCCGCGACAAGGGCGAGATCCGCTTCGGCGAGGGCGAGGACTGGCTGGAGATTCTCGGCTGCGGCATGGTGCATCCGAACGTGCTGCGCGCCTGCGGCATCGATCCCGACGAGTACCAGGGTTTTGCCTGGGGCATGGGCATCGACCGCATCGCGATGCTGAAATACGGCATGAGTGATTTGCGCCAGCTGTTCGAGGGCGACGTCCGCTGGCTGTCGCACTACGGCTTCAAGCCGCTGGATGTGCCGACGCTCGCGGGGGGGCTGAGCGCGTGAGCGTTGCCGGCCTCGCTGTCTCCGCTCGGGCGGTAGGACTCCCTCTCCCGCTTGCGGGGGAGAGCTGGATCCCCCGCGCGCGCGCTTCGACAACCACCGGTTTCTCCGTTCCCTCCCCCCTTGTGGGGGAGGGTCAGGGAGGGGGGTAGCCCCGGATGCCGCACGCAGTTGTCAGCGAGCGCCATCGCCGCCGGGCGAAGCAACTTCGCCAGGCGATGACGCGCGCCGAGACACTGCTCTGGCGCTACATCAAGGCGAACCGGATCGATGGCGCCAGCTTTCGCCGCCAAGTCCCGTTTCGTAACTACATTGCTGACTTCGTCTGCTTCTCGGCAAAGCTTGTCATCGAACTCGACGGGGAATCGCATGATTTCGCCGAACGGCAGGCAAGAGACGCCCAACGCGACGCATTCTTCGCAGCCGAAGGCTTTGAAGTCCACCGCTTCACCAACGAGCAGGTGACTTCGAACTTGGAAGGCGTCGTTGAAGCCATCCGTCAGGCTCTCGCCGTCCGCGCCCGTGGCTTACCCCCCTCCCCAACCCTCCCCCACAAGGGGGGAGGGAGCGGAGAGAGCTGTGCAAGCGGCCAAGACGGCACATACGAAGCCAACACACACGATACAAACACCAGCAAGATCCGAGGCATGCAGCCATGAAATTCACTTTGTCCTGGCTGAAGGACCATCTCGACACCGACGAGCCGGTCGAGACGCTCGCCGACAAGCTCACCATGATCGGCCTCGAGGTCGAGCATCTCGAGGACAAGGCGAAGCTGCTCGCGCCGTACAGAATCGCGCGCGTCGTTTCCGCCGAGCAGCACCCGAACGCCGACCGCTTACGCGTCTGCATGGTCGACACCGGCGACGGTGGCGCGCCGGTGCAGGTGGTGTGCGGCGCGCCGAACGCGCGCTCGGGCCTGGTGTCGGTGTTCTCGCCGCCCGGCACCTACATCCCCGGCAAGAACATCACGCTCTCGGTCGGCACGATCCGCGGCGTCGAGAGCCGTGGCATGCTGTGCTCCGCGGCCGAGCTGCAGATTTCCGACGATCACGACGGCATCATGGAGCTGCCGGAGGATGCGCCGATCGGCACTCCTTACGCGGAGTGGGCCGGCCTCGGCGATCCCATGTTCGAGATCAACCTGACGCCGAACCGCCAGGACTGCACCGGCGTGCACGGCATCGCCCGCGACCTCGCCGCCGCCGACATGGGCAAGCTGAAGGACCCCGGCATCAAGCCGGCGAAGGGCGAGCTCCCCTGCCCGGTGAAGGTCACGGTCGAGGACGAGAAGCTTTGTCCGGGCTTCGCGCTGCGACTGGTGCGCGGCGTCAAGAACGGCCCGTCGCCGAAGTGGCTGCAGCAGCGCCTCACATCGATCGGCCTGCGCCCGATCAACGCGCTGGTCGACATCACCAACTACATGACCTTCGACCGCGCGCGTCCGCTGCACGTGTTCGACGCCAAGAAGGTGAAGGGCAATCTGGTCGTCCGCCGCGCGCGTGACGGCGAGACCCTGCTCGCGCTCGACGGCCGGACCTACACGCTCGACCATTCGATGTGCGTCATCGCCGACGATTCCGGCGTCGAATCGCTCGCCGGCATCATGGGCGGCGAAACCTCCGGCTGCGACGAAGGCACCACCGACGTGCTGATCGAATCGGCGCTGTGGAACGAGATCAACATCGCCCAGACCGGCCGCAAGCTCGGCATCAATTCCGACGCGCGCTACCGCTTCGAGCGCGGCGTCGATCCGGCCTTCATGGTGCCGGGCCTGGAGATGGCGACCAGGCTCGTGCTCGAGCTTTGCGGCGGCACGCCGTCGGAGACCATCGTCGTCGGCAATCCGTTTGGTGATGACCGTATCATCGATTTCCCACTGACCGAGGTGAAGCGGCTGGCGGGCATCGAGGTGCCGCTGACTGAGATGCGGCGGATCCTGACGCATCTCGGCTTCGTGGTCGCCGGCAACGGCCCGGTCGTGAAGGTCGCGGTGCCCTCCTGGCGCAGCGACGTGCATGGCAAGGCCGACCTCGTCGAGGAGGTCGTGCGCATCGTCGGCGTCGACAAGGTGCCGATGACGCCGTTCGAGCGCGGCGATGCCCCGCGCAAGCCGGTGCTGACGCCGATCCAGCTGCGCACCCGGCGCGCCAAGCGCGCGCTGGCGGCGCGCGGCATGGTCGAGGCCGTGACCTGGTCGTTCATTTCCAAGCCGGCGGCCGAGCTGTTCGGCGGCGGCAAGGCCGAGCTCGCGCTTGCGAACCCGATTGCCGCCGATCTCTCCGACATGCGGCCGAGCCTGCTGCCGGGACTGATCGCAACCGTGCAGGCCAACGCCGATCGTGGCTTCGGCGATGCCGCGATCTTCGAGGTCGGGCAGATCTTCAAGGGCGATGGCCCCGCGGACCAGCTCATGGCAGCGAGCGGCATCCGCCGTGGCGTCGCGTCGGCGAAGGGTCTCGGCCGACATTGGACGGGATCGCAAGCGGCGAGCGCTTACGACGCGAAGGCCGATGCACTCGCCGTGCTGGCGGCCGCCGGCGCGCCGATGGCGTCGCTGCAGATCGTCGCCGGCGGCCCCGCCTGGATGCATCCGGGACGCTCCGGCACGATCCAGATGGGACCGCAGAACGTGCTCGGCCATTTCGGCGAGCTGCATCCGCGCACGCTGGAGGCGCTGAAAGCCGACGGGCCGCTCGTCGCCTTCGAGGTGATCCTGGATCGCATTCCGGCCGCCAAGGCGAAGCCGACGCGCGCCAAGCCGGTGCTGGAGCTGTCCGCATTCCAGCCGGTGTCGCGCGACTTCGCCTTCATCGTCGACCGCAAGGTCAAGGCCGGCGATATCGTGCGCGCCGCGCAGGGCGTCGACAAGAAGCTGATCACCGATGTCGCCGTGTTCGACGTCTACGAGGGCAAGGGCATCGAGGACGGCAAGAAGTCGGTGGCGATCGCCGTCACCCTGCAGCCGCGCGAGAGGACGATGACGGACGAGGAGATCGACGCCGTCGCGGCAAAGATCACGGCCGACGTTGGCAAGAAGACCGGCGGCACGTTGCGCGGATGAGCCTGTCCGGGCTCATCCCTGCCGATCTCAGCCTGTTCGCGGCGGTCGCGCTGGCGATCGTCGCTTTCATCGCCGCAACCGCGCGCGGCTTCTCCGGCTTCGGCGCGGCGCTGATCTTCATGCCGCTCGCGAGCAGCTTTGCGACGCCCCGTCTGGTCGCGCCGCTGCTGCTGGTGATCGACTTCGTATCGATGGCCCCAATGGTGGCGCCGGCCTGGCGCGAGGCCGACCGCAAGGCCACCGCCGTGATCGTCGCGGGTGCGTTGGTCGGCGTGCCCGTGGGCACCTATTTCCTCAGCCGGCTGGACCCTGTCACCGTACGCTGGATCATCACCGGTTTCGTGATCGCGCTGCTTGCGCTGCTGCTGTCCGGCTGGCGCTATCGCGGCAGGGAGTACACCGCGCTGTCGGTCGCTGTCGGCTATATCTCCGGATTCTGCAGCGGACTGGCGCAGACCGGGGGCCCGCCGATCGTCGGCTACTGGCTGGGACGCCCGATCCCGCCAAAGATCGCGCGAGCGAATATCGTGCTGTTCTTCGGCGCATCGGACTTCTTCGCCATGGTGAGCTACGCAATGAGCGGGCTGATCACCTGGGATTCGCTGAAGCTTTCGCTGCTGATCGGTCCGGTCTACGCGCTTGGTGTCGCGTTCGGCGCGTCGCTGTTCGGCCGTGCCAGCGAGCAGTTGTTTCGCGCCATCTGCTATGCGCTGATCGCAATCGCCGTGATCGCCGGCCTGCCGGCCCTCGACGGCGTGCTCGGGCGGGGTTAGCCTTCCTGCAACGAAGCAGACAGGGAGGCCACCGTGATCCATCGGCGAACAATGCTCAAGCTCGCGCTGGGAACGGCCGGCGCCATCGCGGCGCCCGCGGCGTTCGCGCAAGGCGCAAAGACCGGCACGCGGATCGTCTTCCTCGGCACCAAGGGCGGCCCACGCGTCGGCGTGGGCGCTTCGAATCCGGCCAATCTCGTCGTCGTCAACGGCACGCCGTTCGTGATCGATTGCGGCATGGGCGTCAGCCGTCAGCTCGTCAATGCGGGCGTTCCGATCCCGTCGGTCAAGTACATCCTGATCAGCCACCACCATTCCGATCACAATCTCGAATACGGCAACCTGTTCTACAACGCCTGGGCCGCGGGATTGTCGACGCCGATCCAGTCGTTCGGACCAAAGGGCCTGGAGGCGATGACCAGGAGCTTCTGGGAAACTAACAAGTTCGACGTCGACACCCGCATCGCGGACGAAGGCCGGCCAGATCCGCGGCCACTCCTGGTCGCGAAGGATATCGACGCGGACGGCGTCGTGCTGAAGACGGCGGACGTGACGGTAACCGCGTTCCGCACGCCACATCCGCCGATCACCGACAACTTCGCGTACAAGTTCGAGACGCCCGACGGCACGATCGTGTTCTCGAGCGACACGGCCTATAACCCGAAGCTTGCAGAGTTTGCCAAGGGCGCCGATGTGCTCGTGCATGAATGCCTCTATGTGCCCGCGGTCGATCGGCTGGTCGCCAAGACGAAGAACGGCTCGACGCTGAAGAAGCACCTGCTCGACAGTCACACGACCACGGAAGACGTCGGACGCATCGCCGCGGCTGCAGGCGTGAAAGTGCTGGCGCTCAGCCACTTCGTACCCGGTGATGATCCCGAAGTGACGGACGAGGACTGGACGCGGGACGTCAAGAAGAACTACACGGGCCGCATCGTGGTCGCGAAAGACCTGATGGAATTGAAGCTGCCTGTGTAGCCAAGGCGTACTTCAATCGGCAGCTCGCCTGCATCAGCCGTAGGGTGGGCAAAGGCGCAGCCGTGCCATTTCAACGCTTGAGATCGCAGTTGCGCCGTGCCCACCATCTTGCTGATGAGTTTGCGGATCGACGGTCAATCCTCCGGCGAGGCCGAGCGCACCTTGCCGCGACGGCGCGGTCGTTGCCGCTCACTGCTCGGCTCCGGCTCGGCGTCCTTGATCGCGCCGATCCGGCGCAGCGCGGCTTCGGCGGCGCGCTCGCCGGAGTCCCAGGCGCCGTCGACCGTGCCCCACAGCGTTTCGTGCGTGGCCTCGCCGGCCAGGAACAGCGGGCCCAACGGTTCGCCGAGAATTTTGCGGGCGCCCTGGCTGCCGGGCGTGGCCGCCGACATCGCGCCGAGCACGCCCGGCACCTGGTTCCAGCGCGTGGCTGCGGACGACTTCACCGCTGCGGCGGCTTCACTTCCAAACAGCTTGCCGATCCACTCCCGGGCGAAGTCGGCCATCGCCGCCTCGCCCTGCGCTGATAGTTCGCGGCCGAAGGCGCCGGCAACATCGACGGTACAAAGCGACGATCCACCGATATTGGCAAGCAGCAGACCCGTGCGGTTGGAATTGCTCTGCTCGATGATGACCTCGTCCCGCGACAGGCCGAGCGGATTGCCTGCCAGCATCAGCGCAATGTGATCGTAGCTGCCGAGGCTGAGCTTGGCGGCGGCGTCGAGCTGCCGCTTCGGCAGCTCGGGCGCGAACTTGATGGCGCCTGATGTCAGCACGTTGGTCGACACCGTGAGGATGACGGCGCGCGTCGCGATTCGCCCCGCCGGCGTTTCCACCGCGACGTCGCGGTTGGTCCACACGACGCGCGTTGCCGGAGTCGACAGCGATGACGGCAACGATTCGCCGAGCTTGGCGAGGAACGTGCCCAGCCCCTGCCGGCAGGCCAGCGGAGCGCTGCGACCCTGTGCGCGCGCCTTGTCCATCGCGGAGAGATCGGCGAGATCCTTTCCGGTCGCGCTGGCGCCGAGCACGAACGCGGTGGTGCTGGTCCAGTCGCCCAGATCTTTCGGCAGCGCCGCGGCGCAGGAGGTATCGAGCTTGCCGCGCGCCGCCTCGTCGATGGCGCGATTGGCGCGCACCAGCCCGGCCAGGAACTGCTCGGTCTCGCCAGGCCGCGCATTGCGCCGGCCGACCCGGATCTTCTGCCCCACGGGAGCCGCGACGAGATCGAGTCCGACGCCGCGCGCGAGCCTTCCGATGGGATTGCTGTCGGCGCTGAGCAGCCAGCGTGCGCCGCGATCGAACGGCACGCCGAAGGTGGCGACATCCGTGCTGCAGCGGCCGCCGATCTGCGGCGCGGCCTCCAGCACCACGACCTTGCGGTTGGCGGCCACGATCCGGCGGGCCGCGGCGATTCCCGCCGCACCCGCCCCGATCACGACAATGTCAGCCTCGCGCGGAACAGCCGCCTGCGCGGCGCGGCCTGAGATGGGCAGCGCGGCCAGCGCCGCGGAAGCGGAGAGGAAGCCGCGGCGCGTGAAGTTCATGACATGGTTTCCGAAAGCTTTGAACGAAACGAATACCGACCGAATTTGCCGTATCTGCTGCGCTGCGGCAACCGGGATGGTAAACGCGATACCGTGCGGACTGCTTCGACTATGAACCAAATTGCAACCGCAATCGACCATCATGGAAGAAGGGAAAAGCCGGCGACCGGCCAAGGTCGCCCGGGGAGCGTTATGGGTATCGTGCTCGACCAGATCGGCAAGCTGATTGCCGCCTATCTCCAGAAGGAGATCCCCGGCTATGAGCCGTTCACGCCGAGCGATCCGGACTACCTGCGCAAGGACGTCCAGCCCGGCGACGTGCTGTTGGTCGAGGGCAACAGCCGCATCTCCGGCATCATCAAATATCTCACGCAATCGACCTGGTCGCACGCCGCGCTCTATGTCGGCCCCATCGATGGCGCCGTCGAGCCCGACGGGGAGCCGCATGTGCTGGTCGAAGCCTATGTCGGCGACGGCGTGATCTCGGCGCCGCTGTCGAAATACTTCGCCTATCATACCCGCGTGTGCCGTCCGGTCGGCCTGACCTATGAGGACCGGCACACGGTGTGCCGCTACGCCATCAATCGCATCGGCTTCGGCTACGACACCAAGAACATCATCGACCTGATGCGCTATCTGATCCCGATGCCGGTTCCGCAACGCTGGCGGCGGCGCATGATCGCGCTGGGTTCGGGCGATCCGACCAAGATGATCTGCTCGGCGCTGATCGCGCAGGCGTTCGACGCGGTCCGCTATCCGATCCTGCCGAAGATCACGCGCGCCCCCTCACGGCGCGCCAAGCGCGAGATCCTGCACATCCGCGATTCGTCGCTCTACATGCCGCGCGACTTCGACATCTCGCCCTATTTCGAGATCGTCAAGCCGACCATCGTCAATGGATTCGACTACACGACGCTGCACTGGGCCGACAAGCAGAAGCCGCTCGCGGAGGTAGCGGGCGAGTTCGCCGTGTTTCCAGGCTCCGTCACAGCGCCGCCGCTCGTTCCTGAGGCGGCTGACGAAGAGGCGGCGCAGCCGGTTCCGGCTGAGGAAATGATGATCGAGGAAGTCAGCGAACGGCTCGTCGTCAACGAGCATTACCTCGTCGCCGAGCCGGTGCGGCAGGTCGCGCCGCGCGCGGCTGCCCGACGGCGCAAGGTCGCGGTTTGATCGTCATCCATTCTGCTCAGCGATCCGACCGGCCGATCACGTCCATCAGCTCCGCGATCTTCTGCCGCTGATCGGCCTTGTCGCCGGAGGCGATCGCGTGCTCGACGCAATGCGCGACGTGGTCGCGCAGGATCTCCTCCTCGACCCGGCGCAGCGCCGCCCTCACGGCGGAGATCTGGGTCACGATGTCGATGCAGTAGCGGTTGTCCTCGACCATCTTCGACAGGCCCCTGACCTGCCCTTCGATCCGGCTCAAACGTTTCTGACAGGATGTCTTGATGTCCTCGCGCATGGGGCCTATATACCCCTACAGGGTATAGGTTTCAAGAGGCTGGGCGATGTCGGAAACCAAACACGAGCATGGTGGCGCGGCCGCCGGCGAGGGCGGATGCGGCTGTGGATCGCACGCGCGCGCGGTGGAAACCGGACACAACCAAGCATCCGCGGACAACTGTTGCAGCGATCGTGCCGGCGCTGCGCCTGAGCCGGCGAAGGTCACGGATCCGGTCTGCGGCATGTCGGTCGATCCGGCGACCTCGACGCATCGCTTCGAGCATCAGGGTCACACCTTCCATTTCTGCTCGGCCGGGTGTCGCACCAAGTTCGCCGCCGATCCCGCCAAGTATCTCGCAGCCGCCACTGCACCTGCAGCCGCGCAGTCGTGCTGTGGCGGTCATGAGCACCATGCGCATCAGCATGACCAGGCAAAAGTCATCGACCCCGTCTGCGGCATGAGCGTCGATCCCGCGACCTCGAAGCATCGCTTCGAGCACGAGGGTCACACCTTCCATTTCTGCTCGGCCGGCTGCCGCACCAAGTTCGCGGCTGATCCCGACAAATATCGCGGCGAACGCGAGTCGCCGCCCGCGATGCCGGCAGGCACGATCTACACCTGCCCGATGCATCCCGAGATCCGGCAGGTGGGCCCGGGCACCTGCCCGATCTGCGGCATGGCGCTGGAGCCCGACGTCATCAGCCTCGACGACGCGCCCAATCCCGAGCTCGCCGACATGACGCGGCGATTCTGGATCGGCACCTTGCTCGCCGCTCCCGTCGTCGTACTCGAGATGGGCGGCCACCTCGTCGGCGGCCATGGCTTTATCGATCCGATGTTGTCGAACTGGATCCAGCTCGCGTTGGCGACACCAGTCGTGCTGTGGGCCGGCTGGCCGTTCTTTGTCCGCGGCTGGCAATCGGTCCAGACGCGCAATCTCAACATGTTCACCTTGATCGCGATGGGCACGGGCGTCGCCTATGTCTACAGCGTGGTCGCGACCCTGGCGCCGCAGGCGTTTCCGCCGGCGTTCCGCGGCCATGGCGGCGCGGTCGCGGTGTATTTCGAGGCGGCCGCCGTGATCACCGTTCTCGTCCTGCTCGGCCAGGTCCTGGAGCTGCGCGCACGCGACGCGACGTCGGGCGCGATCAAGGCGCTGCTGCAGCTGGCGCCGAAGACGGCGCGGCGGCTCGATGCCGACGGCAACGATCATGAGGTGGAGATCGCCGAACTCGCGGTCGGCGATCGCCTGCGCGTGCGCCCGGGCGAGAAGGTGCCGGTCGACGGCATCATTCTCGAAGGCCGCTCCTCGCTCGACGAATCGCTGGTGACGGGCGAGTCGATGCCCGTGACCAAGGCCGAAAGCGAGCGCGTCATCGCCGGCACCTTGAACCAGACCGGCAGCTTCGTGATGCGCGCCGACAAGGTCGGCCGCGAGACCCTGCTGTCGCAGATCGTGCAGATGGTCGCCGACGCGCAGCGCTCGCGCGCGCCGATCCAGCGCCTCGCCGACCAGGTCGCGGGCTGGTTCGTGCCGATGGTGATCGCGGCTGCCGTTGCCGCCTTCGTCGCGTGGTACGCGTTCGGTCCCGAGCCACGCTTCGCCTTCGGCCTCGTCGCGGCCGTGAGCGTGCTGATCATCGCCTGTCCCTGCGCTCTCGGTCTCGCGACGCCGATGTCGATCATGGTCGGCGTCGGTCGCGGCGCCCAGGCCGGCGTGCTGATCAAGAGCGCCGAGGCGCTGGAGCGGATGGAGAAGGTCGACACGCTGGTCGTCGACAAGACAGGCACCTTGACCGAGGGCAAGCCGAAGGTGACGGCGATCGTCACCGCGGATGGTTTCGACGAGACCGAGGCGCTGCGGCTCGCGGCAAGCGTTGAGCGCGCCAGCGAACATCCGCTCGCCGCGGCCGTCGTCCGTCATGCCACCGAGCGCAACATCAAGCTCGCCGACGTCAAGGGCTTCGACGCACCGACCGGCAAGGGCGCCCGCGGCGAGGTCGAAGGCAGGGCCATCGTGCTCGGTACCGCGACTTATCTAGCCTCACTCGGCATCATCACCGATACGCTGGGCGTCGAGAGCAAGCGGCTGCGCAGCGAAGGCGCCACCGTGATCACGATGGCCGTTGACGGCAAGCCGGCAGCGCTGTTTGCGATCGCCGATCCGGTCAAGGCCTCGACGCCGGAGGCACTGAAGGCGCTCGCGGCCGACGGCGTCAAGGTGATCATGCTGACCGGCGACAACCGCACCACGGCCACCGCGGTCGCGCGCAAGATCGGCATCACCGAGGTCGAGGCCGAGGTGCTGCCCGAGCAGAAGAGCGCGGTGGTCGCGCGTCTGCGCGCCAGCGGCAAGATCGTCGCGATGGCCGGCGACGGCGTCAACGACGCGCCGGCGCTCGCCGCGGCCGACGTCGGCATCGCCATGGGCACCGGCACCGACGTGGCGATGGAGAGCGCCGGCATCACGCTGTTGCGGGGCGACCTCGGCGGTATCGCGCGGGCGCGAAAGCTGTCGGCGGCGACGATGCGCAACATCCGACAGAACCTGTTCTTCGCGTTCATCTACAACGCCGCCGGCATCCCGATCGCCGCGGGCGTCCTCTATCCCCTGTTCGGCATCCTGCTGTCGCCGATCATCGCCGCCGCCGCGATGTCGCTGTCGTCGGTCAGCGTGGTCGGCAACGCGCTGCGACTGCGGGCGACCGAACTTTGATACAAAGCCGGCGGACTTGCCGAAGCCCGCCGGCATGTCTACCTCTGCCGCGGGCTTTGCAGCGAGGGACCCCGCCATGATCGACGCCGCCATCAAGGCGATTTCGCAGATTTTGTCGCCGCCGATGCGCTCGATCCTGTGGCGCGCGATCGGGCTTGCGCTGGTGCTGGTCACGGTGCTGGCGATCGGGCTGCAGCGGCTCTTGACCTGGCTCGCGACCGCCGGCGAGGGCTGGGCGGAGGCCATGCTCGGGCCGAACTCGCACGGCACCCTGGAGGTGCTCACCTGGATCATCTCGATCGCCGCCGGCTTCGGCGTCGTGTTCGGCGGCATCATGCTGATGCCGGCGATCACCTCGGTGATCGCGAGCCTGTTCGTCGACGACGTCGCGGACCTCGTCGAGCGCGAGCATTATCCGGCCGAGCGCCCCGGCGTCGCCCTGCCCTTCGGCGTCGCCATCATCGAGGGCCTCAAGGCCGCCGGCCTCACCATCCTGATCTATCTGGTCGCCCTGCCCTTCGTGTTCCTGGCCGGCGCCGGCTTCGTGATCTTCTTCCTCGCCACGGCGTGGCTGCTCGGCCGCGAATATTTCGAGCTGGCCGCGATGCGATTCCGGCCACCGGCGGAAGCCAAGGCGATGCGGCGCGACAATGCGGTGACCGTGTTCACCGCGGGGCTGATCATCGCGGCCTTCGTCACCATCCCGATCGTGAACCTGGCGACGCCGCTGTTCGGCATGGCCTTCATGGTCCACCTGCACAAGCGCCTATCCGGACCGCGGCCCGAACTGATCGAGCCGTCGCCGGAGCGCCGGCTGCGCAGCCTCTAGCGCCATCATCCGCGGCGACAGGCTCGCCGCCTTGCCGCGGGCGAAGGGGATCAGCAGGAAGCCGAGCAGCGCGACACCGGCGAGCAGCGACCACGCCTCGTTGACGCACAGCGCGAGCGAGGCCTTCTCCACCAGCGGCCGGACATAGGCGATCGCCTGCTCCTCCGAGACGCCGCGCGGCCGGTTGTGCAGCAGCTCCGGCGCGAGCCCGATCGCCTTGGCCGCCGCGGTATCGCCGGCCAGCAGGCGGTCGCGAAACGCCTGGGCATGCATGGCGACGCGGCCATAGATGATGGTGTCGATCAGCGCGATGCCGATGGCGCCGCCGAGATTGCGCATCAGGTTGAACAGCCCGCTGGCATCGGCGACCTCGGCCTGCGGCAGGTCGCCGAGCGCGATCCGCGTCGGCGGCAGCAGGCAGAACATGATGCCGACGCCGCGCACCACCTGCGGCCAGAACATCTCCTGATAGTCCGCAGCCGGCGGCTGGAACGCGCTCGCGGCCAGACCGAAGCCGAACAGCACGAAGCCGAACGCCGTCAGGAGACGCGCGTCGACCTTGCCGTCCAGCGCCGTCACCAGCGGAGCGGCGATCAGTTGCGCCACGCCGGTGACCAGCATGATCTTGCCGATCTCGAACGCGTCGTGACCGCGCACGAAGGCGAGGAACACCGGCATCAGATAGACCGAGCCGAACAGCCCGATGCCCAGACAGAAGCTCGACAGGCAGCCGAGCGTGAACGACCGCCGCTGAAAGCTGCCGAGCCGCAGGATCGGATGCGGTGAGGCCAGCAGGCGCTGGATCAGCAAAGTGAGGCATGACGCGCTCAGCACCAGGAACGCAATGCAGTTCGACGACAGCCAGCCGCCCTTCGGGGCCTCCTTCAGCCCGAGCTCGAGGCTGGCCAGGGACACCGCGAGCAGCAACAGCGCAAACAGGTCGAGCTTGTCGAGCTCCGCGAGATCCATGCGCTGCTTCGGCAGCAGGCTTGGCGTCATCAACGCGGCGATGATGCCGGGCACGATGTTGATCAGGAACAGCCAGGGCCACGACCAGGTGTTGGTGATGAAGCCGCCGACGACCGGGCCGATGGTCGGTGCGAGCACCGCGACCACGCCGCCGATCGTCGTCGCGACCGCGTGCAGGCGCGGTGGAAACAGCAGGAACACGGCGGAGAACACGACGGGGATCAGGAGACCCCCGAAGAAGCCCTGCAGCACGCGAAACGCCAGCAGCGTGTGAAAATCGCCGCTGAACGCGCAGCCGAGCGAGGCGGCGGTGAAGATGCCGACGGCGCCGACGAACAGCCAGCGCAACGTGAACACGCGCGTGAGCAGCCCGGTGAGCGGAATGGCGATGATCTCGGCGATCAGATACGCCGTCTGGATCCAGCTCATCGCGTCCGGCGTGATGCCGAGCGCCTCCTGGATGGTCGGCAGCGACGTCGCCACCACCTGGATGTCCAGGATCGCCATGAACATGCCGACGCACATCAGGATGAAGCCGAGCCAGGTGGCGAGGCTCGGACGATCCTGCGGCGCGGCCGATGCGCTCATGCGGTCTGGCCGCCGCCGATGCCGGTGAGTGCTTCCGATTCGGCGCGGATGCGGATGAACAGCACCGCCGCATTCAGGCCTGAGAAGATCAACGCGATCAGCGGCAGATGCAGCGCCAGCGGCAGCAGCGCGATCTCGGCTGCGACCACCAGATAGTTCGGATGCGAGATGTAGCGATAGGGACCATCGGTCACCAGCGGCGCACCGGGCAGGATGATGATGCGCGTCGTCCAGCGCGGGCCGAGCGTCGCCAGCACCCACCAGCGCAGACCCTGCAGCAGCACGAAGCCCGACAGCAGCCACGGGTCGACATCCTGGTCGGCACCGAGCAGCCACAGCGACACCAGCCAGGCCGCATGCATCGAGATCATCAGCGGATAATGATCCGCCCCGACCTCGATCGCGCCCATGGCGCGCAGGCGCTTGGTGTTGTGGCGGGCGAGCACGAGCTCGCCGAGCCGTTGCATGGTGACGAGGGCGAGGACGAAGGCGGCGAAGGTCATGCGGCGTTCCTCAATGATACGCAGCTTGCGGTGAACCCAGGTCCGAGCGCAGTCAGCACCGAGCGCGGCGGCAAGCCCCGGGCGCGGGCGCGCTCCAGCACGAACAGCACGGTCGGCGCGGACATGTTGCCGTAGTCGGCGATGATCTCGCGCTCATGATCCAGCGTGCCCTGGCCGAGCGACAGCGCGCGCTCCAGCGCCGTGATCACCTTGGCGCCGCCGGGATGGCAGACGAAGCGGTCGACGTCGGCAGGCGCGAGCTTCATCCGGTCCAGAATCTCGTTGACGGCCGGGCCCATGTTCTCGGTAACGAAGTCAGGAATGGTGCGCTGGAAGATGACGCCGAAGCCTTCAGGATCGACGCTCCAGCCCATGATGTCGAGCGTATCCGGCCACAGCTTCTCGCCGGTCGCCTCGACCCTGATAGCGCCGCCATCGCCAGCGCGCAGGATCGCCGCTGCGGCGCCATCGCCGAACAGGCTCAGCGCGACGATGTTGGCTTTCGTCAACTCATCATGGCGCACGGCGAGCGTGCACAATTCGAATGTCACCAACAGCACATTGGTGCCGGGCCGGGCCTGCGCCAGCCGCGCGGCGATCGACAGGCCCGAGACGCCGCCGGCGCAGCCTAGGCCGAACACCGGCACGCGCGACACGTCCGCGCGGAAACCCAGGCGCCCGGCGACGCGCGCTTCCAGCGTCGGCGTCGCGATGCCCGTCGAGCTCACGGTGACGATGGTATCGATGTCGGCGGCTGCGAGATCGGCCTGCGCGAGCGCCTTGTTGGTCGCATCGATGAACAGCGCCTCGGCGCCTTCGAGATAGGCCTCGGTGCGCTCGGGCCAGCCGCGGCGCTCCATGTACCATTCGATCGGCTTGACGCCGTAGCGCTGGCGGATGCCGGTGTTGGCGAACAGGCTCGCCATCGTGTCGAACTGCGGAAAGCGCGGCGACAGCACCACGCGTGCGGCCTCCATCACCTCGTTCTGGCGGAACTGATGCGGTGGCACCGAGGTCGCGAGCGACACGAGTGCGGCGGTATGGTCCATGCGGCTGATCCTTCAACGTCCCGGCGCAGAAAGGTCCGAGAACGCGGGAATCGTCACGCGCCGCTCACATCGCCCCGGATTATGGGTGTCATCTTATGTCCAATGCGGGCGGCGATGTGGCCCGGCCATGGTGAGACGGCGTCGCGCCGTGACACAATAGTGACTGTCAAACGCGTTCTCAGGCGAAACCGTTCGTCACGCACAACGTATCAGGCGGTCTTCTCGGGCCAGCGGCAGAGGTCCTTGATCAGGCACAGCTCGCAGCGCGGCTTGCGCGCCAGGCACGTGTAGCGGCCGTGCAGGATCAGCCAGTGATGCGCGTGCAGCATGAACTCGGCCGGGATCACCTTCTCTAACCCGAGCTCGACCTCCAGCGGCGTCTTGCCAGGGGCCAAGCCGGTGCGGTTGCCGACGCGGAACACATGGGTGTCGACCGCCATCGTGTGCTCGCCGAACGCCATGTTGAGCACGACGTTCGCGGTCTTGCGGCCGGCGCCGGGCAGCGATTCCAATTCGGCGCGCGTGCGCGGCACCTCGCCGCCGAATTCGCTGATCAGCTTCTGCGACAGCGCGATCACGTTCCTGGCCTTGGTGCGGTAGAGGCCGACGGTCTTGATGGTGTCGCGGAGTTTGTCCTCGCCGAGCGCGATCATCTTCTGCGGCGTGTCGGCGACGGCGAACAGCGGCCGCGTCGCCTTGTTGACGCCGGCGTCGGTCGCCTGCGCCGACAGCACCACGGCGACCAGCAGGGTGTAGGGGTTGAGGTGCTCGAGCTCGCCCTTCGGCTCCGGATTGGCCTGAGCGAAGCGGCTGAAGGCCTCGCGGATCTCGGCCGGGGTCCAGGGCCTGGCCGCGCTCAACGCTCTCTTGACCGGCCGGGCAGGGCTCTTCGGCTTGGCCGTCGGAGCCTTCTTGACGGCCCGTTTCGAGGCGGCCTTAGGGGCTGACTTGGGAGCGGCCTTGGGAGCGGCCTTGTTCAAGGGGCTGCGAACCGGCGCCGGCTTGGCGCGTTGGGGGCGGGTGATTTTGGCCATGATCTGGGTATACTGAGGCCCCATGACGCCAGGCAACGCTTTTGCGTATCAGGAGACCGACACCGACGCCGCTGATCCCGAGCTGTTCGCAGCCCGGCTGACGCCGCATCGCTCGCTCAGCCGCACCGGCTTTCTGGTGCTGATGGTGGTGGTCTGCGCCATCAGCTTCATCGGCGGCCTCGCCTCGCTCATGATGGGCGCCTGGCCGGTGCTCGGCTTCTTCGGCCTGGATGCGCTGGCGATCTACTGGGCCTTCAAGGTCAACTTCCGCCGCGCCAACGCCTATGAGGACGTCTCGATCACCCTGACGGAGCTGCGCCTGCGCCGCGTCAGCCACAAGGGCCACGTCATGGAATGGCGCTTCAACCCGCTCTGGGTGCGGCTCGACCAGGAAACCCACGAGGAGTTCGGCATCGAGCGCCTCTACCTCGTCGCCCGCGGCCAGCGCGTGGCGATCGCGAGCTTCCTGGGCCCGGAGGAAAAGGCCAGCTTCGCCAAGGCGCTGACGGCGGGGCTGCAGGCCGCGAAACGCGGGCCGCTGTACAATCCGCTGTAGGGCGTTATCTCGGCCAGCACTCCCCTGGGGAACGAGGAGCAACCCCGCGGCCGTCCTTGGGTCTCGCACCATGAGGCCACAGCACGGGCCTCGCCCTTCGAGACGCCCGCCTTCGGCGGGCTCCTCAGGGTGAGGAGAGACAGGGCACGAGGATCGTCATGACCGAAGGCGCGTATCTCTACATCGTGCTCTGCGCCGACGGACGCCTGTACGTCGGAACCACGAGGGACATCGCTGGAGCTGAGGGTCGCCCAGCATAATGACGGGACCTTCGGCGGGTACACGTTGACCCGGCGTCCCGTCAAACTGCTCTACTCGCAGTGGCTCGAGCGGATCACGGATGCCATCGAAAGCGAACGCCGCCTGAAGAAATGGAGTCGCGCCAAGAAAGAGGCCTTGATCCGCGGCGATCTCGATGCGCTGCAGGCTCTCTCAGCGCGCAGAACGGCTTTCGGGGGGGAAGACCTTCGCCCGCAAAGAGACCCCAAGGCGATAAGATGAAGCAGTGGTCCATTCCCTCGCCATGAACACGCTGTCGGCGTGTTCGTGGTTTTGCGTGCAGCGGCCGTTTGCGGCGCTTGACCCTCATGGTGAGGAGCGCCGCCCAAGCGGCGCGTCTCGAACCATGAGGCCCGAAACGATCAGCCCAGCCGATCACATTCGCCATAGCCCCCCGATCAGAAATCGGGTGGAGTACCCGCCCCGGCCGCCCTACATCCAAGCCCATGATGACCCTCGCCATTCACGATTCCGCCCTGGCCAAGCCGGGCCCGCAACAGACGGCGGCGCTGCGCGACTACGACGCGGTGCGCCGCGCGATCGCCTTCATCTCGGAACACTGGCGCCGGCAGCCGACCATCGAGGACATGGCCGACGCCGCCAGCCTGACGCCCGACGAGCTGCATCATTTGTTCCGGCGCTGGGCCGGACTGACGCCGAAGGCGTTCATGCAGGCGCTGACGCTCGACCACGCCAAGGGCCTGCTGAAGGGCTCGGCCAGCGTGCTCGACGCCGCACTCGACTCGGGGCTCTCGGGCCCCGGCCGCCTGCACGACCTGTTCGTCACCCATGAGGCGATGTCGCCCGGCGAATGGAAGACCGGCGGCGCCGGCACCACGCTTCGTTACGGCTTCCACCCCTGCCCGTTCGGCATGGCCTTGGTGATGGCCACCCCGCGCGGCCTCGCCGGCCTCGCCTTCGCCGATCCCGGCCAGGAGGCCTCCGCGCTCGCCGACATGAAGAGCCGCTGGCCCCGCGCCACCTATATCGAAGACGTCCCCGGCACCGCCGGCCTCGCCCAGCGCATCTTCGACAAGACCCTGTGGCGGCCCGACCAGCCCTTGCGCGTCGTCCTGATCGGCACCGACTTCGAGGTCCGCGTCTGGGAAACCCTGCTCAAGATCCCCATGGGCCGCGCCGTCTGCTACTCCGACATCGCGACGCGACTGGAGTCCCCGAAGGCCTCGCGCGCCGTGGGCGCCGCGGTCGGCAAGAACCCGATCTCGTTCGTCGTGCCGTGCCATCGCGCGCTCGGCAAGAGCGGAGCGCTGACGGGCTATCACTGGGGGCTGACACGCAAGCAGGCGATGCTTGGGTGGGAAGCGGGGCAGGTGGGGATGGGGTAGTCCTCCTGCGTCACATCCACCGTCATTCCGGGGCACACGCCGCGTCCACCGTAGCTCGAAGAGCGAAGGCGGACGTACGAGCCCCGGAATCTGACGTCAGAAGACGCGGCGGCCACCGCCGTCAGGTCCGACGTAATGCAAGCCAGATGGCTAGCAGGACGAGAAACGCGGCGAACGACCAACCGTTCTGGACAGTCGACAGGGCGGTTAACCAAGGGGCGAGTTGCATCTAGTAACCTCATCGGTTGGTGAGGCTGTCCATTGATACGACGTCGGCCCTACTCGCAACGCACCCTGACGGAAAGGCCGAGCGAACGCGGCGAAAGTAATCGGGGCGGTCAAACACGGACTGGCATGGCGACAAATTCGGATAAAAATAATCCTATTGCGCCTTTACAGAATTTATGATTATCTCCGCCCATCCCGCCTCGACGAGAGGGGCGTTGCGCGCGATCGTCACGACACGCGAGGCGGGGAGCGATGGCCGCGATCTGCCGCAGCGTGTCTCCGGACGCGCCGACGAACGGCTGGCTGCGGACGTGAAGTCGCAGGGTCCTGATACCCCGATGCTGGTATCAAGCCGCGAGGGCGGCAGAGCGCGCCGCGTGGTGATGGTGGCCAACAAGCCCGGCGCACCAGGGAGACTGCGTATAAGCGTTAAGACCGTCGCGCGGGGAATGCCGGTTGTTCCGGCTGGACCTGTGGTGACTGCCGCCTGCTTTTTTTCTGCAGGCGGGCCATGGGTGCGGCCAGCATCCGGCATTCCCCGCGCCCTCTCGATGTTCGGAGGGACATGGTTGAAGCAGGGCTCGGGCGAGATGCGCCGCGAGATCGTGGGGCCGTGGGCGGGGCTGTTTGAGATGTGAATCGGGGAGAAAGATCGGCGTGCCGGTGATCGCACTGGCCGATTCCCTCCGCATCGTCGCGGGCCTCATGGTTCGAGACGCGTCGCAAGGGCGACGCTCCTCACCATGAGGGGCGGCTTCGCATTCGGAGCTGCGAATTGACGATGAGCAGCGTGCTCATGGAAGGGTCGATCTCCGGAGCAACTTACGCCCCTCACCCTGAGGAGCCCGCCGCAGGCGGGCGTCTCGAAGGGCGAGGCCCGGACCTTGGCCTCATGGTTCTCAAGGCGATGCGGGAGCATCGGAGACGGAACGCTTTGGGCGCGCGATCAGCCCGCCAGATCCAGCTTCGACTCCACCGTGGAGTCCGCATTCAGCCGGTAGATGATCGGCACGCCGGTGGCGAGCTCGCGCTTCAGGATGCCCTCCGGCGTCAGCTTTTCCAGCACCATGATCAGGGCGCGGAGCGAGTTGCCGTGGGCGGCGACCAATGTGCGCTGGCCACGCAGGACGCCGGGGAGAATTTCCTGGACGTAGTAGGGCAGCGCGCGGGCCAGCGTATCCTTGAGGCTCTCGCCGCCGGGCGGGGGGACGTCGTAGGAGCGGCGCCAGACGTGGACCTGCTCCTCGCCCCATTTGGCGCGGGCGTCGTCCTTGTTGAGGCCGGAGAGGTCGCCATAGTCGCGCTCGTTGAGCGCGAGGTTTTTGCTGGTCGGCAGGCCGGTCTGGCCGAGCTCGGTCAGGATCAGGTCGAGCGTGTGCTGGGCGCGCGTCAGCACCGAGGTGAAGGCGACGTCGAAGGTCAGGCCCTGGGCCTTCAGCTTGCGGCCGGCCTCCTTGGCCTCGGCCACGCCCTGCTCGGTCAGGTCCGGATCCTTCCAGCCGGTGAACAGGTTCTTCAGATTCCACTCGCTCTGGCCGTGGCGCACCAGCACCAGGAGACGTTCGCTCATCAGTTCGCTTCCATCGACGTTGAACTAGAAAAGGTCCTTGAGGCCGAGCACGTCATCCATCGTGTAGTAACCCGGCGGCTTGCCATGCGCCCACAGCGCCGCCTTCAGCGCGCCGTGGGCGAAGATCATGCGGTCCTCGGCCTGGTGCGACAGCACCAGCCGCTCCGAGGGACCGGCGAAGATGACGCTGTGATCGCCCGCCGCCGTGCCGCCGCGCAGCGAGGCGAAGCCGATGTCGCCGCTGCGGCGCTCGCCGGTGATGCCGTCGCGGCCGCGCGCGGAATGCTCGTCGAGCGCGATGCCGCGGCCCTCGGCGGCGGCGCGGCCGAGCATCAGCGCGGTGCCGGAGGGCGCGTCGACCTTGTGCTTGTGATGCATCTCGAGGATCTCGATGTCGAAGCCGGCATCGAGCGACTTCGCCACCTGCTTCACCAGTGCCGCCAGCAGGTTGACGCCGAGGCTCATATTGCCGGACTGCACGACGACGGCGCGCTTGGTGACGCTCTTGATGACGGCGTCGTCCGACGCGGACAGGCCGGTCGTGCCGACGACGTGGACGAGGCCGCGCTCGGCGGCGATGGCGACGTTGGCGATGGTCGCGGCCGGGACGGTGAAATCGAGGATGCCGTCGGCCTCGGCGGACATGGTCCAGAGGTCGCCCGACAGTGTGATGCCGTTGGCGGGCAGGCCGGCGAGAACGCCGGCGTCCTTGCCGATCAGCTCCGAGCCCGGAGCTTCGAGCGCGCCCACCAGCACGGCGCCGTCGGTTTCGGCGATCGCGCGCACCAAGGCGCGGCCCATGCGGCCACCGGCTCCGGCAACGATCAAGCGCATCTTGGACATGTTAACTCCTCCGCCCCTTCAAGGGCTATAGCCGGGGCTGATAGCGGCGGCAACCGAGCGTGGCCAAGTCGCGGGTGGTCGGGGCGGGCGGCGATCAGGGCTGCGGGCCGTCATAGCCCTCGATGATCACCAGGTCGCCTTGCGAATGCGGCGCGCGCATCGCCACCAGCCGCTGGTATTCGGCAGAATTGTAACATGCCAGCGCGGTGGCGTAGTCCTTGAACTCGATCACGACGTTGCGGGAGCGCGAGGTGCCTTCCTTGGTCTCGTACTGGCCGCCGCGGACCAGGAATTTGGCGCCGTACTGGTGGAACACGGCGCCGTTCTGCGCGACGTAGTCCTTGTAGCCGTCCATGTTGTGCACGTCGATCCGCGCGATCCAATAGGCCTTGGGCATCCCTGTCGTCTCCTTGCTCTCGGTCGCCTTGCTCAGGTTCGGTTGGTCTTGCCGACCAGCGCGACGGCGCTGGCGATGTCGGCGACAATGCTCTCGGCGGCCGCTGCCGGATCGGCGGCGGCGGTGACCGGGCGGCCGACGACGAGGCGGTCGGCGCCGCCGGCGATCGCCAGCACCGGGGTCATGATGCGCTTCTGGTCGCCAACGTCTGATCCCGCCGGGCGGATCCCGGGGGTGACGAGCTGCATGTCAGGGCCGACCAGCGGGCGCACCAGCTCGGTCTCCTCGGGCGACAGGATCAGGCCGTGGATGCCGATCTCCTTGGCCTGCCTGGCGCGGTGCGCCACGAGCTCCTTGACGCCCATGGCGTAGCCGGCGGCGGCGAGGTCGGCATCGTCGTAGGACGTCATCACGGTGACGGCGAGCAGCTCGAGGCTGGAGCCGGCGGCGCCGGCGAGCGCGGCCTTCATGCTCTGGGAGAAGCCGTGCACGGTGAGAAAGCGCGCGCCGAGCCTGGCGATCTGCCGGGTGGCGCGCTCGACGGTGGTCGGGATGTCGTGCAGCTTGAGGTCCATGAACACGTGCTTGCCCTCGGCCGCAAGCCGTTCGGCGAGGCCGAGGCCGCCGGCATAGGTCAGCTCCATGCCGATCTTGTAGAATGTCACGGCGTCGCCGAGCCTGATGATCATGGCTTCGGCATCCGCCACGCTCGGCAGATCGAGCGCCACGATCAGGCGGTCGCGGGGAGCAATCTCGGTCGGCATGTCACCTCACATCGTATGTTGCGCGACAACGATCAGCTCCCGCACCAGGGCGTCGAGCGCCGTGATGTCGGCGGGCAGTTTGAGCCGGTCCATGTCGTTGTAGGCCTTGTCGGCGCAGGCCAGCGCAAGCTGGCCCGGGATCACCGTCGCGTTGCAGGCGGTCAGCATCAGCCGCAACGCGGCAAGCGCGCGGATGCCGCCGAAGCGGTTCTCGGACGCCGCGGCGATCGCAAACGGCCTGCTGCGGAGCACCGCGCCGCGGCTGCCCGGCGGCTCGTCGACGCGCGAGATCCAGGTGATGGCGTTGCTCAGCAGCGGCGGCACCGAGGCGTTGTATTCCGGCGTCACCAGCAGCACGGCATGATGAACGCCGATCATGCGCGTCAGATTCACGGCGTGAAGTGGAATGCCCGATTGGGCCTCGAGATCGGCGTCGTAGATCGGCAGCGGGAAGTCGGCGAGCGAGATGCGGGTGATGTCGGCGCCGGCCTGCACGAACTGATAGGCGGCTGCCGCGGCGAGCTTCGCGTTGTGCGAGCCGACCCGCGTCGAACCGGGGATGATGAGGATCTTCAGCGCGGACATCGTGAGGTCGGTCAACGACCCGCCACGAAGGATCGCGGCCGCCGGTCAGGGCTTGCGATACACCCAGACGCGCGCCGGCGGAAGGTTCATCCAGATGCGCTCGGATGCCTGCGTGGTGACGCCGGGCAGCGACTTCGGAATCGGCGGCACGACGGAATAGGTGAACTGCACGAACGGCGCATTCGGCGACATCGCCGCGAACGCATCGCGGATCAGCTTCATGCGGGTCAGCATCGGCTTGGTCACGAGCGGCAGGCCGGAGACGACGGCGGAGGCCGGGGCGCCCAGCACGTTCCAGAGCGTGTCGCGAAGGCGATAGGCGTCGCCCTGGACCACCTTGGCCTGCGGGTAGCGATCGCGCAGCAGGGCGCAGAAACTCGGATTGTACTCGACCAGCACCAGCCGCTTCTGATCGATCCCATGTTCGACCAGCGCATTGGTGATCGCGCCGGTGCCCGGTCCGAGCTCGATGACGGGGCCTGTCCCGTGCGGATCGACGTACTGCGCCATCGTGCGGGCCAGCAGCCGACTCGACGGCATGACGGCGCCCATGTGCAGCGGCTTTTCGATCCATGAGCGGAGGAAGCGCACTTCGTCGTCCAGACGGAGAGGCTTTTTCGACGCACGCACGGACGTTTGCAAGGGCATCTCAGTACCAGACGGGACCGTCTTCACGGCGATGTCAGAAAAGAGTCACAAAGACGTATAGGGCGCAGGCGGGGCGGTCAAGCCGAACCGTAACGTACGATTAAGGCTGGCGGGTCCGCGCTCTTACAGTTGCATTCGATAATTTTTTGCATGTGCAAAGCAGCAAATTGGCTCGACACATGAATCCCGAAGTCATTCGGCGAAACCACCCGGCCGTGCTTGCTTGAACTCACGGCTCAGCTCGCCGCCTTGCCGAAGAAATCCTTGACCTTGGTGAAGAAGCCAGCCGCCTCGGGCTGGGTCGCTCCCGAGGACAGCTTCTCGAACTCGGCCAGCAGCTCTTGCTGCTTCTTGGTCAGGTTCTGCGGCGTCTCGACCACGATCTGGACATACATGTCGCCGGTCTGGCGCGAGCGCAGCACCGGCATGCCCTTGGCCGCGATCCGGAACCGGCGCCCGGACTGCGCACCGGCGGGAATCTTAACCTTGGTCTTGCCCTTGTCGATCGTCGGCACCTCGAACTCGCCGCCAAGCGCCGCCGTCACCATTGAGATCGGCACCCGACAATGCAGGTCGGCGCCGTCGCGCTGGAAGAACTCGTGCTGGGTCAGCGACAGGAAGATGTAGAGATCGCCGGGTGGTCCGCCGCGCAACCCCGCCTCGCCCTCGCCGGCAAGACGAATGCGGGTGCCGTCCTCGACGCCCTGGGGAATGTTGACGGACAGCGTGCGGTCACGGGTGACGCGTCCGGAGCCGGAGCAGGACGGACAGGGGTCCTCGATCATCTGGCCACGGCCGTGACAGCCGGGGCAGGTCCGCTCCAGGGTGAAGAAGCCCTGCGCCTGCCGCACGCGGCCGGCGCCGCCGCACATCGAGCAGGTCTTCGGCTTGGTGCCGGCCTTGGCGCCGGTGCCGGAGCAGGATTCGCAGGTCACCGAGACCGGAATCTCGATCTGCGCCGTCTTGCCCTGGAACGCCTCTTCCAAGGTGATTTCCATGTTGTAGCGCAGATCGGCGCCGCGCTCGCGCCCGGTGCCGCCGCGTCGCTGCCCGGCCATGCCGAACAGGTCCTCGAAGATGTCAGAGAACGAGGAGGCAAAGCCGGCGCCGAAGCCGTGCGCGCCGCCCATGCCGCCCTGCTCGAAGGCGGCGTGGCCATAGCGGTCGTAGGCGGCGCGCTTGTCGGCGTCGCGCAGCACCTCGTAGGCCTCGTTGATTTCCTTGAATTTCACTTCGCTGGAGGCATCGCCCGGATTCTTGTCCGGATGCCACTTCATGGCCAGCTTGCGGAAGGCGGCCTTGAGCTTGGTCTCGTCGGCGTCGCGTTCGACTTCCAGGGTCTCGTAGTAGCAGCGCTTGGTGGACATCAATCAAACCCGCCCGAACTTCGCCCAACAGGAACGGCTCGCGCGACAGTCGCGCGCGTTCCGAGGCCAACGAAAATGACCCCCATCCAACGAGCAGCGAAGCGCGCTCTTTGGCATGGGGGTCATGATCATCGCCTCTGCCTCAGTTAAGCAGATTTCTTCTTGTCGTCGTCGACCTCGGTGAACTCCGCGTCGACCACGTCATCCTTGGCGGCGTCGCGGGCCGCGTCGCTTTCGGCCTGCTGCTTGTACATGGCCTCGCCGAGCTTCATCGACGCCTGGGCCAGCGTGTTGGTCTTGGCCTTGATCGCCTCGGCATCGTCGCCCTTCAGCGCTTCCTTGAGATCGCTGACGGCATCCTCGATGGCGCGGCGCTCGGTGTCGGCGACCTTCGAGCCATGCTCGGCCAGCGCCTTCTCGGTGGAGTGCACCAGCGCGTCCGCATGGTTCTTGGCGTCGACCGCCTCGCGGCGCTTCTTGTCCGCCGCGGCATTGGCCTCGGCGTCCTTGACCATCTTGTCGATGTCGGCTTCCGACAGACCACCCGAGGCCTGGATGCGGATCTGCTGCTCCTTGCCGGTGGCCTTGTCCTTGGCCGAGACGTTGACGATGCCGTTCGCGTCGATGTCGAACGTCACCTCGATCTGCGGCATGCCGCGCGGGGCCGGCGGAATGCCCATCAGGTCGAACTGACCGAGCATCTTGTTGTCGGCCGCCATCTCGCGCTCACCCTGGAAGACCCGGATGGTGACCGCGTTCTGATTGTCCTCGGCGGTCGAGAACACCTGGCTCTTCTTGGTCGGGATCGTGGTGTTGCGGTCGATGATGCGGGTGAACACGCCGCCCAAGGTTTCGATGCCGAGGGACAGCGGCGTCACGTCGAGCAGCAGCACGTCCTTGACGTCGCCCTGCAGCACGCCGGCCTGAATCGCCGCACCGATCGCCACCACCTCGTCGGGGTTGACGCCCTTATGCGGCTCCTTGCCGAAGAACTGCTTCACCATCTCCTGGATCTTCGGCATGCGGGTCATGCCGCCGACCAGCACCACTTCGCCGATCTCGCCGGCGGTCAGGCCGGCATCCTTCAGCGCCTTGCGGCACGGCTCGATGGTCTTCTCGACGAGGTCGGCCACCAGCGCCTCGAACTTGGCGCGGGTCAGCTTCATCGTCAGATGCTTCGGACCGGACTGGTCCGCGGTGATGAAGGGCAGGTTGATCTCGGTCTGCGTGGTCGACGACAGCTCGATCTTGGCCTTCTCGGCAGCTTCCTTGAGGCGCTGCAGGGCGAGCTTGTCGTTGCGCAGGTTGATGCCCTGCTCCTTCTGGAATTCGTCGGCGAGGTAGCTGACCAGACGCATGTCGAAGTCTTCACCGCCGAGGAAGGTGTCGCCGTTGGTCGACTTCACCTCGAACACGCCGTCGCCGATCTCCAGGATCGAGACGTCGAAGGTGCCGCCGCCGAGGTCGTACACGGCGATGGTGCCGGCCTTCGTCTTGTCGAGGCCGTAGGCGAGCGCAGCCGCGGTCGGCTCGTTGATGATGCGCAGAACCTCAAGGCCCGCGATCTTGCCCGCGTCCTTGGTGGCCTGGCGCTGGGCGTCGTTGAAGTAGGCGGGGACGGTGATGACGGCCTGGTCGACCTTCTGGCCGAGATGGGCTTCCGCGGTCTCCTTCATCTTCTGCAGGATGAAGGCGGAGACCTGCGAGGGCGAATAGGTCTTGCCGTCGGCCTCGACCCAGGCGTCGCCGTTGCCGGCTTTGACGATCTTGTAGGGGACGAGCTTCTTGTCCTTCTCGACCATCGGGTCGTCGTAGCGGCGGCCGATCAGTCGCTTGACCGCGAAGAAGGTGCGTTCGGGGTTGGTCACGGCCTGGCGCTTGGCCGGCTGGCCGACCAGGCGTTCGCCATCGTCACTGAACGCGACGATCGACGGCGTCGTGCGCATGCCCTCGGCGTTCTCGATGACTTTCGACGATTTGCCGTCCATGACGGCCACGCACGAATTCGTGGTGCCGAGATCGATCCCGATGACCTTTCCCATGGTCTCATATTCCTTCTTTTTGCGGCAGGTTGGGTGGGGCCCTGACGGCGCCCCCATCCAAAACCCCCTCAGATCAAATGCTCGCGATATTGCGACGATGAGCGTCATATAGGAGGGGGGGACTGGCCCGCAAGGACCGGACCAGGGGTTCGACCCAACGAAAATCACGGCCGTCGCCGAACGACCTCATGGAGACATCAGAGCGGCTCATCGGAATTGGCGGCGACGCGAAACGGCGGCTCGGACCGGAGGCGACTGCGCGAATCCACCTGCCGGCACGTCGAATGGCCCCGTGCGAAATAGGAGGGTGCGGTCGCGGACAAGTGCGACAAATCCGGTACCGCTGATCTGCCCCAATGACCGAAATGCGTTGTTAACCCACGGGCCCTAGCCTGCCGCACTCCTGGGACGGGAATGAGGCATGGTCATCGACTCCGATTGGGGCTTTCCGCAGCGCGCGCGCGAAGCCGGCCAAGCCACGTTCCCGAGACTGCTGATCTGTGCCATCGTGGTTGCAGCGGCGTGGCTGCGGTACGTCCTTCCCCTCAATGTCGATGTCAGCTGGTGGCTCCTCGTCAGCGAGCGCATGCTCGATGGACAGCGGCTCTACGTCGACATCCTCGAGACGAACCCGCCGATGGCTGGGTCGGTCTATCTGCTGGCCGTCGCGCTGGCGCGTGCGATCCATCTCAGGCCCGAGCTGGCGACGAATATCCTGATCTTCGTGCTGACCGCGGCATCCCTGACGCTGGTATGGCTGGTGCTGCGGACATCGGCCCTGCGCCATCGCCTCGCCGACGGCAGGCTGGCGGCGTGGACGACCGCCCTGCTTCTGATCGCGCCGATGTATGATTTCGGCCAGCGGGAACATCTGGCCCTGATCACGATATTGCCGGCGATCGCGGTGTACATCCTGCGCGCCAGGCGCGAGCGGGTGGCCCCGGCGGCCATGCTCATCGCCGGTCTCAGCGCCGGCCTCACGATGAGCTTCAAGCCTTATTTCGCCTTCAGCGTCGGCTTCTGCATACTCGCCGCCGCGGCTCAGGCGCGCGACTGGCGCGTGCTGTTCGCGCTGGAGAACTGGATCGCCGCGGCACTGGTGCTGATCAACGCGGCGTGCATCTACCTGTTTTTTCCCGAATATTTCACGGTCATCTATCCGCTGGTCCGCGACGTCTATCTGCTTCTGAAGGCGCCCGTGCCGACCATCCTCGTGACCCTGCCGATGGGCCTGTGGCTGGCTGCAGCAGTCATCATCCTCATTCTTCAGCGCACGCAGCACGAGCGCGACGCCGCATCGTTCACCACATTGGCCGCATCACTTGGGTTCCTGGTGTCATTCGTCGCGCAGCAAAAGGGCTGGGGCTACCATGCCTATCCGATGGTGGCGCTGGCGCTGCTTGCCGCCGGCCTTGCCGTGTCGGCGATCGACGCCAGCCGCGACGCGCGACGCTGGCCGCGTGTCGCCACCGCTCTCGCCGGCGCCGTGCTCTTCGTGCAGACCTGCTTCTGGTTCAATGGTAGTGTCGACGTCCAGCAGATCGAAGCCCAGGTGGCCCGGCTCGGGCCGCGCCCGAGCATGCTCGTGCTCAGCGCGGCGGCGGTCATCGGGCACCCCATGGTGCGGACCCTTGATGGCACCTGGATCTCGCGCCAGGAGGCGTTCTGGGTTCGGGAAATCGTTCGCCGGTCGCAACAAGACGGAACCATCGATTCACAGACTGCGCAGAGGCTCGCGCCCTATGTGGAACGTGAACGCGCCGGGATCATCGCCGACTTCCGGAGGCAACCGCCCGACGTCGTCCTGATCGACAATCAGAACAGCGACTGGGGCGACTGGGCGCGTTCCGACCCCGAGATCAGGGCTCTGCTCGCGCCCTATGTGCTGGTGCAGACCGTCGATGGCGTCGAAATCCTGAAGCGCGGCTAGCACGGCACCGTCATCAGCCCGCCTTTCGAGGCGAAATGACCTGGG
Source organism: Bradyrhizobium sp. SZCCHNR1051 (assembly GCF_032489615.1). Classification (NCBI taxonomy): domain Bacteria; kingdom Pseudomonadati; phylum Pseudomonadota; class Alphaproteobacteria; order Hyphomicrobiales; family Nitrobacteraceae; genus Bradyrhizobium; species Bradyrhizobium sp. SZCCHNR1051. The sequence goes on along the minus strand of NZ_JAUEYJ010000006.1, from coordinate 180,925 downwards.
AAATGCGACCCGCAGGGCGCGCTGATCGCCGCAGGCGATCAAAACCGCGCGCCCGGCCTGTTGCGGGGGGCGCAAAGCCGCTAAAAGCGTGCCGCCGAAGACCACGCTGGCGAGGACCCCCCGACCGCCTCGGCGCGAGGCCTCGGTCAACGAGGCAATGTTTGATGATGATCGTTCGACTCTTCGCCGCGGCTACCCTGCTGATGTCGCTGCTGCACTCCGCCATGGCCGCCGAAGCCATATTTCCGCCCGGCGTCCGCGTCGGGCTCGCGCCGCTGGTGGGGCTCGCCAAGGCCAAGACGTTTTCCGGCTTCGAAACCGAGGACCAGAGCGTCAAGGTGCTGCTGACCGAACTGCCGGCGGCCGCCTATGGCGAGGTGAAGAATGCGTTTACCGCCAATCCCGCCGGGACCGGCAACGTCAAGCCGGAGAGCATCGAGACCGCCGCCGGCACCGCCTACTACACGGTTGAGAACGGTCGGGATGGCGCCACGCCGGTGCGGCGCTACTCGATGATCCTGCCCGGCAACGGCTTCTCCGGCTACGTGGCCGTGCAGATCCCGGAGACCGCGAGCCGGATCTACACCGACGATGCCGTGCGTCAGATGTTCGCCTCCGCCGTCGTCCGCAAGGACGTTCCCGTCGACGAGCAGCTCGCGATGATGCCGTTCAAGGTGACCGAGCTCTCCGGGTTCAAGACCATCCGCACGCTCGGGCCGGGTGCCTTGATCCTGGCCGACGGCGAAGAGGACAAGGGCTTCGAAGCCGCGCCCTTCGTGGTGATCGGGCTCGTGGCCGGGGTGGCCCCGGAGGCGGGCGACCGCGCGCGTGTCGCCCAGCAGGCGGCCACCACCATTCCGGGCGTCCGCGAAGCGCGCATCACGATGTCCGAACCGATCCGCATCGACGGCCAGCCGGCCTACGAGACCCGGCTCGAAGCCACCAGCGGCAAGGACAATACGCCGGTGACCGTGGTGCAATGGCTGCGCTTCGGCGGGCCGAATACGCTGCGGATCATCGGCAGCGCGCCGCGCGATCAGTGGTCGGTAGCCTTCCCGCGCTTCCGCGCCGTCCGCGACGGCATCCAGCCGAGAGGCTAAGCCCAACTCGGTATCCGGACGCCGCGGTCTCATCGGCCGCGGTCCACTTGCCGCGACACGAACTACAAACTCGCGCCGACAAACAAGAAGCCACGGGCATCACCGCCCGTGGCTTCTTCGTTGGACTGATAGGACGGCAGGAGAAGGCCTGCCTATGCTCACCGTCACGCGGCGCTGTTCGACTGATCGTTGCTCGGCGCGGGCGCCGCCTTCGCGCCACCCTTGGACACGCCGACCAGCGCGGGACGCAGGATGCGCTCGCCGATCATGAAGCCGGCCTGCACGACCTGCACCACGGTGCCCGACGGCACCGACGAATCCGGGACCTCGTACATCGCCTGCTGGAAGTTGGGGTCGAACTTCTCTCCCGTCGGATCGAACTTCTTGACGCCGTTCTTCTCCAGCGTGTTGAGCAGCGAGCGCTCGGTGAGCTCGACGCCCTCGATCAACGATTTGAGGCCTGCATCGGCATTGGCGCGGGTCTCGGCCGGCACGGCATCGAGCGCGCGCTGCAGATTGTCGGCGATGTCGAGCACGTCGCGCGCGAAACCGGTGATGCCGTACATGCGTGCATCGGCGACTTCACGGGCCGTCCGCTTGCGCAGGTTCTCCATCTCCGCCAGCGTGCGCAGCATCTTGTCGCGCGCGTCGGCCGCCTCCTTGGCAAGGGCCTCGGCCGAGCCGGTCTCAGGATCGTCGGGCATGATGTAGGGCTTGGAGACGACGGGGTCGCTGGCCTGCGCCGGGTTTTCCGGATCATTCTTGTGCAGGTCGGGATCGGTCATGGACAGACTCGCAAGTTCGGCTGACGGGTTTTGGGGGTATGGGGCGGGATATCGTGCTTTGAGCGTCGAAAATCAAGCGCAGCCTGACCATCGCGCCCGGAGGCGCTGTCCGCGGGTTAACCATGCCACGCGTCAGCCACCCAGCAGCCGGCTGACCAGACGCGCGGCATAATCGACCGTCGGGATCACCCGGGCATAGTTGAGCCGGGTCGGACCGATGACGCCGAGTACGCCGACGATGCGACCCGTGGCGTCGGAATAGGGCGAGACGATCGTCGACGAGCCCGACAGCGAGAACAGCTTGTTCTCCGAGCCGATGAAGATGCGGACACCTTCCGCGTTCTCTGCCCGTCCAAGCAGATCGACGACGCCGCGCTTGGTCTCGAGATCGTCGAACAGCCGCCGCACGCGCTCGAGATCTTCGAGCGCATGCAGGTCCTCGAGCAGGTTGGCGTGGCCGCGCACGATGAGCTGCCGCTCGTCGCTGTCCCCTCCGGACCAGCTCGCGACACCGGCGGCGATCACCTTCTGCGTCAGCAGGTCGAGCTCGGCGCGATCATGCGCCAGCGCCGTCTCGAGCTCGAGCCGTGCTTCCGCCAGCGTCCGGCCTCTGATGCGGGCATTGAGGAAATTCGACGCCTCGGTCAGCGCCGAGGACGGCACGCCCGGCGGCAGAACCAGAACCCGGTTCTCGACCTGCCCGTCCTCGCCCACCAGCACGACCAGCGCACGCTCGGGCTCGAGCCGCACGAACTCGATGTGCTTCAGCCGAGTGTTGGATTTTGCGGTCAGCACCACGGCAGCGGCACGGGTCAGACCCGACAGCCGGGTCAGCGCCTCGTCCAGAGCGGCCTCGACCGATTGCGCCCGCCCGACCGCGGCGAGCTGGCTCTGGATCGATTGCTGCTCAGCCTCGGTCATGTCGCCGACCTGCATCAGGGCGTCCACGAAGAAACGCAGGCCGGCCTCGGTCGGCAGCCGGCCGGCCGAGGTGTGCGGCGCGTAGATCAGGCCGAGCTGCTCGAGATCGGCCATGACGTTGCGCACCGAGGCCGGCGACAGCGGAACCGCGATCAGCCGCGAAATGTTGCGCGAGCCGACCGGCTCGCCGGTCGCCAGATAGCTTTCGACGATCTGCCGGAAGATCTCGCGCGAGCGCTCGTTGAGCTGCGCCAGACCGGCCGGCGGTGTCATCAGGTTGATCGGATCGTGGTGGGCCACCAGATGCTCTCCTCGCAGCTGCCTATAATGTGTCCATGCGGCGGCTCGGTGGCAAGCCGGTCGTCGCGTGCTCTCGGGCGCGACGAGGCCATGATAATCCCTTGATAAGCCCTTGCCGCTGCCGGTCGCGGCTCCTACAAGGCCGGTCAAAGTCGGTCTTTCGCGCGCTTTCACGGAGAGAATCATGCGGCCGAGCCGCCGTGCACCGGATGAACTGCGGGCCGTGAGCCTGGAACGCGGCGTCGTCAAATACGCCGAGGGCTCCTGCCTGGTGAAGTTCGGCGACACCCATGTGCTGGTCACCGCCACGCTGGAGGACCGGCTGCCGCCCTGGCTCAAGGGCCAGGGGCGCGGCTGGATCACGGCTGAATACGGCATGCTGCCGCGCGCCACGCTGGAACGGACCCGGCGCGAGGCCTCCGCCGGCAAGCAGACCGGTCGCACCGTCGAGATCCAGCGTCTGATCGGCCGCTCGCTGCGCACCGCGATCGACCTGGAAGCGCTCGGCGAGCGCCAGATCACGGTCGATTGCGACGTGCTGCAGGCCGACGGCGGCACGCGCACGGCGTCGATCACCGGCGCCTGGGTGGCGCTGGCCGACTGCATCAAGTGGATGAAGTCGCGCAACATGATCAAGACCGAGGTGCTGCGCGCCAACGTCGCCGCGATCTCCTGCGGCATCTACAACGGCACGCCGGTGCTGGATCTCGACTACGCCGAGGATTCCGAGGCGGAGACCGACGCCAATTTCGTCATGACCGGCGACGGCCGCATCATCGAGGTGCAGGGCACGGCGGAGAAGACGCCGTTCACCGAGGCCGAGCTCCTGGCGCTGATGGCACTGGCCCGCAAGGGCGTGGCGCGACTGGTCGACCTGCAGAAGATGGCGGTCGCGTGAGTAGCGGTCATCGCAAGCTCACCGGGCGCCTCGTCATCGCGACCCACAATCCCGGCAAGCTTGCCGAGATGCGCGAGCTGCTCGCCCCCCATGGCGTCGAGGCGGTGTCGGCCGGCGATCTCGGCCTGGACGAGCCGGACGAGACCGGCGAGACCTTCCAGGCCAACGCCCGCATCAAGGCGGTCGCCGCGGCCAGAGCAGCGCAGCTTCCTGCCTTTGCCGACGATTCCGGTATCGTGGTTCATGCGCTCGATGGGGCGCCGGGGATCTATTCGGCGCGCTGGGCCGGACCGGACAAGGATTTCACCAGCGCGATGGCGCGGATCGAGCGCCTGCTGCAGGAGCGGGACGCGAGGAGTGCCGACAAGCGCACCGCGCATTTCGTCTCGGCGCTGTGCGTGGCGTGGCCGGACGGTCATGTCGAGGAGGTCGAGGCGCGGGTCGACGGCGCCCTGGTCTGGCCGCCGCGCGGCACGGCGGGCTTCGGCTACGACCCGATGTTCCTGCCCGAGGGGCACGACCGGACCTTCGGCGAGATGACCAGCATCGAGAAGCATGGCCTGCCGCCGCTCGGGCTCGGCCTGTCGCACCGGGCGCGCGCCTTCGTGAAGCTCGCGGAGATCTGCCTTGACCAGCGCTGACAGCGAAGCGTTCGGCGTCTATGTGCACTGGCCGTTCTGCCTGTCGAAATGTCCGTATTGCGACTTCAACAGCCACGTCCGGCATGCCGCCATCGATCAGGACCGCTTCGCCCGCGCCTTCGCGCAGGAGATCGCGACCACGGCCGCCCGCATCGGGCCGCGCACCGTCACGTCGATTTTTCTCGGCGGCGGCACGCCGTCGCTGATGCAGCCGCAGACGGTCGGCGCCATTCTCGACGCGATCGGCAAGCACTGGCACGTCGCTGGCGATGTCGAGGTGTCGCTCGAAGCCAATCCGACCAGCGTCGAGGCGACACGCTTTGCCGGCTATCGCGCCGCCGGCGTCAACCGGGTCTCGCTCGGCGTCCAGGCGATGGACGATGCGTCGCTCAAGATGCTGGGACGCCTGCACACCGCCGAGGAGGCGATGAAGGCGGTGGCGATCGCGCGCAATGCGTTCGAGCGTTATTCGTTCGATCTGATCTACGCCCGGCCCGACCAGACGCCGGCGATGTGGACCGAGGAGCTGACGCGCGCGATCGGCGAGGCGGCTGAGCACCTGTCGCTGTATCAACTGACGATCGAGGAAGGCACGCCGTTCTTCGGCCTGCACGCCGCAGGCAAGCTGAAGACGCCGGATGAAGGCCTGGCCCGCACCTTGTACGACGTCACGCAGGAGATCTGTGGCCGTCACGGACTGCCGGCCTATGAGATCTCCAATCATGCCCGCCCGGGCGCGGAGTGCCGGCACAATCTGATCTATTGGCGCGGCCACGAATATGCCGGCATCGGCCCCGGCGCCCATGGTCGTCTCGACATCGGCGGCATCAGGCATGCGACCGCGACCGACAAGCGGCCGGAGGCCTGGCTGATGCGGGTGGAGTCCAACGGTCATGGTGTGATGACCGACGACGAGCTCAACCGCGAGGAGCGCGCCGACGAATTCCTGCTGATGGGGCTGCGTTTGGCCGAAGGCATCGACCCCAGGCGGTATGCCGCGATCTCCGGCCGTGCGCTCGATCCGCGCCGCATCGCGCTGCTGCGCGAGGAGGGCGCCATCGCGGTCGATCCGGATGGACGGCTGCGCGTGACTCAGGATGGCTTTCCGGTGCTCGACGCGGTCGTCGCCGATCTCGCCGCCTGAAGGATTCTGCGACTCACGTCGCGCTGAAGCTCTTCGGCGCGCCGGCGACCGTCTGTCCGCCCCCCGAACCGACGCGCATCACGGCAAGCCCGCGCTCATTGGTGCCGTCGCTGCGGAACCGGAACAGCCCATCGATGCCGGCAAAGCCCGATGCATTGGTCAGGACATCGGGCGCGAAGCGCTGGTTGCCCTGGGTGCGCGCCAACGCGGCCACGAGCGCCACCGCGTCGTAGGCGAGGGTTGCCGTGCGCACGGGATCGCCACCGAACCGCGTCCGGTAGCGACCGGCGAAGGCGCGGAAGCCGGAGGGATCCGGCGCAGCATAGAGGCCACCCTGCAGGCTGGCGCTGGCATAAACGCGCGGATTGTCCCACAGCCCCGTGCCGAGCAACTGAATGTTGCGCAGATTGGCGCCGGCAGCGGTCAGCGCATCGGCCGTCGCCGCGACCGATTCGCCGTCGTCGGCCAGCAGCAGCGCATCGGCACCGCCGAGCGCCTGCGCCACCGTGCGCGCAGGCCCGGCGCGGTCGCTGGAATATTTCTCGAACGCAACGATGCGTCCGCCGCGGCGGCTGACCGCGGTCTTGAACGCACCCTCGACGACGGTTCCATAGGCATTGTCGGGCAGCAGCGCCGCGAACGAGCGTTTGCCGACGCTGGCGGAATATTCGACGATACGGCTGGCGTCGGACTCCGGCAGGAAGCTGAGCAGATAGACGCCGCGCCCCGCCACGCTCGAATCGGTCGAGAAGGCGATGACCGAGATGTTGCGCGCGCGCGCCACCTGGGCGGTCGCCGGTACCGAGCCCGCGAACAGCGGACCGAGAATGATCTCGGCGCCTTCGTCGCAGGCCTGTTGCGCGCCCTGCTGCGCCCCTTGCGGGCTGCCGGCGTCGTCCTTGATCAGGAGCTGGATGTTGGGGTTCTGAAACTCGGCGAGCGCCATCTCGGCCGCGTTCTTCATCGATTGCGCAGCCACGCCGGCATTGCCCGACGCCGACAGCGGCAGAATCAGCCCGACCTTGACCTGGCCGTTACCGGCAACCGCCGGCTGCTGCGGCGGTCCCGCCGGCGCCGTCGGCTGCTCGAACGGATTGAAGCCCTGCTGGACGTTGGAGCACGCCGACAGCAGCGGCGCGCCGACGATCAGGCCCAGCGCCGTTCGCCGGGCGACCCCATGGGGTCCCGGACCGAGAGAGTTGGGATGACGCGGGCCCACCATGGCATCTCTTCGTTCGGCCAAGACCGGCCAGAAGTTCCCCAAACGCACGTCCGCCAAGCCGTGCTGATTCACTCATATTGTCGACGAATAGTTAAGCAAAACAAAAGGCTGTCACCGCCACAAAGCCGATCAATTCGACGTTTTGTACGGCCTATCCCCTGCTCGTACACATCCCCATTGACGTGCAGTTTCGGACTTGAAGGTTCGATGAACGGCCGCGCGCCGATGCCGATCGGAACTTCAAAATTGCTGCGCTGCTGTTCCCCTGTGGCAATCCCGCGGCATGCCCTTTAAATTACCTCGATGGGCGCGAAGGCAATCCCCAAGACGTCGCCAGACGACGGCAAATCTTCCACCACGTCGACCTACCTAGTGGCGGGTCAAATCGTCGTGGCGCCCAAGGCACGGCCTGGATTGCATCTGGTGGCAACGCCGATCGGCAATCTCGGCGACATCACGCTGCGTGCACTGGAAACCCTGGCCGGCGCCGACATCATCTTCTGCGAGGACACGCGAATCACGCGGCGCCTGACCGAGCGCTACGGCCTGGGCGCGGAACTCGCAGCCTATCATGAGCACAATGCCGAAGCGGTCAGGCCGCGGATCCTGCAACGTCTGGCCCAAGGCGCAGCCATCGCGCTGGTGTCGGACGCCGGCACGCCGCTGATCTCCGATCCCGGCTACAAGCTGGTGCGCGAGGCCTGTGAGGCCGGACACGCCGTCACCGCGCTGCCGGGACCTTCCGCCGTGCTCGCGGCGCTGAGCGTGGCGGCGTTGCCGACCGACCGCTTCTTCTTCGAGGGATTCCTGCCGGCCAAGCAGCAGGCGCGGCGCACGCGGCTGTCCGAGCTCGCGCGGATCGAGGCGACGCTGGTTCTGTTCGAGGCGGGCAGCCGGGTGCAGGAGACGCTGGCCGATCTCGCCGATGCCATGACTGGGCGTCAGGCCGCGATCTGCCGCGAGCTCACCAAGCTGCACGAAGAGGTGCTGCGCGGAGCAATCGGCGATCTCGCTGCACGGGCCGGCGATCTCGAAACGCGCGGCGAATTCGTGCTGGTGATCGGTCCACCGCCGCGCGATGCCGAGGTGCTGACCCAGGACGCGCTGGACGCCGTGCTCAGGGATCTGTTGCAGCGATCGAGCGTCAAGGACGCCGTGATGCATGCCGTCGAGCTGTCGCGCCGGCCGCGACGCGAGGTGTATGCGCGCGCGCTCGAGCTCTCGAAGGGCGCGCGGTCGGGGGAGGCCGATGGCAAAGACTGAGCGTGCCTCCCCAGACAAGCCGGCGAAGACGGCGGCACCCGAGCGCGTCGCCGCCTTCCGCACTGGATTGTCGGCGGAAGCCCGTGCCGCAGCACTGCTGATCGCCAAGGGCTACCGCATCCTCGCCAGACGCTTCCGCACGCCCCATGGCGAGATCGACATCATAGTGCGCAAGCGCAGCCTGGTCGCCTTCGTCGAGGTCAAGGCGCGCGCCTCGCTCGACGATGCGGCCTATGCCGTGACGCCTCGCCAGCAGCAGCGCATCATCGATGCCGCCCAGGCCTGGCTGATGGCGCATCCGGACCATGCCGAATTCGAGCTGCGCTTCGATGCGATTCTGGTTGCGCCGCGCAGCCTGCCGCGCCATCTGATGGCGGCCTTCGACGCCAGCACCTGACATGAACTGACTGCAGAGAGCAGGGACCTGCCCATGAAACTGAATGTCGCCGTCCAGATGGATCCGATCGCGCGCATCAACATCCGCGGCGACTCGACCTTTGCGATGCTGCTCGAAGCACAGCGGCGCGGACATGGCCTGTGCTACTACACGCCGGACAAGCTGTCGCTGCGCGGCGAGGAGCTGTACGCGCCGGTGCAGGCGCTGACCGTGCGCGACCAGGTCGACGACCACTTCACGCTCGGCGAGCCCAAGCCGACGGCGCTGACCTCGTTCGACGTCGTGCTGCTGCGCCAGGATCCGCCGTTCGATCTCGCCTACATCACCTCGACGCACTTCCTCGAGCGCATCCATCCGAAGACGCTGGTGATCAACGATCCCGCCAGCGTGCGCAACGCGCCGGAAAAGCTGTTCGTGATGAACTTCCCCCAATTGATGCCGCCGACCTTGATCTCGCGCGATCTCGACGAGATCAACGCCTTCCGCGATCAGCACGGCGCTGTCGTGATGAAGCCGCTGCATGGCCATGGCGGCGCGGCGGTGTTCCGCGTCATGCCGCAGGACATGAATTTCGGCTCGCTGTTCGACATGTTCTCGGTGACGTTCAAGGAGCCCTGGGTGATCCAGCGCTTCCTCCCCGAAGTGAAGCATGGCGACAAGCGCATCATCCTGGTCGACGGCGAGTTCGCCGGCGCCGTCAACCGCGTGCCGGCGGCGGACGATCTGCGCTCCAACATGGTGCGCGGCGGCGCCGCGCAGGCCACCGATCTCAGCGCCCGTGAGCGCGAGATCTGCGACACGCTGGGTCCGGAATTGCGCGCGCGCGGCCTGCTGCTGGTCGGCATCGACGTCATCGATGGCAACCTCACCGAGATCAACGTGACGTCGCCGACCGGCATCCGCGCGATCTCGCGGCTCGGGGGCCCCGACATCGCCGCCCGCGTATGGGACGTCATCGAGAGCAAGCGGCGCTGATCAGGCACCGTCCCACATGGCTGGGGATAAGGCCAGCCAACGCGGTCATTCCGATGCGTCAGAAGCGGAGCGGAATCGCCGACATCAACGCATTTCATGATATGACGCGGGTCTCATGCGTCTCGTCCTGACCACCTGGAACATCAATTCGGTGCGCCTGCGCATCGACCTCGTCGCCAAGCTCATCAAGCAGGTCAGGCCCGATGTGCTGTGCCTGCAGGAGACCAAGTGCATCGACGACGCTTTCCCGCTGAAGCGTTTCAAGCGGCTCGGCTATGAGCACGTCGCGCTGAACGGGCAGAAGGGCTATCACGGCGTCGCCGTGATCTCGAAATGGCCGTTCGAGGAGACCAACGTCCGCACCTTCTGCGACAAGGTGGATTCGCGCCACATCACGGTGGCGTTCGGCGAGAAGGCGCAGCTCGCGCAGCCGCTGGTGCTGCACAATTTCTACGTGCCCGCAGGGGGCGACATTCCCGACCCCGCGCTCAACCCGAAATTCGAGCACAAGCTGCAATTCCTCGACGAGATGAAGGCGTGCGAGCCGCTGCATCCGCGCGGCGACGACCGGCACATCCTGGTCGGCGATCTCAACGTCGCGCCGCATGAACACGATGTCTGGTCGCATAAGCAGCTCCTGAAGGTGGTGTCGCACACGCCGATCGAATGCGAGAAGCTGTTGGCGGCGCAGACCCATGGCGAATGGGTCGACGTCGCCCGCGAGCGCATCCCGATGTCGGAGAAGGTCTACACCTGGTGGAGCTACCGTGCCGCCGACTGGACCGTCGGTGATCGCGGCCGAAGGCTCGACCACATCTGGGTGTCACGCGCACTGAAGGACCGGGTCAGCGACTTCAGGATCCTGCGCGACGCCCGCAGCTGGGAGCGGCCGTCGGATCATGTGCCGGTCACGGTGACGCTGGACGTGTCGTAGCGAAAGCGAAGCTGACCCGCCCGGACAAGAAGATCACGACGTCAGCTTGGTCCCGGCCGCCATGATGTCATTGGCGATTCGGCTGGCGCGGTGGGCGAACTCGTCGCGCAGCCGGCGCGCAGCCATGGCGTCGCTCTCGAGCACACGCTGAAACAGGCTGCGCGAAATCCGCACCACGGTCGAATATTCCAGGGCCGTCGCGGTCGCCGGGCGCCGCATCTCGACCAGCAGCGCCAGCTCGCCGATCAGCATGGTCGGCGTGGCGACGATCTCGGCACCGACCTCGTCGCTGATGCGCAATGACCCACGCTGGACGACATAGCCGCAATCGGCGGTGTCACCTTCGCGGAACAGGGTCTCGCCGCTCTGGATGTTACGCTGCTCGGAGCCGATGGCGATCATGCGAAGCGAGTCGCTTCCCAGCAGGCGCAATGTTGGGACGCGCTCCAATAGCGCAATATCGTCTTCGATCGACATCAAGGGCCCGGGGAAGGCGGAATGGAACCAATATCATAAATGGCGAAACCGCCATCCCCGAACCTATCACGGTACCAACTTGTAGCCACCGGCCTCCGTCACCAGAATCTCTGGATTCGCGGCATCTTTCTCGATCTTCTGCCGCAGACGGTAAATGTGCGTTTCCAGCGTGTGGGTGGTGACGCCGGAATTGTAGCCCCAGACCTCCTGGAGCAGGGTCTCGCGTGACACCGGCTGCTGGCCGGCGCGGTACAGGAAGCGCAGGATCGCCGTTTCCTTCTCCGTCAGGCGGACCTTGCGGGCGTTGGCGCCCGTCAGCATCTTCGAGCCCGGCCGGAAGCTGTAGGGACCGACCGAGAACACCGCGTCCTCGCTGGCCTCGTGCTGGCGAAGCTGGGCGCGGATGCGGGCCAGCAGCACGGCGAAGCGGAAGGGCTTGGCGACATAGTCGTTGGCGCCGGATTCGAGCCCGAGAATCGTATCGGAATCGGTATCGTGCCCGGTCAGCATGATGATCGGCGCCTTGAAGCCGCCCTTGCGCAGGGACCGCACCACTTCGCGGCCATCGGTGTCGGGCAGGCCAACGTCCATCAGAACCAGGTCGGGTGAATTGGCCTTTGCGGCGGTGGCGCCTTTGGCGCCGGTATCGACGGCCTGGGCTTCGAACTCGTCATGCAGCGAGAGCTGCTCCATCAGGGCATCGCGCAGATCGGTGTCGTCATCCACGATCAGGATCTTGCGGGCATTGGCCATTGTACAATCCTCTAGGTGGCGCCGGCGGGATCGGATGGGTGGCGCCGTCAAACGGTGGGCAAACAGGCTCATCAGCCCTGTTCCGTCTTGAAGTAGGGGGCTGTTACCGATTCACAAGCGCCCGGACTCTACTTCAGAATTGGGCAGGGATTGAGATGATTGTCCCGTTCGACCCTCGCGGCGGACCATTTGCCGACATTAAGGCAATTACCGGGCAATAAAGGGCAATGAAAAGGCACGTTGTTTCATGTCGTTATCGAGGAGGACGCGTGGCATGCCAGCATCGCTGATCTCGATTCGCACCACGGCGGGGTCGCGGCAGCGCGGCTGGCTCCAGGTCTGGGGCCAGGCCATCCCGGTGGCGCTCGGCCGCGGCGGCATCCTGGCCAACAAGCGCGAAGGCGATGGTGGTACGCCACGAGGCGTGTTCCGGCCGCGGCGGCTGTGGTGGCGGGCCGACCGTCACCCCCGCCCACACACGGTCCTGCCGGTTCGGCCGATCGGTCCGGAGGATGCCTGGTGCGAGGACCCGGCCGACCGGCATTACAACCAGGCGATCCGGCTGCGCGGCGACTGGCCCGGAGACCGGCTGGCGCGCCAGGACCATCTGTACGATTTCATCATCGAGATCGACCACAACACGCGGCCGCGGATCGCGGGCCGCGGCAGTGCCGTGTTCCTGCATCTGGCGCGGCCGAACTTCGGCCCGACCGCAGGCTGCGTGGCCATGACCCGCCCAGCGATGCTGCGTCTGTTGCAAAGGATCGGCCCGCGCACCAGGATCGTCATCCAATAACAAGAGAAGGGGAGGACGGCATGCGCGCACCGGATCAGCCAGCCAGCGCCGCGGGCCTTCTGCGTCAGCATTGGAACGAAGGCCGGAAGCTGGCAGCGCTGCCGCCGGAGCTGCGTCCAAGGGACCGCGCCGAGGGCTATGCCATCCAGGCCGAACTCGAGCGCCACTCGCCCAAGCCGCTATTTGGCTGGAAAATTGCGGCGACCAGCGAGGCCGGCCAGCGCCATATCAATGTCGCCGGTCCGATGGCCGGGCGGATCCTGGCCGAGACGGTGTTGCCGGCGGGTGGCACCGCAGCGATGGCCGGTAACGCGATGCGGGTCGCGGAGCCGGAGTTCGCGTTCCGCCTGGGAGCGGACCTGCTGCCGCGGCCGACACCCTATGACGTCGCAGAGGTGCTGGCCGCGGTCGACACCCTGCATCCCGCGATCGAGATCCCGGATTCGCGGTTCGCCGACTTCGTCAGCGCCGGCGAGGCGCAACTGATCGCCGACAATGCCTGCGCGCATCTGTTCGTGCTGGGCGAGGCCACCACCGCCGACTGGCGCAGCCGCGACCTGATCGCGGAGCGGCCGCGCATCGCGCTGCGTGGCGAGACCTTCATCGGCCACGGCCGCAACGTGCTTGGTAATCCGCTGATAGCGCTGGCCTGGCTGGTCAACGAGCTCAGCGCGCTTGGCGTGCCCGCGCGGGCAGGGCAGGTGGTCACGACCGGCACCTGTCATGCGCCGCTGCCGATCGGCAGCGGGGACCACATGGAGGCCGATTTCGGCGATCTGGGGCAGGTATCGGTGCGGTTCGAGTAGGGGCCGGCCGCGATTGCGCCCCCCTTCAGCGATGCCCGAAGATCGCCGAGCCAACACGGACATGCGTGGCGCCGAACTGGATGGCGGTGGCGAAGTCAGCGCTCATGCCCATCGACAGATGCGCAAGGCCATTGCGGGCGGCGATCTTGGCGGTCAGCGCGAAATGCGGACCGGGCGCGTCCTCTACCGGCGGAATGCACATCAGCCCTGAAATCGCGAGCCCGTAGTCCTTGCGGCAGGCGGCGATGAAGGCGTCGGCGTCGCCGGGCGCGATTCCCGCCTTCTGCGGTTCCTCGCCGGTATTGATCTGGACGAACAGCTGCGGATGCCGGCCCTGGGCGGAAATCTCCTTGGCGAGCGCCGCGCACAGGCTTGGCCGGTCCACCGAATGGATGGCCTCGAACAGCGCCACCGCCTCCTTGGCCTTGTTGGATTGTAGCGGCCCGATCAGGTGCAGTGCGAGTCCCGGATGCGCGGCCATCAGTGGCGGCCACTTGGCTTTGGCTTCCTGAACGCGATTTTCACCGAACACGCGCTGTCCGGCCGCGATCACCGGCTCGATTGCCTCGGCATCGAAGGTCTTCGACACGGCGATCAGCGTGACCGAGGCGCGATCGCGCTCGGCATCGCGGCAGGCGCGCAGAATCTCCTGCTCGACCGCGGCGAGCGCAGACGGCGAGGACGGGGATGAGGCGTTCAATTCAGGCACGATGGCGTCCGTCGGTCGGTAGATTTACGGGTTTGGCTGCAATTTTACAGAGTTCGAGAAAGGGTTCTTGAGCCCTTCTCCTTACCCTGCACGGTCGGGGTAGGGGAAAGAAATGCCAAGCATCCGCTTCAATCGCAATAGAGTGAAGCTGAACCGGCTGATGGGGATCCGCGCCCGGCTGGCGCTGCTCGCCCTGATCCTGGTGGCGCCGCTGATGCTGGAACGCGCGCGCTCCCTGGAAAGCGCCAGGACGAGGCAGATCGCGCTCGCATCGGAGGAATTCTTCGGCCTCGCCCGGCAAAGCGCCGACATGCAGCGCGAGGTCATCATGTCGGTGGAGACGGTGCTGAAGTCGACCGCCTATGTCCGGGCGTCGAGCACCGGCGTGAGCCGCAGTTGCGACATGATGCGCGCCAGCCTGCCGGCGACCCTGCCCTGGATCCGCACCCTGATGATCGCCGGCCGCGACGGCCGCATCCAGTGCTCGACCAACAACCAATATGTCGGGCTCGATTTCAGCGACCGGCCGTATTTCCGTGGCGCCCAGGAATCACGCGATTTCGTGTTCAGCGACTACCTGCTGTCGAAACCGGCGCACGTGCCGATCGTCATGGCCGCCTATCCGGTCGGCGCCATCACCGGCGAGCCGGACGCGGTGATGCTGGCGAGCGTGAACCTGGAATGGATGTCCAAGATCATGAACAATCTTGGCGGCCGCCCCGGCATCACGGCGGTGCTGGTCGACAGCGAAGGAACCGTGCTGGCAGCGCCCGTCGACCGCACCGAGCTGATCGGCCGGCCGCTCGACAGCGTGCCGTTGTTGTCGGCCGTTGCCGAGACCGCGCTGAGTTCGGGGAAGCCGACCGAGACGATGGGCTTCACGGCGGCGGATGGATCCAAGCGCGCGATCACCTTCACCCGGATCGCCGACACCGGATCGCGGCTGATCGTCAGCATCGATGAGACCCGCGTCACCGCCGCCATCGACCGCGAGATCCGCAACGCCTATCTGCAGGCCGGCCTCGTGTGCCTGATCGTGCTGCTCGGCGCGCTGATCGCCGCCGAGAAGCTGATCGTGAAGCCCGTCAGCATGCTCGCCGCGACCGCCAAGCGCTTCGGCCATGGCCACTGGTCGGCGCGCGTCACCACCAAGCATCTGCCGTCGGAGTTCGTGCCGCTGGCAAAGTCCTTCAATGCGATGGCCGCCAAGCTTGGCCAGCGCGAGCGCGAGCTGGTCGCCGCGAATGACCGGCTGACGGTGATGGCGTCGATCGACATGCTCTCAGGCCTCGCCAACCGCCGCGGCTTCCAGAACCGCATCGACGTCGAATGGAGCCGCGCGCAGCAGGCCGGCACCGAGCTGTCGCTGCTGATGATCGATGTCGACCACTTCAAGCTCTACAACGACACCTATGGTCACCCCGAGGGTGACGCCTGCCTGTCACGTCTCGGCGAGACGCTGTCGCAGATCGCCGGCGCGATGACGGCTTTCGCCGGCCGCTATGGCGGTGAGGAGTTCTGCCTGTTGTTGCCGGGCATGGGTGCCAGAGAGGCGCTCGCGATCGGCGAGCAGGTGCGCGCCGCGGTGCTGGAGCTCGAGCTGCCGCATGCGACCTCGGCGCATCAATGCGTCACCGTGAGCGTCGGCGTCGCCTCGACGCGGCCGAACGAATCGCTGATGCCCTCCGACCTGATCGAAGCCGCCGACGCCGCGCTCTATGCGGCCAAGCATCGCGGCCGCAACACGGTGGTTGCACATGGCTTCGCGGATTTCGCTGACGACAGGAGCGGCGTGGTGCGCGCCGGATAGGGCGCTGCGGCCGCGGCCCGCAATCAGCCGACCGCGAGCTTGCGGTCGAGCTCGAGCTCGGTGACGACGCGGTTGCGACCGAGCTTCTTGGCGAGATACAGCGCGCGGTCGCAACGGTCGATGAGATCAGCCATCGATTCGCCGAACTGGAACTGGCCGACGCCGATCGACACCGTGATCTGCGGCAACACCTCGCCGGTCGAGCGACGCGTGAACTGACAGTCGGCGATGGTGCGTCGGATCCGCTCCGCGATGACAGTGCAACCTTCGAGGTCGGTCTGCGGCAGCACCGCGATCAGTTCCTCGCCGCCATAGCGCGCCGGAAGATCGTTGTCGCGGACGCGCTCGCGCAAGGCTTTGGCGACAAGGCGAAGCACCTGATCGCCGACGCCATGGCCGTAATTGTCGTTGAACTTCTTGAAGTGGTCGACGTCGATCAGGAGAATGCTGAGCGGCTCGTCGCGCTCCATCGCCTCGATCTGCGCGTGGCGGAAGAACTCTTCGAGCGCGCGGCGGTTCGGCAATCCGGTCAGCGTGTCGGTACGCGCGCGCTGCTCCGACTTGTTGAGCGAGTCCCTGATGGTGTCGAGCTCGCGTGACTTTTCGGCAAAGCTCACTTCGAGTTTCGCAGCACGCGCGGTCGCCTGGGCGAGCTCGCTGACCAGGTTCTCGATCAGGATCTTCGGATCGACGCCCTGCTCGCTGCGTTCGGCAACGCCATCGATCGCCGCCATGTGCGTGCGGTTGTCGGCGATCGCGGCGGTCAGATAACTTTTGGCGGAGTCCATCACGCCATGCAACTGCTGCGAGACTTTGTGGACGACGGCCGCTTCCGTACCCTGCTGGCCGATGTACGTGTCGAACAGCGCCTGGTTGGTGGTCTTGTCGAACTTGCGCTTGTTGCTGACCAGGATGTCGACGGCGCGCTTGAGGTCCGACGCCGAGCCCAGGGAGTACTTGAACCACAGATGGAAGTTGTTAGGCGTCGGTGGCACGCGCTGTTGAGCCATGGATTTCATGGCCTTTTCCGCGACCGTCGTCGCGTACTCGAAGTCAAGCTCGTCGAACGTAGCGCCGGACACGATGTGGAGTGACCCCAGATGCGGGCGGATGCCTGGATGTATGCACTCAGTCTCCCATTCAAGTCTTAACCGTGCCTCAATCGGACCTTCGACACTGCCGGCAGAGCCCGCAAAAAAACTCACGATTACCGTCGCTTAGCCGATGCCCAAAATGGTATCATCATCTGTCGCCCCATTGACCGGGCTGCCGCTTTTGTGGCCTAGTCCGCCGTCTTCAAACGACGCGAATCCTCGAAAATTATAAGCGATTCCATGACATCCGAACGCTACAACGCCCGTGAAGCCGAGCCGCGCTGGCAGCGCCAGTGGGACGAGAAGGCGATCTTCGCCACGAAGAACGACGATCCGCGCCCGAAATACTACGTACTCGAGATGTTTCCCTATCCGTCGGGACGCATCCATATCGGCCACGTCCGTAATTATACGCTCGGTGACGTGCTGGCCCGCTTCATGCGCGCCAAGGGTTTCAACGTCCTGCACCCGATGGGCTGGGATGCGTTCGGCCTGCCGGCGGAGAACGCCGCGATCGAGCGCAAGGTGGCGCCGAAGGCGTGGACCTACGACAACATCGCCGCGATGAAGAAGCAGCTGCGCTCGATCGGGCTGTCGCTCGACTGGGCGCGCGAGTTCGCCACCTGCGATCCGTCCTACTACAAGCACCAGCAGAAGATGTTCCTCGACTTCATGCAGGCGGGGCTGGTCGAGCGCGAGAAGCGCAAGGTGAACTGGGATCCGGTCGACATGACCGTGCTCGCCAACGAGCAGGTCATCGACGGTCGCGGCTGGCGCTCCGGTGCGGTGGTCGAACAGCGTGAGATGAACCAGTGGGTGTTCAAGATCACGAAGTACTCGCAGGAGCTGCTGGACGCGCTCGATGGTCTCGACCGCTGGCCCGACAAGGTGCGGCTGATGCAGCGCAACTGGATCGGCCGCTCGGAAGGCCTGCTGATCCGTTTTGCGCTGGATCCGGCGACGACGCCGGCCGGCGAGACCGAATTGAAGATCTTCACGACCCGGCCGGACACGCTGTTCGGCGCCAAGTTCATGGCGATCTCGGCCGACCATCCGCTGACCCAGGCCGCGGCGGCGAAGAACCCGGAGCTCGCCGCGTTCATCGCCGAGATCAAGCGGATCGGCACCGCGCAGGAGGCGATCGACACCGCGGAGAAGCAGGGCTTCGACACCGGCATCCGCGCCGTGCACCCGTTCGATCCAAGCTGGACCTTGCCGGTCTATGTCGCCAATTTCGTGCTGATGGAGTACGGCACCGGCGCCATCTTCGGCTGCCCGGCGCATGACCAGCGCGACCTCGACTTCGTCAACAAATACGGCCTCGGCAATGTCCCGGTGGTTTGCCCCGAGGGCCAGGACCCAGCGAGCTTCGTCATCACCGACACCGCGTTCGACGGCGACGGCCGCCTGATCAATTCGCGCTTCCTCGACGGCATGACGATCGCGCAAGCCAAGGACGAGGTCGCCAGGCGGCTCGAGAGCGAGCCGCGCGGCGGCGCGCCGGTCGGCGAGCGCCAGGTCAATTTCCGCCTGCGCGACTGGGGCATCTCGCGCCAGCGCTATTGGGGCTGCCCGATCCCGGTGATCCACTGCCCCAAATGCGATGTCGTGCCGGTGCCGGCGCAGGACCTGCCGGTCGTGCTGCCTGATGACGTCACCTTCGACAAGCCCGGCAACGCACTCGACCACCATCCGAGCTGGAGGCACGTCACCTGCCCGACATGCGGGGCCAAGGCGACCCGCGAAACCGACACGATGGACACCTTCGTCGATTCGTCCTGGTACTTCGCGCGCTTCACCGATCCGTGGAACGAGACCTCGCCGACGACACCTGCGGTCGCCAACCGGATGATGCCGGTGGATCAGTATATCGGCGGCGTCGAGCACGCGATCCTGCATCTGCTCTACAGCCGATTCTTCACCCGCGCGATGAAGGCCACCGGCCACGTCGCCATGGACGAGCCGTTCGCCGGCATGTTCACGCAGGGCATGGTGGTCCACGAGACTTACCAGAAGGCCGATGGCACCTACGTCAATCCCGCCGAGGTCAAGATCGAGGTCGGCGGCAACGGCCGCCGCGCGGTGCTGGCCGCCACCGGCGAGGACATCACGATCGGCCCGATCGAGAAGATGTCGAAGTCGAAGAAGAACACCGTCGATCCCGACGACATCATCGAGAGCTACGGCGCCGACGTCGCGCGCTGGTTCATGCTGTCGGACTCACCGCCGGATCGCGACGTGATCTGGAGCGACGAACGGGTGCAGGGCGCGGCCCGCTTCGTCCAGCGGCTGTGGCGGCTGGTCAACGAATCGGTCGCAGCAAGCCAGGAGGCCCCCTCCTCCCGTCCCTCCGACTTCGGCGCAGACGCGCTGGCGCTGCGCAAGGCCGCGCATGGCGCTCTCGACAAGGTGACCGGCGGCATCGAGCGGCTGCATTTCAACGTCTGCCTGGCTCACATCCGCGAATTCGCCAACGCGCTGGCCGAGGTGCTGGGCAGGCCGGCGACGCCGGCGCCGGACCTGGCCTGGGCGATTCGCGAGGCCGCTGGCATCCTGGTGCAGCTGATCTCGCCGATGATGCCGCATCTGGCCGAGGAATGCTGGCAGGTGCTGGGCCAGACTGGCCTGATCTCGGAGGCCTCCTGGCCGCAAATCGAACGCGATTTGCTGGTTGAGGACAGCATGACCCTGGTCGTCCAGGTCAACGGCAAGAAGCGCGGAGAAGTCACAGTCGCCAGCAACGCGCAGAATCCGGAAATTGAGTCTGCCGTTTTGGCCCTCGATGCAGTAAAACTAGCGCTGGACGGCAAGGCCGTTCGCAAGGTGATCATTGTTCCCAAGAGGATCGTGAATGTCGTCGGCTAGGTTTCGGATCGCTGCACGCCTCGTTGCCGTGGCCGCCTTGGCCGGGCTGACGGCCGGCTGCTTCCAGCCGATGTACGCGGAGCACGCCGACGGCACCCCTGCCCTGCGCGACAAGCTGAT
This sequence comes from Bradyrhizobium sp. SZCCHNR1051, assembly GCF_032489615.1. Taxonomy (NCBI): domain Bacteria; kingdom Pseudomonadati; phylum Pseudomonadota; class Alphaproteobacteria; order Hyphomicrobiales; family Nitrobacteraceae; genus Bradyrhizobium; species Bradyrhizobium sp. SZCCHNR1051. The sequence continues at coordinate 160,915 of NZ_JAUEYJ010000006.1, read as the reverse complement.
GGGCATCGAGCTGCCGCCGGTCGACAAGCCGAACGCCTCCCCCGAGGCGCGCATTGGCGTCGGTATCCGCAACGCGCTCGCATTCAAGCTCTACGGCACCGCGACCGGCACGGCCCCGACCCACAAGCTGGTGCTGCGATTGCAGACCAGCCGGTCCTCGCTGATCGTCTCGCAGACGACCGGTCTGCCGACCACCGAGAATGTCGGCGTCGACGTGCAGTACAATCTGGTCGAGCTGGCGACCAACAAGTCGGTCATGACCGGTACGACCTTCGCGCGTACCTCCTACGACATCCCCGGCTCGTACCAGCGCTTCGCCCGCCAGCGCGCCTTCCGTGATGCCGAGGATCGCGCCTCCGAGGAAGTCGCCGAGAAGATCAAGACGCGGCTCGCAGCCTATTTCACCGCCGGCACCTGACGCACGGCTGATATCGCCGTGGTCGCGCTGCGCGGACGAGACATCGATGCCTTCCTGGCCAAACCGGACGCCACCCGGCCGCTGATCCTGTTGTACGGCCCGGATACGGGCCTGGTCCGTGAGCGTGCCGAGGCCCTTATCGCGTCGGCCGTCGACAACCCCGATGATCCCTTCTCCGTGGTCAGGCTCGACGGTGACGAGCTCTCCGCGGAACCGTCGCGCCTCGTCGACGAAGCCATGACGGTGCCGCTGTTCGGCGGCCGGCGGGCCATCCGGGTGCGCGCCGGCTCGCGCAATTTCGCCAGCGGCGTCGAGACGCTCAGCGAGATGAATGTACGGGACTGCCGCATCGTCATCGAGGCCGGCGACATCCGCCCCGATTCGCCACTGCGCAAGATTTGCGAGAAGGCCAAAACGGCGGTCGCGATCGGCTGCTACCCGGACACCGAGCGCGATCTCGCCAAGCTGATCGACGACGAATTGCGCATCGCCGCCCTGCGCATCGCGCCCGACGCTCGCGCCTCGCTGATGGCCCTGCTGGGGGGCGACCGCCAGGCCTCGCGCAACGAGCTGCGCAAGCTGACCTTGTTCGCCCATGGCGAGGGCGAGGTGACGCTCGACCATGTGATGGCGGTGGTCGCCGATGCCTCGGAGATGAAGCTCGACCCGATCGTCGACGGCGCCTTCGGCGGCAAGCCCGAAATGGTCGAGACCGAGTTCGGCAAGGCCATGATCGCCGGCACCTATCCCGGTGTCATCATCTCCGCTGCGCAGCGACATGCAGCATGGCTGCACAAATCGGCCCTTGCCGTCGCATCCGGCACGCCCGTGTCGGCCATTCTCGAAGGCGGTTTTCCGCGGCTGCATTTCTCACGAAAGCCGAGCGCCGAGACGGCGCTGCGCAATTTCTCTCCGGCGCGGCTGCTGCCGATCATCGACCAGCTCGCCACCGCCGCCCTCGACATGCGCAAGCAGCCGGGCCTCGCCGCAGCCATCGCGCAGCGAACGCTGCTGTCGATCGCGGTGAACGCGCGGCGCAAGGGGTGAGTGGGCCCGAGGCCTTGCTCCAATCTCCGACGTCATTCCGGGGCGACGCGCGCCGGCGCGGCGAGCCCGGAATCCATCGGGCCAAGCGATCTGCCGAGAGATGGATTCCGGGTTCGTGCTGCGCACTCCCCGGAATGACGGAGGAGAGTTTCGAGATCACCAGAGGCAACCGTGACCAGGAAGCACTGGTCGTACCCCTCGCCTAATGAGTAACTCGTCGTGCCCGGGCTTGACCCGGGTACCCATCCTCTTGGAGCGAGCACCCTTAAAAGATGGATGGCCGGGTCAAGCCCGGCCATGGCGATGTGGTGAGGACGTCATAACAAAGCTGACAGGAGTTCGTAGGAAGTATCTCGACAACGGGACAGCAATTACGACCTAACAGCCTAACCCTGCTCCAGCCGCCGCATCACCTCGTCGAGCTGCTCGAGGCTGCGGTAGGTGATCTGCACCGTGCCGCCGGGGTCGCGGTGGCTGATCGACACCGAAAGGCCGAGCGCATCGCCGACACGCTTCTCCAACGCGATGGTGTCGGCGTCCTTCTTCTCCGCCGGCGCACTGCCCCCAGAGCTGCGTGGCTTCTGCGGCTTGCGTTCCGGCACGCCCTCCTCGTGCGCGAGCGCCTCGGTCTGGCGGACGTTCAATCCTTCCGCGATGATCTTCTTCGCCGCCGACATCGGATCCGGCAGGTTGATCAGCGCACGCGCATGACCGGCCGAGATCTGTCCCGTCGCGATGAAGCCCTGCACCTCGGCCGGCAGCTTGGTCAGCCGCATCATGTTGGCGACGTGGCTGCGGCTCTTGCCGACGATCTTGGCGATGTCTTCCTGGTTGCGTTTGAACTCGTTGGCGAGCGCGTGATAGCCCTGCGCCTCCTCCATCGGATTGAGATCCTCGCGCTGCACGTTCTCGATGATCGCGAGCTCCAGGGCATCGCTGTCGCTGACATCGACCGGAACGATCGGCACCTCGTGCAGGCCGGCGGCCTGCGAGGCGCGCCAGCGCCGCTCGCCGGCGATGATCTCGTAGCGGTCGTGCTGGCCCTTCACCGGACGCACCACGATCGGCTGGATCACGCCGTGCTGCTTGATCGAGGCCGAGAGCTCGGCGAGCTCGCCGTCGGAAAACGTCTTGCGCGGATTGCGCGGGTTGGGCTTCAGAAACTCGATGGGCACCTTGCGCTGGTTGCGCGGCCGCTCTGGCGGCGCCCCCGCCTCGCGCCCGACGTCACCGATCAGACTTGCGAGACCCCGGCCCAATCGCGATCGCGACTCGTCGGCCATCGCCTTCTCCTTTGGATTCACGTCACGCTCCGCTTGCGTCTGCTGCCGATCGGTCCCGTCGGCACAATGAACGAGGGAGCGGATTCATTTCGAAACCCGCTGTCGTCCTCGAATGAGATCCGGGCGACGAGGTCCCCCGGAGCAGAGGCAAAGTCAGTTCGTGCGCAGGTCACGCTCGCGCTGAATGACTTCGGTCGCGAGCTTGAGATAGGCCTCGCTGCCAACGCACTTCAAGTCGTAGACCAGCACCGGCTTGCCGTAGGACGGCGCTTCCGAGATGCGCACGTTGCGCGGGATCATCGTGTTGTAGACCTTCGATCCCATGAATTGGCGGACGTCGGCGACGACCTGGTTCGACAGGTTGTTGCGCGAGTCGAACATCGTCAGCACGATGCCGTGGATCGAGAGGTTCGGGTTCAGGGTCGAGCGCACCTGCTCCACAGTCTGCAGCAGCTGCGACAGACCTTCGAGCGCGAAGAACTCGCACTGCAGCGGCACCAGGATCGCGTCGGACGCGGCCATTGCATTGACCGTCAGCAGGTTCAGCGACGGCGGACAATCGACCAGCACGTAGGTGTAGTCGTTCTCCGGCGAGACGTTGTTGTTGAGGCCGGCGATCGCATCGCGCAGACGGAAGGCGCGGTTGGCGGTGGAGCCGAGCTCGAGCTCAAGACCCGACAAGTCCATCGTCGAGGAGGCGATGTGCAGCCGCGGCACGGCCGTCGCAACGATGGCGTCGCGCAGCGAGGCCTCGCCGATCAGCACGTCATAGGTCGAGCAGTTGCGGCTGCCGCGGTCGATGCCGAGCCCGGTCGAGGCGTTGCCCTGCGGATCGAGGTCGACGATCAGCACCCGCTCGCCGATCGCTGCCAGCGCCGTGCCGAGGTTGATCGCGGTCGTGGTCTTGCCGACCCCGCCCTTCTGATTGGCGAGCGCCAGGATGCGCGGATGCCCCTCCGGGTGTTGGGCTCTATCTTCTTGATAAATCTGATCAATTACGGCCATGCGCGATCGCCATTGGTTGTCGTCTTGACGGAATTCAGCTCTGTCGCTCGATGCAATCGATTGCGACGATCCAGCCCTGCCCGCCCGTCCGGCTGGAGTGAAGTTTCGACTCAATTTTCCAATACTTAGTAGATTCGGTCAATTCCGCTTCTACATCTTGACCCTTGAGAAACAGCGCTTTCGCGCCTTTTTTCACCAAGGGCTCCGCAAAGCCGATGAGCTGATGTAGCGGAGCCAGCGCGCGTGCGGTCACGCAATCGACTCGCCCGCTCCACTTCTCCACGATATCCCCGATCTCTGACAAATGCACGATCCCCGGAGCGCCGGTGACGCGAATTGCCTCGCGCAGGAACGCTGCCTTCTTGGCGTTGCGCTCGACCAAGTGAATCTGTGCATCCGGCCGATCGGCCAAAGCGCAAGCAAGCACGACGCCGGGAAAGCCGCCGCCGCTGCCCAGATCAACCCAGATCCTGGCGTCGGGCGCGAGATCGAGAAGCTGCAACGAGTCGGCGATGTGGCGCGTCCAGAGATGAGGCAAGGTCGACGGCGCGACCAAATTGGTCTTCGCCTGCCACTCCAGCAGCAGCGCAATGTAGCGATCGAGGCGCTGCTCCGTTTCACGTGAAACGGGAGTCAGCGCGAGCGCTGCCGCCTTGTCCGATTCGATCATCTTGGATGCCACCGCTGGCGATGCCTGTTTCACGTGAAACGCCTCAGCCGGTGGCCTTGCTGCGACGCGCTTCCCGACGGAGATAGGCCGCAAGGATCCCGAGCGCCGCCGGCGTCATGCCATCGATCTGGCCCGCCTGTCCGATCGTCCACGGCTTGGCTGCAGTCAGCTTCGCCCGCGCCTCATTCGAAAGACCCGGGACGAGCGCATAATCGACCCCACCGAGCACCAAGCCCTCATCGCGCCGGAAGGCATCCACGTCCGCGCTCTGGCGGCGGACATAGACATCATATTTGGCATCGATCTCCAGATGGACGGCGGTGCCGGGATCGATCGCACCGAGCTCCGGCCAGATCGCTCTCACCTCGGAGAAGCCGATCTCCGGATAGGCCATCAGATCGAAGGCCGAGCGGCGCTGGCCATCCTTGTTGAGCGTGAGGCCATGCTTCGCCGCCTCGTTGGGCGTGATCGTCAGCGACCTCGCCATCGAACGGGCAGCCTCCAACCCATCCATCTTGGTTCGATGGAAACGCGCGCGATCGCCACCGACGCAGCCGAGCGCAATGCCCTTGTCGGTGAGACGCTGATCGGCGTTGTCCGCCCGCAGCGTGAGACGATACTCGGCGCGCGAGGTGAACATGCGGTAGGGCTCGGTGATCCCGCGCGTCACGAGGTCATCAATCATCACGCCGAGATAGCCGTCGGCACGATCGAACACGATCGACTCGCCGCCGCCCGCCGCGAGCGCCGCATTGAGCCCGGCTACCAGACCCTGGGCGGCAGCCTCTTCGTAGCCGGTCGTGCCGTTGATCTGACCCGCCAGGAACAGGCCCCTCATCCGCTTGGTCTGGAGCGTTGGCTCCAGCTCGCGTGGATCGACGTGGTCGTACTCGATCGCATAGCCCGGTCGGATCATCCGGACGCGCTCGAGGCCCGGGATGGTCGGCAGCAGCGCGAGCTGGACCTCCTCGGGCAACGAGGTCGAGATACCGTTCGGGTAGACGGTGGTGTCGTCGAGCCCTTCCGGCTCCAGGAAGATCTGGTGACCGTCGCGATCACCGAAGCGTACGATCTTGTCCTCAACCGACGGACAGTAGCGCGGCCCGGTCGACTTGATCTGGCCGGAGTACATCGGCGAGCGATGGACGTTGGCGCGGATCACCTTATGGGTCGCGGTCGTCGTTCGGGTAATCCCGCACTGGATCTGCGGGGTGGTGATCCTGTCGGTCAGGACGGAGAACGGCTCCGGCGGATCGTCGCCGGGCTGCATCTCGACCGCTGTCCAGTCGATCGTCGATCCATCCAGACGCGGCGGCGTGCCGGTCTTGAGCCGCCCAAGCCGAAATCCGATGGCTTCGAGAGACCGGGACAGCCCCAGCGCCGGCGCTTCGCCGACCCGGCCGGCCGGCCAGGTCCTCTCACCCAGGTGAATCAGACCACGCAGAAACGTGCCGGTCGTGATAACGACGGCGCCACAGATGAAGGTCCTGCCGTCAGTCAGCCGCAACCCCGCCACCCGCCCGCCGGTAGCGATCAGTTCGTCCGCCTCGCCTTCAATGACGGCGAGATTCGCGGTCTCCCGGATCGCCGACTGCATCGCGGCAGCGTAGAGCTTACGGTCGGCTTGGGCGCGTGGACCTCGAACGGCCGGCCCCTTCCGGCGATTCAGAACCCGAAACTGGATACCGCCAGCATCGGCGACGCGACCCATCAGCCCGTCGAGAGCATCAACCTCGCGAACCAGATGTCCCTTCCCCAGCCCACCTATGGCCGGATTGCAGGACATGGCGCCGATGGTCGCGAACTGATGCGTGATCAGGGCGGTTCGGGCACCCATGCGCGCCGCGCCCGCCGCAGCTTCACAGCCAGCGTGGCCGCCACCGATGACGATGACGTCGTAGGATGTCAGATGCTCGCTCATGAGGCTTATCTAGCGCGTGCGGACAACGCTCGGAAGACGTTTCACGTGAAACATTCGCCACCGTCGGGCAGGGAGGGAGATGTTTCACGTGAAGCAGCATCGGTGCCATCTGGGACTTGTTTCACGTGAAACGTCCAACGAGGGCTCTACCCTGTTTCACGTGAAACGATTGACGATCAGTTAACCAAGCAACATTTCATTAAGCATATCTGCGTCCGCCGAGGTTCTTGACGCTGCTACTTTCCGATACAGAACTCGCGGAAGATCACGTCCAGCACATCCTCGACATCGACCCGCCCCAACAGACGCCCAAGCGCCAGTGCGGCGATCCGCAGCTCCTCCGCGGCGAGCTCCTCACCGAGATCAACAGCCGTAACGCTCCGACGAAGCGCCGCCACGGTCTCATTGAGCAGGGCTCGTTGCCGCTCCCGGGTGATCAGGCCATTCTCGGTCGATCCGAAGAAGTCACGGGCGAAGCCTATCAGAGCCTCCAACAGGCCGGCCACCCCTGCTCCGGTTCTGGCCGAGATCGCAAAGACGGGAGCATCGCCCTGCACCGTCGCCGTGGCTGTCTCCTGCGGTCTCGGCAGATCGATCTTGTTCCGGACCAGCCAGACAGGCACCTCGCTTCGACGCTCTGCCTCCGGCTGATTATCCTCGGACAGCCACAGCACGAGATCGGCCTGCGCAGCCCGATCCCGGGCCCGGCGCACACCCTCCTGCTCCACGGGGTCGTCCGTCTCCCGGATCCCCGCGGTATCGATCACCGTGACGGGATAGCCCTGGAGATCGAGCTGGATCTCGATGACGTCGCGCGTGGTGCCGGCATGAGGCGAGACGATCGCCACCTCACGTCGGGCCAGCTGGTTCATCAAGGTCGACTTGCCCGCGTTTGGAGGTCCGGCGATGACGACCGTCAGACCATCGCGTAGTCGCTCGGCCCGGCCCTGCGCCGACAACACGGTCTCGATCTCTGCCAGGAGCTGTTCAATCCGCGATAGCGCCGACGCCATCAGCTCGGCTGGCACGTCACCTTCATCGGCAAAGTCGATCCCGGCCTCGATCAGCGCCGTAGCTTCGATGATCTGCTCACGCCAGCCCCGCGCCTTGTCGCCGAGCAGGCCCTTCAGCTGGCGCAACGCCTGGCGCCGCTGCCGATCCGTGTCGGCATGAATGAGATCGTCGAGGCCTTCGGCTTCGGTCAGATCGATCTTGCCATTCTCGAACGCGCGCCGCGTGAACTCGCCCGGCTCGGCAGGGCGCATCTGCGGCATCGTCGACAGCACCGAGAACATTGTCGCGACGACGGCACGGCTGCCATGGACATGCAGCTCGGCAACATCTTCGCCGGTGGCACTGGCCGGGCCGGGAAACCACAGCACGACGGCATCGTCGATCGGTTCGCCATTGCCATCCCGCAGCAAGGCGCGCGTCGCCATCCTCGGCAGCGGCAGTTTCCCCGCAAGCATCTGAAGGGCGATGCCGGCGTGAGGCCCGGAGAGTCTGACGATCGCAATCGCACTCGGCAGGCGTCCGGAGGACAGCGCGAAGATGGTCTGGTCGTGAGGATGCATGATCCTCAGTTGGGCTCACCGGCAGCGAAAGACAATCGGTTTGCAGCGGCATGCTTTACGCCGGCGAACCATGGCGGGCGGATAAGCATCGAGGACTTCTCGCCGGGCGCAGCGACAAACAAGTCAAACAAAAGGGGCGCTCCAAAGAGCGCCCTTTCCAAATCGAGACCGTGGCCCGATCAGGTGTTCATGGATTCGAAGAACTCGGCATTGCTCTTGGTGCTGCGGAGCTTGTCGAGCAGGAAGTCGATCGCGTCCATCGTGCCCATCGGATTGAGAATGCGGCGGAGCACGTACATCTTCTTGAGGTTCTGCGGCTCGGTGATGAGCTCTTCCTTGCGGGTGCCCGAGCGGGCGATGTCGATCGCCGGGAAGGTCCGCTTGTCCGCGACCTTGCGGTCGAGGATGAGCTCGGAGTTGCCGGTGCCCTTGAACTCTTCGAAGATGACCTCGTCCATGCGGCTGCCGGTATCGACCAGAGCAGTCGCGATGATGGTCAGCGAGCCGCCTTCCTCGATATTGCGCGCGGCACCGAAGAAGCGCTTCGGCCGCTGCAACGCGTTGGCGTCGACACCGCCGGTCAGCACCTTGCCGGAGGACGGCACCACCGTATTGTAGGCGCGGCCGAGGCGGGTAATCGAGTCCAGCAGAATGACGACGTCGCGGCCGTGCTCGACCAGGCGCTTGGCCTTCTCGATCACCATCTCCGCGACCTGGACGTGACGCGCCGCCGGCTCGTCGAAGGTCGAGGACACAACCTCGCCCTTCACCGAGCGCTGCATGTCCGTGACTTCTTCCGGACGCTCGTCGATCAGCAGCACGATCAGGTAGCACTCGGGATGATTGGCCGTGATCGAGTGCGCGATGTTCTGCATCAGCACCGTCTTGCCGGTGCGCGGCGGCGCGACGATCAGCGCGCGCTGGCCCTTGCCGATTGGCGCGACGATGTCGATCACGCGTGGCGACAGATCTTTGCGGGTCGGATCCTCGAGCTCGAGCCGGAAGCGCTCGTCCGGAAACAGCGGCGTGAGATTGTCGAAATTGACCTTGTGCTTGGACTTTTCGGGATCCTCGAAGTTCAGCGTGTTGACCTTGAGCAGCGCGAAATAACGCTCGCCCTCTTTCGGGCTGCGGATGTGGCCCTCGATGGTGTCACCGGTGCGCAGCCCGAAGCGGCGGATCTGCGAGGGCGAGACGTAGATGTCATCGGGACCCGGCAGGTAGTTGGCATCGGGCGAGCGGAGGAAGCCGAAGCCATCGGAGAGCACCTCGACGACGCCCTCGCCGATGATGTCGATTTCCTGGATCGCGAGCTGTTTGAGGATGGCGAACATCAGCTCCTGCTTGCGCATCGTGCTGGCGTTCTCGACCCCGTTTTCCTCCGCGAAGGAGACGAGCTCGGCCGGCGTCTTTGACTTGAGGTCCTGTAGTTTGATTTCCCGCATTGGGGTGGTCCTGTGGAAGCGACTTGGGAGGGATGCGAGGTGGCTGTGGGAAGGCGGACGAAAATGAGGTCCGCAGGTCTGAGCAAGGTTGGCGCCGATGAGGCACCAGACCTGATGCGGCGGCCGGTCAAGCCGGAACGCAACCACATCCGCCTGCGTGGGGTGGGATATCTACAATATAGAAAATCGCGCCGGCGTCTGCAAGGCGTCTGCAGCGCAGCGGTATTCCGAGGGAAACGGTCAGAACGGCTTGACGATCACGAGAATCACGATGCCTATCATCAGCACCGTTGGTACCTCATTGATGTAGCGGTAGAATTTCTGGCTGCGGGTGTTCTTGTCGGCGCCGAATTCCCTGACCCAGCGGGTAAACAGTCCGTGGACTCCGGACATGACCAGCACCAGCAGAAATTTGGCATGAAACCACCCGCTGGTATACCAGTGGCCTGCCCAGACCAGATAGAGCCCGGCAAGCCACGTCACGGTCATCGCCGGATTGATGATCGCCTTGAGCAGGCGCCGCTCCATGACCTTGAACGTCTCGGACTGCTTCGAGCCGATCTCGGCGTCGCAATGATAGACGAACAGCCGCGGCAGATACAGCATGCCGGCCATCCACGCGATGACGGCGATGACGTGCAGGGCCTTGATCCACTCATACATCGGAGACGCGTGATCCTCTCGGCTGGTGATCAGCTTGCGTGCCGAGACATATCCGCTCGCTCAGTCCCCTCCAAACCAAATAATTTTAGAATCTTAAGGTTTGAGTCTAGGTAGCGGTGGATTGGACTCATGCAATGTCATCCGCAGTGTGCTCGCAGCTTGTTCACATCCCTCAACATGTAAGCTGCACGCGCCGGATCGCCGCAGAGTTCAATGTGATTCAAACGCTTGTCGAAATCCTTCGACAGCTTATCCAGAGACAAACCGACCTCGTCCCGATATCATCGCGCTGCTGCCTGGCGCCGTCCCGGACGGCGACCATGTGCAGAACTATCGGGGTTATACAAAGGGAGCGGTCCGAGGCCGCTTTTTGGTCCCATCCTTCACAGGGATTCACAGATCGTTAAGGATTTGATGCCCACCACCGGCAATTACTTTCACCTGCATCTGGTTTCCGATTCGACGGGCGAAACCTTGATCACGGTCGCGCGAGCGGTCGCCGCGCAGTACACCAACGTGACCCCCGTCGAGCACGTGTACCCGCTGGTTCGCAGCCAGAAGCAGCTCGACCGTGTGCTCGACGAGATCGAGGAAGCCCCCGGCATCGTGCTGTTCACCCTGCTCGAGAAGGACCTGGTCAGCCGGCTCGAAGGCAAGTGCCAGCAGATCAACATCCCGAGCCTGTCGATCATCGGTCCGGTGATGCAGCTGTTTGAGGCCTATCTCGGCGCATCGACCGCCGGCCGCGTCGGTGCGCAGCATGTGCTCAATGCCGAATATTTCGCCCGCATCGATGCGCTGAACTACACGATGCTCCACGATGACGGGCAGATGGTCGACGGCCTCGAAGACGCCGAAGTGGTGCTGGTGGGCGTCAGCCGGACGTCGAAGACTCCGACCTCGATCTATCTCGCCAACCGCGGCGTGCGCACCGCCAACGTGCCGCTGGTCCCGGGCATTCCGATCCCGCATCAGCTCGAGACATTGAAGAAGCCGCTGGTCGTCAGCCTGCATGCGACCCCGGAGCGGCTGATCCAGGTGCGGCAGAATCGCCTGCTCAGCATGGGTGCGGAATCCGGCAATGAGAATTATGTCGACAAGCAGTCGGTGACGGACGAGGTCGCCTATGCACGCAAGCTGAGTGCGAAGTTCAACTGGGTCATGCTCGACGTGACGCGGCGCTCGATCGAGGAGACGGCGGCCGCGATCCTGAAACTCTATACCGACCGGCAGCGGCAGCGGCTTCCGGACTAGTGAGCGGATCAATGTCCATCTGGTGCAGTGACGAGCCTCTCATTCTGGCATCGCAAAGCCGCGCGCGGTGGATGCTGCTCGCGAACGCAGGCCTCGCGTGCGAGGCCCTTCCGGCCGATATCGACGAACGCGCGGTGCAGGCCGAAGCCGGCCTGGTGGCGCCCTACGAGATCGCCTTACACCTTGCCAACGCAAAGGCCGCTGCGGTCTCGGCAAGCAGGCCCAATTCATATGTGGTGGGCGCGGATCAGACGCTCGCATTGGGTGAGCGCATGTTCAACAAGCCAGCCGGCCGCCAGCATGCCATGCAGCAACTGTTGGCGCTGGGCGGGCGCACCCATGCGCTGCACTCGGCCATTGCCGTGGTCCGCAACGGTGAGGTGCTGTTCTCGCACGTCGCAATTGCCTGGATGACGATGCGCGCCCTCACCGAAACCGAGATCGCGGCCTATCTCGATGTCGCCGGCGAAGCCGTCACATCCAGCGTCGGCGCCTATCAGCTGGAAGGGCTCGGTGTGCACCTGTTCGACCGGATCGACGGCGATCACTTCACCATACTCGGCCTGCCGCTGTTGCCGCTGCTCGCCTATTTTCGCGAAGCGAAGCTGCTCAGGATCTGATGCCGACCGCAGCCACGCGTAAGGGGGAGTGACCGCGGATGAGAGTGCTGGGTCTGACCGGCTCGATGGGCATGGGCAAGTCGACGACCGCAAAGCTGTTCGCCGAAGCCGGTGTACCGGTCTACGACGCCGACGCGACCGTTCATAAGGTCTATGAGGGCGAAGCCGCGCCGGCGATCGAAGCCGAATTTCCTGGGACGACGGTGGACGGCAAGGTGGATCGGGCCAGGCTCTCCGCCAAGGTCGTCGGCGATCCCGCCGCGATCCGCCGGCTCGAAGCGATCGTGCATCCGATGCTGCGCTCCTACCACCAGAAGTTTCTCGATGACGCCGAGCAGTCCGGCGTGCCGGTTGCCGTCGTCGATGTCCCCTTGCTGTTCGAGACCGGCGGCGACAAGCGCGTCGATGCCGTGGTGGTTGTGTCGACGTCGCCCGAGATCCAGCGCCAACGCATCCTGGCGCGCGGCACGATGACGGAAGAAGCGCTCGATGCGCTGCTCGCACGGCAGATGCCGGATGCCGAGAAGCGCAAGCGCGCCGATTTCGTCGTGGATACCTCGCACGGGCTCGATCCGGTGCGGGCACGCATCCGCGACATCCTGGCGGAGGTCGTTAGAATGCCGCAGCGCCGGGGCTGATTCGCGAACGCCGGCGGCGCGGAATTCGACGGATCAGATCAGATGCGTGAGATCGTTCTCGACACCGAAACCACCGGCCTCGACGCCCTGCGCGGCGACCGCCTGGTCGAGATCGGCTGTGTCGAGATCATCAACCGCATGCCCACCGGCCAAGTCTACCACCGCTACATCAATCCCGAACGCGACATGCCGGCGGAGGCGTTCGCGGTTCACGGACTGTCGAGCGAGTTCCTGGCGGACAAGCCGCTGTTTCACGAGATCGTGGAGGAGTTCCTGGAATTCATCGGCGATGCCCCGCTGGTGATCCACAACGCCTCGTTTGACATCGGCTTCATCAATGCCGAGCTCGACCGGGTCAAGCGCGCGGCCATTCCCAGGGATCGTCTGGTCGATACGCTGCTGCTCGCACGTCGCAAGCATCCTGGCGTGTCGAACCGCCTCGACGACCTCTGCTCACGCTATGCGATCGACAACTCACGCCGCACCAAGCACGGCGCGTTGCTCGACGCCGAACTGCTGGCGGAGGTCTATGTCGATCTCGTCGGGGCGCGGCAGTCGCAGCTGATCCTGACCCAGGACAGCCAGGAGATCCGCATCGGGGGGGCCGGCGATACGCCGCGCCGTCAGCGCGAGCAGCCGCTTCTGCCACGTGTCACGGATGCGGAGCGAGAGGCGCATCGCGCCTTCATCGCCACCCTCGGCGACAAGCCGATCTGGATGGAGTTTCTCGCCGGCACGTGATCCGCCGGATCGGCAGCGGATCACGCCCTGCAAACATCAATCGTAAAGCTGAACCAGATCAGCTCGACAGCACCTGGCCGCCCTGGGCCGCTGCCTGGCGCTCCATGTTCTGGCGGTACAGGCCAACGAAATCGACCGGGTCCAGCATCAGCGGCGGGAAGCCGCCGTCGCGCACCGAGTTGGCGACGATCTCGCGGGCGAACGGGAACAAGAGGCGCGGGCATTCGATCAGCAGCATCGGCGACAGGTTTTCGCGCGGAATGTTGACCAGCCGGAACACGCCGCCATAGACCAGCTCGAAGCTGAACATCACCTGGCTGCCGCTCTCGGCCTTGCCCTCGATCGTCAGCGTCACCTCGTATTCCGTGTCATTCAGCGCGTTGGCGCCGACATTGATCTGGATATTGATCTGCGGCGGCTGGCCCTGCGGTGCCAGGGACTGCGGCGCGTTCGGATTCTCGAATGAGAGATCCTTGATGTATTGGGCCAGCACGTTCAGTTGAGGAGGAGCAGCCGCCTCGGGAGTGGCGCCGTTACCGTTGGTCATCGCAGTGTTCTCCAGGCAAAAAGGGCGGGTCGTTGCGGCGCGTGGCTACCATAGGGCCGGCTTGTTCCACAAGGACGAGCCACGGACGCCGCAAAAGGCCGAGGCAAAGGATTGATCCGGCCGGTATGCCTCTATTTGTCGCATCAGCCACCGGGCGGAACCAGCGACCGGCCTACCCCGTTCCAATCAGGGGTCGATCGGATTTCCCCTTGAGAAGGAAAAGGGTTAGGATCGCTACGCCACAATGTGCCATTGGCCGGGCCCAATTCGATGACTACATCCGGGTCGACCGAGGGATTCACGGGTCTTTACCTGGATCCTGTAGAACGGGTGTCCGGTGGCCGGGCTCCGCGTTCGGCTCGACAGGTCAGAAAGCGAACACGACGTGGACATTTATACCATCATCTTCCTGGCGTTGGCGGTCTTCATCTTCGTGCGCCTGCGCGCCGTGCTCGGGCAGCGCACCGGAAGCGAGCGGACGCCGTTCGATCACGCCGCCAGAAACGCGGTCCAGGGTGCGCCGGACAACCACGTCATGCCGGCTCCCAACAAGCCCGTCGACCCCTCGGCTTCGGTCCCCGGCGGCGAGATGCCGGCGGCGGGCGATCGCTGGCGCGGCCTGGCCGAGTCGGGCACGCCGCTCGCGCGTGGCCTCGACGCGATCGTCGCCGATGACTCATCGTTCGATCCGCGCCATTTCCTGACCGGTGCGCGCAGCGCCTACGAGATGATCGTGCTGGCGTTTGCCAATGGCGATCGCCGCGCGTTGCGCGACCTGCTGTCGTCCGAGGTCTATGAGAGCTTCGACGCCGTCATCAAGGAGCGTGAGAAGCAGGAGCAGAAGACCGAAACCCGCTTCGTCTCCATCGATACCGCCGAGCTGGTCGGTGCCGAGCTGCGCGACCGCACCGCGCAGGTCACGGTGCGCTTCGTCTCGCAGATGATCTCGGTGACACGCGACAAGATGGGCAACATCGTCGACGGCAATCCGGACAAGGTGGCCGACATCACCGACATCTGGACCTTCGCCCGCGACACCGGCTCGCGCGATCCGAACTGGAAGCTGGTCGGCACCGGCAGCCATTGATGGAATAGGTTGCCGTCGGCGGTGTTACGTTGGAGGCCACCGCTCTCCGTGTCGAGCCGGCTGCGTCAGGAGCACGACGAGCCGCATCCTCGGTTTTTTGAGATTGATCTTTTGAACATGCCGTTTTCTCCGAATTTCGCGTTGAGTGGTACTTTGATGGTGCAAGCATGGTTCGCGAAATTTGGAAGCGGGGTTTCGCCGCCCATCGCGTGAAGTACTGGACATCGGCGCTCGCCTTGAGCGTCGTTGCCGTGGCGCTCGCCCCTTACGCGGCCGAGGCGGTGCGCTCGCGCCACCGGACCCCGGCGGCGTCGGTGCGCCACCTGCCCTACCCCCAGCTCGACTGGCCGCTCGAAATCAACAACAGCCAGTACCTGCCATTGGCCTGGAACGACGTGCCCGGCTGGAACGACGATGATCAGCTCGCGGCGTACCGGACGTTCCGCGCCAGTTGTAAGCCGATCGCCGCCAAGACGGATGTCACGCCGGACGCCAAGGCGCTAGGCGATTCCCTGCGTGATCCTTGCCGCGATGCGCGGTCCGCCGATCTTTCCGACAATGCTGCAGCGAGGGCGTTCTTCGAACGGCACTTCGAGCCGCTGAAGATCTCCAAGCTCGGCGATGCCGACGGCTTCGTCACCGGCTACTACGAACCCGTGATCGACGGCTCGCGGACCCAGAACGAGGTCTACAACGTTCCGGTCTATCGCCGCCCCTCCAATCTGTTCGTCCGCGGCTACAAGCAGGACGCTACGAGTCTGCCCAACAAGGGCCCCGTCTACCGGAAGATCGGACGGCGCAAGCTGGTCCCCTATTACGACCGCGCGGAGATCGAGGACGGCGCCATCGAGGGCCGCGGCCTGGAGATCGCGTGGCTGAGGAACCAGACGGACCTGCTGTTTGCCCAGATCCAGGGATCCGCGCGCATCAGTCTCGACGATGGCTCGACCGTCCGCATCAACTACGATGCCTATAATGGCCATCCCTATACGCCGGTCGGTCGTGTCCTGATCGAGCGCGGCATCATTCCGCGCGAGCAGATGTCGATGCAGCGCATCCGCGACTGGATGGAGCAGAACCCGGAAGGTGCCAACGAACTGCGGCGGACCAACCGCTCCTACATCTTCTTCCGCGAGGTGCAACTGTCGGAGAAGGACGAGGCCGTCGGCGCCCAGGGCATCCCGCTGACTCCGGGCCGCTCGATCGCGGTCGACAAGTCGCTGCACGTCTATGGCACGCCGTTCTTCATCACCGGCGAGTTGCCGATCGAATCCGAGAAGTCGAAGACGGCTTTCCACCGGCTGATGATTGCCCAGGATACGGGCTCGGCGATCGTCGGACCTGCGCGCGCCGATCTCTACTTCGGCGCGGGACAGGACGCCGGCAAAGTCTCCGGCCGCCTCAAGCACAGCATCCAGTTCGTGATGCTGGCGCCGAAGAGCCTCGATCCGGTCGCGCGTGGCCGCAAGATGCCGCTGCCGGATGCGCGTCCGTCGGAGAAGATCGCCAAGCTGTTTCCGCAAGCGCTGCCGAAGCAGGCAGCGAAGGAGGCTGCTAAAGATCAAGCGAAGGAGCAGGACCAGGCCAAGACGGCGGCGGCGCCCTCCGCGGCCAAGGATTCAAAGGTCGCGGCTACCTCCGCGATCGCCGTCGCAAAACCCGCGACCACGGTGGCGCAGAACGTGGTGGCCCCACAGCCAGTGCCCCTGCCCGAGGCCCGACCGCGACTCGAAAGTGATCGCAATATCCGCCGATTGCGTTATGGCAGACGCCACCGCAACCGCCGATGACAAGTCGTTTCCATGTCGCATGATCCCGAGCCGCCGCGCGGCCGTCGCAAGCGCGGCCTTTCCGAGGACGAGCGCACGCTGTGGGAAACGGTCGCGCGCCAGGTCAAGCCGCTGCGCAAGACACAGCGCCCGGTGCGGCTGCATCCGCCGATGACGACGTCCGAACCGCAGCCGGACAAACCCGCGATGACGCAGCGGCCGGTCGCGCCGGTTGCCGCGCCGAAACCCGTCCGGCCAGCGATTCCGCCGCTGGTTTCGCTCGGCCGGAAGGAGCGTTCGAAACTGTCGCGCGGCCGCAATGAGATCGATGCGCGGCTCGATCTGCACGGCATGACCCAGAGCCGGGCGCACCAAGTGCTGCATCATTTCCTGCATCGCGCGCAGCATGATGGGCTGACCTTCGTGCTCGTCATCACCGGCAAGGGCACCATCGGCGCGGACCCTGAACGCGGCGTGCTCCGGCGCCAAGTGCCACATTGGCTGAGCCTGCCGGAATTCCGCTCGCTGATCGTCGGCTTCGAGGAGGCCCATGTCGGACATGGCGGCGCCGGCGCGCTCTACGTCCGTATCAGGCGCTCAAGAGGCTGAGGCTCAGAACGGCCGGATGATGCCGACGCGCGGTACGGCGGTGACGATCCAGCCCAGGATCGTGGTCCTGCGATCGTCGGGATCAATCGGTGCAATCGGCTTGGTCGCGGGAAGCGTCTTCACCGCGTGCAGCATCATCACCATGCAAACGACCCAGCTCGAGATCCAGCGCGAATAGTCGAACACCATCGCGAACATCACGACGTAGGCGAGGCTGATGAAGATCAGCGCGGCGATGACGATCTGGCGATGACGCCGCTCTTCCAATGCGCCGACAAGATCGCTGTAGTAGCTCCATAGCGGTGCATGCAGCCAGAGCAGCAGCGCATATACGGGCACGCCGAGCAGATTGGACGGCATGCGCGCCCAGGTGTCCTGCACTTCCTTGGACAGCGGCTGGTACCAGACATAGGCGAACTGAAGCAGCTCGGTGCGCGATGGATCGGCCATTCGTGTCTGCAAATAACTTACGAAATCGGCTTCGGGCAGCGGCATGGTTCCGAGGAATTGCGCGGCCAGGAACAGGATGCCGAGGCCGAGCAGCGCGCTTGCGCCCACGGCAAGGTCGAGCCGGGCGATGGGGCGGGCCAGATAGTAGCGCAGCACGACGATGGCGACGATGGTGGGCACATACATCAGCAGATGGATGTGATGGATCAGCACCAGCACCGCCGAGATGAGCGTGGCGAGCAGGACGTAGCCGAGTGAGCTCGCCGGGACCAGCAACAGGATGATGACGCCGAGACAGCCATAGATGTCGAAATGACCGAGCGTGAACAGGAAGTTCTTGAAGACGAACGGCGACCCAGCCGTGAAGACGAACAGCGGCAGCTGCGCGCGATCAAAACCAAAGGTGCGTCGGAACAGCTGCAGGTACAGAGCGAGCGTGATCAGCCAGACGCTGCCGCCGATTGCGAACACCAGCCACACCGGCAGCTTCGCCGTGAACAGTCCGACGATGGCACCGACCAGCGCGCGCTTGATGAAGCCGTGGTGATAGTCGACCAGCAGGTGGATGTAGGGGATGTAGGGCGGCAGCGTGATCTTGTGCAGGAGCACGCCGAGCATCACGGCGGCGTTGACGGCGAGCATCGCCTGCCAATGTTTGTTGTAGGCGCCGGTCATGCCATGACCGAGCGATGGCCGGCGGGGAGACTGTCACCACGACATCCAACATTGTCCCGGCTTTGAGCCGGGACCCATAGCCACCGCTGTACACGCTGAGGCAGGGCTGGAGCCGCCATCGAGAGTCACAATTGGCTTTGGTGGTTATGGATCCCCGCTTTCGCGGGGACGACGGCGGAATTTGTAGCTAGGCCTCGACCCATACGGGTAGCCGCTACAAAATGAACCGGCTGAGATCAGTGTTCTTGGCGAGATCGCCAATGTGCTGCTGCACGAAGGCGGCGTCGACCCGCATGGTCTCGCCGCTGCGGTCGGAGGCCGTGAAGGAGATGTCGTCGAGGACGCGCTCCATTACGGTCTGCAGCCGACGCGCGCCGATGTTCTCGACCGTGGAGTTGACCGCGACCGCGATGTCGGCGAGCGCGTCGATCGCATCGTCGGTGATGTCGAGCGTCACGCCCTCGGTCTTCATCAGCGCGACATATTGCTTGATCAGCGACGCCTCCGGCTCGGTCAGGATGCGGCGCATGTCGTCGCGCGTCAGCGCCTGCAGCTCGACGCGGATCGGCAGCCGGCCCTGCAACTCCGGCAAGAGGTCCGATGGCTTGGCGATGTGGAACGCGCCCGACGCGATGAACAGGATGTGATCGGTCTTCACAGCGCCATGCTTGGTCGAGACCGTCGTGCCCTCGATCAGCGGCAGCAGGTCGCGCTGCACGCCCTCGCGGGAGACGTCGCCGCCTGCGCGGTTCTCGCGCACACAGATCTTGTCGATCTCGTCGAGGAACACGATGCCGTTGTTCTCGACCACGCTGATCGCCTCCTGCACCAGCTGGTCGCTGTCGAGCAGCTTGTCGGACTCTTCCGCGATCAGGATGTCGTGCGAGGCTTCGACCGTGACGCGCCGCGTCTTGGTGCGGCCGCCGAGTTTGCCGAAGATGTCGCCGATGGAGATCGCGCCCATCTGCGCCCCCGGCATGCCCGGGATCTCGAACATCGGAAGGCCGCCGCCGGACGACTGCGTCTCGATCTCGATCTCCTTGTCGTTCAGCTCGCCGGCGCGCAGCTTGCGGCGGAACGAGTCGCGGGTGGCGGCGCTGGAGCTGGCGCCGACCAGCGCATCGAGCACGCGCTCCTCGGCGGCAAGCTGGGCCCGGGCGGCGACGTCCTTGCGCTTGCGCTCGCGCACCTGGACGATCGCGACCTCGACGAGATCGCGGATGATCTGCTCGACGTCGCGGCCGACATAGCCGACCTCGGTGAACTTGGTCGCCTCGACCTTCAGGAACGGCGCGCCCGCGAGCTTGGCCAGCCGCCGCGCGATCTCGGTCTTGCCGACGCCGGTCGGCCCGATCATCAGGATGTTCTTCGGCAGCACCTCCTCGCGCAGGCCTGCATCGAGCTGCAACCGGCGCCAGCGGTTGCGCAACGCAATGGACACCGCCCGCTTGGCGTCGGCCTGGCCGACGATGTAGCGGTCGAGTTCGGAGACGATTTCGCGGGGTGAAAAGTCGGTCATGAGGCTCTAGCTAGGGTCGGACGGGGATGAGGGCAAGCCGGATTTCCGCCGTCACAGGAGCGGCGGTCCGGCCTGCCACTGCCGGATCGCCTCGGTTGGATAGATCAGCATCAAGATGTTCAGGGTCAGGTTGTCACGGATGTGCAGGCCCACCCCGATCTCGAGCGCGACTGCAATCACGACGGTCAGCCAGACCGGCAGCACCCGCGCCAGCAGGAAGCCGGTCATCATCGCCAGCGTATCGCCGACGGAGTTCACGATGCTGTCGCCGAAATAGTCCAGCGAGATCGTGGCGGCACGATAGCGCTCGATGATGAAGCTGGAGTTCTCGACCAGCTCCCAGGTGCCCTCGATCAGCATCGCCAGGATCAGCCGCCCCTGCCAGGGCAGCCGCGGCACCACCAGCATGGTCAGCGCATAGAACAAGAAGCCGTGAATGATGTGGGAGAACGTGTACCAGTCGGTGAGATGCTGGGAGTTCTCCGAGCTCTGCACCACGCCATGCCACAGCTTGACGGTGCCGCAGGCGCAGATCGGCAGCCGGCCCATCGCGAACAACAGTGCGGCCTGCAGCGCCAGCAGACCGAGCACCGGGATGAGCCAGGGTCCGGACGACCGCCGGGACGGGGCGCCGATCTCGTCCGCGGTCATGGTCTACTCGGCCGACAATGCTTCGATGGTGATGTTGCGGTTGGTGTAGACGCAGATGTCGGCGGCGATGTCGAGCGAGCGGCGGACGATGCTCTCGGCGTCCTTGTCGGTGTCGATCAGCGCACGCGCCGCCGCAAGCGCATAGTTGCCGCCGGAGCCGATCGCCATCACGCCGGACTCCGGTTCCAGGACGTCGCCCGTCCCGGTCAGCACCAGCGAGACGTCCTTGTCGGCGACGATCATCATCGCTTCGAGCCGCCGCAGGTAGCGGTCGGTGCGCCAGTCCTTGGCGAGCTCGACCGCGGCCCGGGTCAGCTGCCCCGGATATTGCTCGAGCTTGCTCTCCAGCCGCTCGAACAGGGTGAAGGCGTCGGCGGTGGCCCCGGCGAAGCCGCCGATGACGTCGCCCTTGCCGAGCTTGCGCACCTTCCTGGCATTGGACTTGATCACGGTCTGGCCGATCGAGACCTGGCCGTCGCCACCGATCACCACCCTGCCCCCCTTGCGGACGGTCAGAATCGTGGTGCCGTGCCAGACGGTGGGCTCGTTCGAGGATGCGTGCATGGGGGATCCCTGGTTGATGCCCTGATTTAGGCGCTCAGGCGTCGGGATACAATTACCGGGTCCCTGCCCTGCCCGACCCGGTCTTGAAATCCGCTCACCATGGCCCGAGATCAGGCGTACGGGGCG
Source organism: Bradyrhizobium sp. SZCCHNR1051 (assembly GCF_032489615.1). Classification (NCBI taxonomy): domain Bacteria; kingdom Pseudomonadati; phylum Pseudomonadota; class Alphaproteobacteria; order Hyphomicrobiales; family Nitrobacteraceae; genus Bradyrhizobium; species Bradyrhizobium sp. SZCCHNR1051. The sequence continues at coordinate 139,639 of NZ_JAUEYJ010000006.1, read as the reverse complement.
CTATCCCGCAGTAGCTAAGCCGACATCCGCCTGATAAAAGGGCCGCGTTTTCAAGGGAAAGCTGACCCCATGCGTAGCGCGACCATCAAGCGCAAGACCAAAGAGACCGACATCGAGGTGTCCGTGAACCTCGACGGGACCGGCGTCGTGAACATCGCGACCGGTATCGGCTTCTTCGATCACATGCTGGATCTGCTTGCCCGGCATTCCCGCATCGACATGACGGTCAAGGCGGTCGGCGACCTGCATATCGACTTTCACCACACCACCGAGGATGTCGGCATCGCGCTCGGCCAAGCGGTGCGGCAGGCGCTCGGCGACATGGCCGGCATCACCCGCTATGCCTCGATCCACATGCCGATGGACGAGACCTTGACGCGCATCGTGATCGACGTGTCGGGCCGGCCGATGCTGGTGTTCCGCACGACCTTCGGGCGCGACAAGATCGGCGAGTTCGACACCGAGCTGGTGCGCGAGTGGTTCAATGCGTTTGCCATGAACGCCGGCATCACCTTGCACGTCGAGACGCTGTACGGTGAGAACGCCCATCATATCGCCGAATCCTGCTTCAAGGGTCTGGCGCGAGCGCTGCGGACAGCGCTTTCGATCGATCCGCGCAATCAGGGCGAAGTGCCATCCACCAAGGGTCAGCTCGGCGGCTGACCGCTTCCCTCAAGGGATCATCGACATGCCTGTCTATACGGTTCACGCTCCCCTGGCCGCCGGGGTCGATCTGCGTTCGACCGATCGCTTCGTCTTCATCCGCGACGGCTTCCATTTCTGGGCCGCGGTGCTCGGCGCCGTCTGGCTGGCCTGGCATCGCCTCTGGCTTGCGATGCTCGTCTGGGCCGTGCTGATGATCGCGCTCGACGTGATCCTGGTGCGCGTCGGCGTCAACGGTGGTGCGATTGCCGGCGTCGATTTGTTGTTCGCGATCCTGCTCGGGCTTGAAGCCTCGAGCCTGAAGCGCTGGAGCTACTCGCGCGGCAATTGGCGCCAGATCGACGTCGTCGTCGCCGACGATCTCGATGCCGCCGAGCGCCGCTTCTTCGAGCGCTGGGCCGCCCGGCGCAGCACGCTCGGCTACGACAATCACACCGTCGATCGCGGCGCGGCGCCGCCGACCCGCGACAATGGCAATGGGCTGCACCCGCCGCCGCTGCCGCATGCCAGCATCATTGGCTTGTTTCCCGAACCCGGAGGTGGACGATGAGTGTTGCAATCATCGATTATGGCTCCGGCAATCTGCATTCCGCCGCCAAGGCGTTCGAGCGTGCCGCGCGCGGCATGGCGGATCCGCAGAAGGTCGTCGTCACGCGTGATCCCGACACCGTGTATCGCGCCGACCGCATCGTGCTGCCCGGCGTCGGCGCCTTCGCCGATTGCCGCCGCGGCCTCGACTCCGTCAACGGCATGCTGGAGGCGATGACCGAAGCCGTCCGCCACAAGGCGCGGCCGTTCTTCGGCATCTGCGTCGGCATGCAATTGATGGCAACGCGCGGCAAGGAGCATGTCACCACCGACGGCTTCGACTGGATCGCCGGCGACGTCGAGAAGATTTCCCCTCGTGACGAGAGCCTGAAGATCCCGCACATGGGCTGGAACACGCTCGACCTGGTGCAGGAGCATCCGGTCCTGGAGCGGCTGCCGCTCGGGCCGAAGGGCTTGCACGCCTATTTCGTGCACTCCTATCACTTGAATGCGGTCAACGAGAACGATGTGCTGGCGCGCGCCGATTACGGCGGTCCGATCACGGCGATCGTCGGCAAGGACACCGCGATCGGCACCCAATTCCATCCCGAGAAGAGCCAGCGTTTCGGTCTCGCCCTCATTTCCAACTTCCTGAAATGGAAGCCGTGAGCGCTTCCGTCCTGTTCGCCGCAAGAGGCGGACAGGGCGCGCTCGTGAAAGACAACTGATATGATCCTGTTTCCCGCCATCGATCTGAAGAACGGCCAGTGCGTGCGCCTGGAGCAGGGCGACATGGCGCGCGCCACCGTGTTCAACCTCGATCCCGCCGCGCAGGCCAAGAGCTTCGCCGACCAGGGCTTTGAATATCTCCACGTCGTCGACCTCGACGGTGCCTTCGCCGGCAAGCCTGTCAATGCGCAGGCCGTCGAGAAGATGCTGGAGGTCGTCAAGATGCCGGTGCAGCTCGGCGGCGGCATTCGCGATCTCAAGACGGTCGAGGCCTGGCTCGGCAAAGGCGTCACCCGCGTCATCATCGGCACCGCAGCGGTGCGCGATCCCGAGCTGGTGAAGACCGCTGCGAAGGCCTTTCCCGGCCGCGTCGCCGTCGGCCTCGATGCCCGCGACGGCAAGGTCGCGGTCGAAGGCTGGGCGGAGACGTCCGAGGTCACCGCGCTCGACATCGCCAAACGCTTCGAGGACGCCGGCGTCGCCGCGATCATCTTCACCGACATCGCCCGCGACGGCCTGCTCAAGGGCCTCAACCTCGACGCTACGATCGCGCTCGGCGATGCCATCTCGATTCCCGTGATCGCCTCCGGCGGCCTTGCCTCGATCGAGGACGTCAGGGCGATGCTGACACCGCGTGCGAAAAAGCTCGAAGGCGCCATCGCTGGCCGCGCGCTCTATGACGGCCGGCTCGACCCGGCAGAGGCGCTGGCGCTGATCCGCGCGGCGCGCGCGTAGGAGAGAACAGGATGTTCAAGGTCCGTGTCATTCCCTGCCTCGACGTCAAGGACGGACGGGTCGTCAAGGGTGTCAACTTCGTCAATCTGCGCGACGCCGGCGATCCGGTCGAGGCCGCGATCGCCTATGACGCCGCCGGCGCCGACGAGCTCTGCTTCCTCGACATCACCGCCACCCATGAGAACCGCGGCATCATGCTGGACGTCGTCCGGCGCACGGCGGAGGCCTGCTTCATGCCGGTCACGGTTGGCGGCGGCGTGCGCACCATCGACGACATCAAGACCCTGCTGCGCTCCGGCGCCGACAAGGTCTCGATCAATTCGGCCGCGGTGAGCAGGCGCGAATTCGTCAAGGAGGCGGCCGAGAAGTTCGGCGAGCAGTGCATCGTGGTCGCGATCGACGCCAAGTCCGTGTCGCGGCCGGGCGGCGGCAGCCGCTGGGAGATCTTCACCCATGGCGGACGCAAATCGACCGGCATCGACGCGCTGGAATACGCCCAGGAGGTGGTCGCGCTCGGTGCCGGCGAGATCCTGCTGACGTCGATGGACCGCGACGGCACGCGCCAGGGTTTTGACCTGCCGCTGACCCGGGCGGTCGCCGACAGCGTGCCGGTGCCGGTGATCGCCTCCGGCGGAGTCGGCAATCTCGACCATCTGGTCGACGGCATCCGCGAGGGCCGCGCGACTGCGGTTCTGGCCGCCTCGATCTTCCATTTCGGGGAATTTACCATCCGGCAGGCCAAGGAGCACATGGCGCGCCAGGGCCTGCCGATGCGGCTCGATCCCTGACGACATTGCGCCGCAAAAATGTTAGATGAACGCTGGTCCGGCCGCCGTGGTTCGGGCAGGCGTTCCGAGTACCGGCTGATGTCCCGTTTCACGCTTCACGATCTCGCTGCCATCATCGACGCGCGCGCCGCGGCGGGCGGCGAGGCGTCGTATACGCGCAAGCTGCTCGACAAGGGCCCGGCGCAATGCGCCAAGAAGATGGGCGAGGAGGCGGTCGAGACGGTCATCGCCGCTGTTGGCACCGACCGCGAGCATCTGATCTCCGAAAGCGCCGATCTGCTGTTTCATCTGTTGGTGTTGTTGAAGTCGCGCGACGTCCGGCTCGAGGAGGTCGAGGCGGCGCTCGGCAAGCGCACCGGTCAGTCGGGGCTGGAAGAAAAGGCGTCGCGCAAGACGGAGTAGGGCGCGTCGGCCGGGGAAACGAAGGGCAGCGTCATGGATATGCGCACCACCGAACAACAATATAATCCGTACCGCGTCTTCACCCGCGAGCAATGGGCCGAGCTGCGCAACGACACGCCGATGACCTTGGAGCCCGGCGAGTTCTCCAAGCTGCGGTCGATGCACGATCGCCTCGATCTCAAGGAGGTCGAGGACATCTATCTGCCGTTGTCGCGACTGCTGTCGATGTATGTCGACGCGGCGCAGCGGCTGTACTACGCGCAGCGCCAGTTCCTCGGCATCCGCGACCGCAAGATGCCCTACATCATCGGCGTTGCCGGCTCGGTGTCGGTCGGCAAGTCCACCACCGCGCGCGTGCTGCAGGCCTTGCTGGCGCGCTGGTCGCCGCGGCCGAAGGTCGATCTCATCACCACCGACGGTTTCCTCTATCCGAACGCGGTCCTGGAGCGGCAGGGCCTGATGCAGAAGAAGGGCTTTCCGGAAAGCTACGACCTGCCGCGGCTGCTGGGTTTCCTCTCCGACATCAAGGCCGGCCGGCATCAGGTGCGCGCGCCGGTCTACTCGCATCTTACCTACGACATCGTCCCCCATCAGTGGGTCGAGATCGACCAGCCGGACATCCTCATCGTCGAAGGCGTCAACGTGCTGCAGACCGGGCCGCTGCCGCGCGACGGCAAGGCCGTGCCGGTCGTCTCCGACTTCTTCGACTTCTCGGTTTATATCGATGCCGATGAGGCGATCCTGCGCAAATGGTACGTCAAGCGCTTCCTGTCGCTGCGCGACACGGCGTTCCATGATCCCCGGTCCTACTTTAACCGCTACGCGCTGCTGTCGGACGAGGAGGCCATCGCCACTGCGATCGCCATCTGGGAGCGCACCAACCTGGCCAATCTCGAGGACAACATCCTGCCGACAAGGCCGCGCGCGACGCTGATCCTGAAGAAGGGCGCGGACCACGAGGTCGAGACGGTGGCGCTCAGGCGGTTGTGAGCGTGGCCCGCGAGCGTAGCGCTGAACTGATCCGCTCCAACTAATTACTTACGCCGCCACCTGTCGCGCCGCCGCCAGATTCGCCAGCGCCTCGTCCAGCTTGTCGCGATCGATCGGCTTGACCAGGAAGCCATCCATGCCGGCCTCGAAGCAGGCGTAGCGGTCCTCGACCAGGGCATTGGCCGTGAGCGCCAGGATCGGCGTGCGCCGGCCCGGCTCGCTGGCCTCGATGGCGCGGATGCGCTTGGCGGCGGCAATGCCGTCGAGCTTAGGCATCTGCACATCCATCAGGATCAGATCATAGGGCGCGCCGGCCGAGCGCGCCGCGAGCCAGGAGTCCAGCGCGGCTTCGCCATGCACGGCGATGTCGGCGTGGTGGCCGAGCTTGGTCAGCAGCGAGCGCATCAGCAGCGCGTTGATGTCGTTGTCCTCGGCGACGAGGATGGACAGGCTCCCGCCGGCCTGAACCGCAATCGGCGGCGCGATCGGGATCGGATCGTCAGCGAGCGCCGGGACCGTTCCATCGGTGTCAAAGCTCACGCGCGCGGCGAGCGAGGCGGCCCGCAGCGGCTTGACCAGATAGCCGTTGAACGGCGCCGCTGGTGTCAGCTCGTGGCGGCTCGCCGGCGTGACCAGCACGATCAGCCGTGTCGTGTGATGTTGCGCGGCCCCGCCCAGACGGAGCGACGCGTCGCTGCCGATGGCGTCGTCGACCAGCACGGCGTGCCAGGCGCGTTCGGGCAGCAGGGCTTCCGCCACCTCGGCCTCGGCGACCAGGCAGGTCTGCGCGCCCCAGTTCTGCAGGCGCCGTTCGATCAGCTCGGCCTGCAGCCCGGCCGGCGCGACCAGCATGATCGACTGTCCCGCGAGGTCGGGGCCACGGAAACTGTTCTGCTCGCCGCGCTCCAGCGCCGGCGGCAGCGGCACCGACACCTCGAAGGTGGAGCCAGCGCCGAGCTGGCTCTGCAGCGCGATGCGGCCGCCCATGCGCTTGACGATCCGGTCGGAGATCGCCAGGCCAAGTCCGGTGCCGCCGAAGCTGCGCGCCACGCTGTCATCGGCCTGCTCGAATTCGCGGAAGATGCGCTCCTGGGCGTCGGCTGCGATGCCGATGCCGGTATCGCGCACCTGGAAGCTGATCTCGTTCGGCCAGATCCCGGGCTCGGCGATCAGCGCGACGCCGCCCGAAGCCGTGAACTTGATGGCGTTGCCGGCGAGGTTGAGCAGCACCTGGCGCAGCCGCGCGGCGTCGCCGGTCACCCAGGTCGGCAGCCGCTCGTCGAGATAGGCCGCGATCTCCAATTGCTTGGCCTGCGCCCGCGGCGCCAGCAGCTCGGTGACCTCCTCGATCAGCGTCGCCAGCGAGAATGGCTGCGCCTCCAGCGCCAGCTTGCCGGCCTCGATCTTGGAATAGTCGAGCAGCTCGTCGATCAGCGACATCAAGGCTTCACCCGAGGTGCGAACCGCCTTGGCGTAGGTGGTCTGCTCCGGCGTCAGCTGCGTCTCGAGCAGCAGCCCGCTCATGCCGAGGATGCCGTTCAGCGGCGTGCGGATCTCGTGGCTCGCCATTGCCAGGAACCGCGACTTGGCGCGGTTCGCGGCATTGGCCTGGTCGCGCGCCTCCGCCAGCGCGCGCTCGGTCTCGGTGCGGTCGGTGACGTCGCGGCCGACACATTGCAGCACGGCGGGCTGGCCGGCGTCGGAACGCACCAGTGCCTCGCGCCACGCGATCCAGCGCGGCCCGATCGCGCTCTCGATGCGCTGGTCGTGGACGCGCGTGCCGTTCGGCTCCAGCGCGCTGTCGCCCTGCTCGATCAGCTCGAAGGTGAACGCGCTGCCGAGCAGGTTGTCGCGGTCGAGGCCCGCCATCCGGCAATAGGCGTCGTTGACGAAGATGATGGTGCCGTCGCGCGCGCGCATGACGATGAGGTCGCCCTGCTGCTCGAACAGATTGCGGGCGCGCTGCTCGGCTTCCTGCAGCTCCCAGTTCCGGTCCGCCAGCACCTCGTTGTGGAGCGCAATCTTGTGCATCTTCTTGGCGACGAAGCGCAGCCGCATGCTGAGCGTGGCCAGGCCGACGCAGGCGAGCGCGAACAGGAAGCTGGCTCCGATCGCGAACGTGTGTGGGTTATAGCCGGAGTTGTCGGAGATGCTGGCCTTGATGAAGCCGTACGCGCCGCCGAAGCCAGCGGAGAAGATCATCAGCGAGCGCAGGATCGCGAAGATGGTGCGGTGACGGCGCATGAACCGGCGCAGGCGTAGCCTGACGTGAAAAATCGGTCCCATCTCGATCACCCCCGACGATTTCGATCCCAATGTCATGGCCGGCCCGCACCATGCGGAGTCGGTATTGCTGAGACTTTGAAAGGTCGTGCACGCGCGATTCTGCCGTGCAGAGATGGTGAACCGGGCGTTAGCCCGGCTCACAGAACCGGATCGGTCGGTGATGAGGCGTGGTTGCGCGCGCGGGATCATCGGTGAAGTCGACATGGAGATCGGCGTGAAAGGGCGCGGAGCCGAGCGAGACGCTGTCGGCACCGACGGCAATGCAGGGCTGCGGGGAGGGCGCCAATTCGAGTCTGGCGATGACCGCGGCCGCGATCAGCGGCACGGCCGAGACGAGGACCTTGAAACGCAACATGATACGCACCGACGCGGAAGGCCTGATGACGGAACGCGGGCCCTATGGTTGTCGGAGCGTAAAGAGAAGTCGTTACCAGAGTGTTGAACTAGCGGGAGTCACGTCGCGGAGTGCACCAGGAACTTCGTTGCGCCAGTTCGGAAGGCGTACGAAGTTTCGGCACTGTTCGCCGTGGGAAAGGCGCCGCAGGCGCGGCCGGACCGGGTACAATATCTCCCATTTGAACTCAGTCCGAATTGTTCCCGCTCTGGCGGAGTCGAACCATTCATTCTCGATAGGAGCCTTCAATATGCCATATTCATTAACGGCTGGCTGGCAACGTGGGCTGGCTGGGGTATGGTCCTCTGTCAATTGATTCGGTACGCTTGGATTTCCGGTGGTTTCCCAGAAGGAAAGAGTGGCTATGGCACCTGCCGAGGTACCTGACACGGTGAGCTTCTTTTACATCAAAGGTACCCAGTTCCGGGTAGTGCATTCCGACGGAGTTATTGGCGGAATTACTCCTCGGGGCTTTATTCACTGTGCATTCTATAACGAGAGAGCAGCGATCCCTCAGGTTCAGACTCACAACGTTTCGCCCGAGGGGCAATTATCACCGCCTGTGTCTACCGACGGCAAGGTTGGCATCGTTCGGGAAATCGATTTTGATGTAATAATGACTAAGCAAGCCGCCGTTGATCTTCGAGATTGGCTCACTCAACAAATCAAAGAACTCGACCAATATGCTCAAGCGAAGGGGACTCAGCCATGAGACCTCCTCTCATTGGATTTCAAGCATCTCCTTCTACTACCGATCTGAATTCGGTTCCGGGCGTGGTCTCCAAACGGTACGATAGCGATCTCCTAACTAGGAGCGTTGGTACACACCGTCCCTACAATAAAGGTCTGCTAGACCATGCTGTAGAAGACAGTGCACGCGCATTCTTTGACTCAAAGGTTTCCGAGTGGTTGGCCGACACTCGGTGGCAGTCCTCCATTTCAGCAATTACGGCTCATCCTGCGTTTGCAGACCTAAAGAGTTTAGGCGACCGATCGGTTTCCTTCGTACTTGAACGAATGCAGAATGGCTCTGTCCATCTTCATTGGTTTCCGCTTCTACATGATCTTTGCGGAGTCGACCCCGTTCCACCTCATGAGCGAGGTTTCGTTCCACAGATGACCGCAAGTTGGTTGCGTTGGGGGCAGCAGACAGGACGCATTTGACAGGGACATGAATCCTTTTCCGAACGTCGCTGAGGGGATCACATTTTTTCCGAAGAGTGATGCGACGCCGAATTACAATTGCATCGCTTGGGCTGTGACCTACGAACAACAAGCTATCTGGCCCGATGATCGCGGACAGATGGGATGGCCGATCCATTTGCCCCGCGAAGAAACGCCTGCGGCATTCCAGGCGTTTTTTGAGAGTGCTGGATTCGTCGTTTGCTCCGACGGAACCCTTGAAGCTGGACACGAAAAGATTGCCATCTATGTCTTGAATGGTCTCGTTACTCATGCGGCCCGTCAGCTGCCGAATGGGCGGTGGACGAGCAAGATGGCGCAAGGCGTCGACGCCGAGCATCCTAGCCCAGATACTCTCGTTGGCCCCGGATACGGGTATGTCAGATTGTATATGCGTAGGCGTTACGACGGGCGTCCTCCGCTTCTTCCGCCGCTGAATCCACTACCACCACTAATAATCCGGCCCTAAACTGAAAGACCGGCGGTGACTGTCGGGTCGCACTCTTTAGAAAACTCGATCTAGGAACGGGTCCGCGCAAGACGGCGTAGTCTCCTGCTGAAATAGACTCAAGCCGCATGGCGATTGTCCTCCGCCAGCGCACGATACGACAGCGCCTCGGCCAGATGCAGCCGGCCGATGGTCTCGGCGTGGTCGAGATCGGCGAGCGTCCGCGCCACGCGCAGCACGCGGTGATAGCCGCGGGCGGACAGCCGCATCGTCTCGGCGGCCTCGCGCAGCAGCTTCTGGCCGGGCGCATCGAGCCTGGCGATCTCGTCGAGCACGGCGGCCGGCGCCTCGGCGTTGGTCCGGATGTGCGGCAGGCCGGCTTTGGCGTAGCGGGCGCGCTGCAGGTCGCGCGCGGCCGCGACGCGGGCCGCGACCTCGGCCGAGCCTTCCTTGGAAGGCGGCAGGATCAGGTCGGCGGCGGTCACCGCGGGCACCTCGATGCGCAGGTCGATGCGGTCCATCAACGGGCCGGAGATGCGCATCTGGTAGTCGGCGGTGCAGCGGTCGATGCGGCCGCGCTTGCAGGCATAGCCGGGCTCGAAGGCGTTGCCGCAACGGCACGGATTCAGCGCGGCGACCAGCATGAAGCGGGCAGGGTAGGTGACGCGGTGGTTGGCGCGCGAGATCGAGACCTCGCCATTCTCCAGCGGCTGGCGCAGCGAATCGAGCACGCGCGGATCGAACTCCGGCAGCTCGTCGAGGAACAGCACGCCCTGATGCGCCAGCGAGATCTCGCCGGGGCGGGCGCGCAGGCCGCCGCCGGTTAGCGCCGCCATGCTGGCGGAATGATGCGGGCTGCGGAACGGCCGGCGCGACGTCAGCGCGCCACCCTCGATCTCGCCGGCCACCGAGGCGATCATCGAAACTTCCAAGAGTTCTGCCGGCGACAGCGGCGGCAGGATCGACGGCAGCCGCGCCGCCAGCATCGACTTGCCGGCGCCGGGCGAGCCGATCATCAGCAGATGATGCCCGCCGGCAGCGGCGATCTCGAGCGCGCGCTTGCCGCTCTCCTGGCCCTTGATGTCGCGCAGGTCGAGCAGGCTTGCGGGTGCCTCCTGGATCTTCGGCTGCGGCCGCGACAGCACCTGCGTGCCCTTGAAATGGTTGGCGATCTGGATCAGCGAGCTCGCCGCGATGATCTGCAAGTCCGGGCTCGCCCACGCCGCCTCGGCGCCGCAGGCGGCCGGGCAGATCAATCCTTCCTCGCGCGCATTGGCGCCGATGGCCGCGGGCAGCACGCCGGCGACTGGCGCGATCGAGCCGTCGAGGCCGAGCTCGCCCAGCACGGTGAAGCCGCCGAGGGCATCCGGCGGAATGGCGCCGATCGCGGCCATCAGCCCCAGCGCGATCGGCAGGTCGTAATGGCTGCCTTCCTTGGGCACGTCGGCCGGCGCGAGGTTCACGGTGATGCGCCGCGCCGGCAGCGCCAGGCCCGAGGCGATCAGCGCCGAGCGCACCCGCTCGCGCGCTTCCGACACCGCCTTGTCCGGCAGGCCGACGATCGCGAAGGCCGGCAGGCCGGGCGCGACCTGGACCTGCACGTCGACCGCGCGGGCCTCGATCCCCTCGAAGGCGACGGTGGAAACGCGCTGGACCATGATGCCCCTCCCGGGCAAGGAGGCTAGCGGATGCCGGCCTTGTTCGCAAGAACAATACGGGAACATTTGTTGCCGCGCTCTGCCGCAATCCATTAACGACAGCCGCGTGGGGTTCAGCTCCGTCCGCCGGGCTTAACGCCCCTTTAGTCCGGCCTTCGCATTCTTCCTCAATTGATGATCGACCCGCGCCTCTGTCACAGCCGAGAGGCGCCCAACGAGGGACGTGCGATGCCTCCAGCGCCTGCGGCAGCTCCGACCGCCAAGACGCCCGCCGGTGATGCGCGGACGGTGTCCGAGCTCGCCACCGACATGCTGCGCCGGACCACCAGCCTGTTCCTGGCCGGTCCGCGGCCGGCGTCGGCCGAGCAGCTCGATCTCTACGATCAGATGTTCGCCCGGCTGATGCCGCAGGTCGCGACCGAGCTGCTGGCCGAGCTGAGCATGGCGCTCGCCAGCGTGGAGCGTGCGCCTTACGCCACCGCGCGGCTGCTCGCCGTTCACCCCGAATTGCGCGTCGCCGGACCGATGCTGGCCAAGGCGGCGGTGCTGACCGAGCGCGACCTCGCCGAGTTCATCCGCACCGGCAGCCCGGCGCATCTCGTCGCGCTCGCCAGCCGCAGGGGCATTAGCGACAGCCTCACGACGCAGCTGATCGCACGCGGCTTTCCGGCGGTGCGTATGGCGCTGGCACAGAACCTCTCCGCCCGGCTGTCCGAGGATGGCTATCGCAGCCTGTTCAAGATCGCCGAGCGCGACGAGGATCTCGCCGAAAAGCTCGCGCTGCGCACAGATCTGCCGGCCAAGCTGTCGCGGGCCTTCGTCGCCGCGGCGAGCGAGGGCGCCCGCGCCCGCTTCATCAAGGCCGCACCGCCGGCGACCCGCGCCACCCTGCAGGCGACGCCGACCCGCTCGCCCGGCGCGGCAATGCGCGCGATCTGGGATTATCAGCAGGTCAAGGCCGAGGTTGCCGCCCTCAGCCGCACCGGCAAGCTCGGCGACTCCGCCGTCAACCGCTTCTGCGCCACCGGCGATTTCCCTGCCGTGATCGCAGCGCTGGCGCTGCTCTGCGTCGTCACCATCGAGACGATCGAAGCGCTGCTGGAGGAGGATCGTCTCACGGATCTGCTGCTGGCCTGCAAGGCGGCGCGGCTGAGCTGGGCGACGACGTCGATGATCCTGCGCGGCCGGCCCGGCTGCGACGCGCTTCCGGCCGATGACCTCGAGGAGGCGCGCAAGCGCTTCGAGAAGCTTGCACTGTCCGAAGCGCAATGGAAGGTGCGCGGGCTCGAATCGCGCTGAGCGAGCGCGAGAGGCGGCGTCAGCCCGGCGGCGTGCTCGGATAGGCCGTGAAGTCGATCTTGAACATCGCCGGATCGAGCTTCTTGGTCGTATCGAGATTGTAGACGGCGATGGTGGTGTCGTAGCCCTGCGGATCGGTCACGGTCCACTGCTTGAGCTGGCCGTCCTTGACGCCGAGCATCAGCATCAGCCGGCTGGTGCCGATCAGCGCCTGCTTCTCCTCGATCGTGATCGTGACGTAGAGGTCGTCGGCCGCGACCGCGATCACGTTGGTGTCCTTGAGCAGGTCGATGCGGTCCGACAGCAGATAGCGCAGCGGCGTCTGCGACAGCGGATAGACGTCCTGGGTCGCGAGCTTGCGGTCGCGCACCACCAGCGAGGAGCCGTCGGCGATGATGTCGATCGGCGTCGGCGGCTCGTATTCGAAGCGGACCTTGCCCGGCTTCTGGATGTAGAAATCGCCCTTGGTCTTGCTGCCGTCCGGGCCGACCTGGACGAAGTTCCCGACCAGCGTCTGCAGCGACGACAGATAGGCGCTGACCTTGGCCGCCTGCGCCTTCTGGTTGGCGTCGAACGAGGTGAAGATGCTGGCCGGCACGTTGCGCCGGGGATCGGGAATGATCGGGTTGGGCGGGGCGGTCTGGGTGGTCGAGGGACTCTGGCCCGAGCGCTGCTGGTCGGAGGCGCTGAGCTGGGAGCCGCTCTTCGGGCCTGATTTCGGAGCCGGCGTGCCCTGCGCGGCGGCGTGACCGGACGCACCGGCGACAGAGCATGTCGTCACGGCGCAGGCGACCAGCCAGGCGCAGATCCGGCGCCCGCGCGAAGCTGCGTGATACGAAAACGTGCTGTTCAACAAGGAGCTTTTCAAAACGACGTCCTGAGTTTTACGCGTTCTATCCCGGATCGGGCGGGCAGCGTGATCGTAATCGCGTGAAGATCGGGCACCGAAACGGCGTTTCTGCGGCCATCGGGGCCGTCAGAATCCGCCTTCCTCCTCGGGCACCAGGATCTCGCGCTTGCCGGCGTGGTTGGCCTGGCCGACGATGCCTTCCTGTTCCATCCGCTCCATCAGCGAAGCGGCCTTGTTATAGCCGATCTGCAGCCGGCGTTGAATGTAGCTGGTCGAGGCCTTGCGGTCGCGCTTGACCACGGCGACCGCCTGGGAGAACAGGTCGTCGCCACCGCCGCCGCCCATGCCGGTGGCATCGAACACGGCGCCATCCTCCTCGCTCGGCTCCTCGGCGGTGACCGCCTCGAGATATTCCGGCGAGCCCTGTGCCTTCAGGTGCTTGACGACCTTCTCGACCTCCTCGTCGGAGCAGAACGGGCCGTGCACGCGGCTGATGCGGCCGCCGCCGGCCATGTAGAGCATGTCGCCCTGGCCGAGCAGCTGCTCGGCGCCCATCTCGCCGAGGATGGTGCGGCTGTCGATCTTGGAGGTGACCTGGAAGGAGATGCGGGTCGGGAAGTTCGCCTTGATGGTGCCGGTGATGACGTCGACCGACGGGCGCTGCGTTGCCAGGATGACGTGCAGGCCGGCGGCGCGCGCCATCTGGGCGAGGCGCTGCACCGTGCCCTCGATGTCCTTGCCGGCGACCATCATCAGGTCGGCCATTTCGTCGACGATGATGACGATGTAGGGCAGGGGATCGAGGTCGAGCTTCTCCTCCTCGTAGATCGCCTTGCCGGTCTCCTTGTCGAAGCCGGTATGGACGGTGCGGGTCAGCTCCTCGCCCTTGGCGCGCGCTTCGCCGAGACGGGCATTGTAGCCGTCGATGTTGCGCACGCCGAGCTTGGCCATCTTCTTGTAGCGTTCCTCCATCTCGCGCACGGCCCATTTCAACGCGACGACGGCCTTCTTCGGATCGGTGACGACAGGCGTGAGGAGATGCGGAATGCCGTCATAGACCGACAATTCGAGCATCTTCGGGTCGACCATGATCAGCCGGCACTGGTCCGGCCGGAGCCGGTAGACCAGGCTCAGGATCATGGTGTTGATGGCGACCGATTTGCCCGAGCCGGTGGTGCCGGCGATCAGCATGTGCGGGGTGCGGGCGAGATCGATGATGATGGATTCACCGCCGATGTTCTTGCCGAGGCACAGCGGCAGCTTGGCGACGCTCTCGGTCGCCTCCTTGGCGACGAGCAACTCGCGCAAATAGACCTTCTCGCGATGCGCGTTGGGCAGCTCGATGCCGATGGCATTGCGGCCGGGCACGACCGCGACGCGCGCCGACAGCGCGCTCATCGAGCGGGCGATGTCGTCGGCGAGACCGATGACGCGCGACGATTTGATGCCCGGCGCCGGCTCCAGCTCGTACAGCGTGACGACCGGGCCGGGATGCGCCTTGACGATCTCGCCGCGCACGCCGAAGTCCTGCAGCACGCCTTCCAGCGCGCGCGAATTGGCCTCCAGCTCGCTCTTCGACAGCGGCTGGCGGTCGGAGGATTTCGGCGCCGCCAGCATCGAGACCGAGGGCAGGTCGTATTTGTCGTTGGACTTGCGCGCCGGCGTCTTGGCCGCGGGCTTCTTGCGGGCGCGGGGAGCGGGCTCCTCCTCCTCTTCTTCGTCCTCGCCTTCGTCGGCCTCGTCCTCGTCGCCGCCGTGCTCGTCCATCTCGGGCGCGAGCGTCGGCTTGCCCTGGCCGCGGCCCAGGCTCGGCTCCTGCCGGCTTGCGGCGGCGGCGCGCGGCTGCGGGCCTGATGACACCAGTGCGCGGTAGGCCGTGCTCAGGAACCAGACGACCTGCGCCTTGGCGCTCATGATGGCGTGGAACACCCAGCCGAGCCGGATCGCCTTGCGGTCGTCGTCGTCCTCGGGGTCGGCCAGCGGCGTGTCGTCGTCCTCATCCGCGAGCAGGCTCGGATCGGCTTCCTTCGCGCCCATGCCGCCGGCCACCAGCAGGCAGCCGATCATCGCAACCAGAAGAAGGGCGCCGAGCACCAGCCGATAGATCACACCGGGCGGCCCGAACACTACGGCCGGTGCGCGCACCAGGGCGTCGCCGACCACGCCGCCGAGACCGGTCGGCAGCGGCCAGGCGTGCGAGCGCGGCCAGCAGCTGGCAAGTCCGGCGGCGATGACGGCGCCGAGCACCCAGGCGCCGAAGCGCAGCGCCTCGCGATCGAACGGCCGATGCGTCATCATGCGCCAGCCGCGGATCGCGATCGGCAGGATGACCATGATGGCGCCGAGGCCGAAGATCTGCATCAGGAGATCGGCGCCGATCGCGCCGGGATAGCCGACGATGTTGCGGATCGCGCGCGAGGTGGCGTGGCTCAGGCTCGGGTCCTGCACCGACCAGGTCATCAGCGCCGCCGCGGCGATGCCGGACAGGCCGATCAGCGCGAGGCCTGCGAGCTCGCGCAGCCGCCGCACCAGCGCGTCGCGCAGCGACGTCGGCAGGTGGTTGACCAGGGGAATGACTCGTTCGATCGCCGGCATCTGCATCAGCCCCGCGATTATCCCAGGACCTCGACCAGCCGGTGCAACGCCTCACCAGTGGAGTCGGCATCGGCCACCAGCGCCAGCCGGATATAGCCGGCGCCTGGATTGAAGCCGTCGGCTTGCGGCCGCGCCAGGTAGCTGCCGGGCACAACCCGCACGCCGGCGTCGCGATACAGCCGCAGCGTCACCTCCTCGTCGCCGCCGCGGTTCGCCACGTCGAGCCAGACGCAAAAGCCGCCATCGGGCCGCCTGTAGCCATAACGGTTGCCGATGATCTGGTCGGCGAGGTCGAACTTGGCGCGGTACAGCCGCCGGTTGTCCTCGACATGTGCCTCGTCGCCATAGGCGGCCGCCGCGACATGCTGCAGCGGCACCGGCACCTGCGGCGCCGCGACGTTGCGCAGCTCGTGGAAGGCGGCGAGGAATTTGCGGTCGCCGGCGGCGAAGCCGATGCGCATGCCCGGCACGTTGGAGCGCTTCGACAGCGATTGGAACGCGACGACGTTGGCGTAGTCGGGGCCGGCATGCTCGAGCATGCTGCCGGGCGCCTGTCGCGTGTAGATCTCCGAATAGCACTCGTCGCTGAAGATCAGAAAGCCCCAGCGGTCGGCGAGCCGGACCAGCTTGCGCATGTAGTCCGGGCTGGCCACCGAGCCCTGCGGATTGGCGGGCGTGGCGAGATAGAACGCGACAGTGCGCGAAAGCGTCGTCTCGTCGATCGCATCGAGATCGGGCAGGAAGCCGTTGTCGCGCGTGGTCGGCAGATAGATGGAGTCGCAGCCGGCGGTACGGGCGCCGACGCCATACACCGGATAGAACGGGTTCGGCATCAGGATCGCCGATCGTCCGCGGCGCGGGCCGACATGGCGGAGCGCGGCATGGGCGGCGAAGAACAGGCCCTCGCGGCTGCCGTTCAGGACGAGAACCTCGTGCTCGGGATCGATCGCGCGCGGCAGTGCGAATCGCCGCGCCAGCCAGCCGGCGGCCGCCTTGCGGAACGGCTCGATGCCCTTGGCGGCCGGGTAGCGGCCGAACTCGGCGATGTGCTGGGCCAATACAGGCCCGACGAAGTCCGGCACCGGATGCTGCGGCTCGCCAACGGCGAGCGTGATCATCGGCTTGCCCGGCTTGTAGGGGGCGAGCAGCTCGTTCAGCCGCGCAAACGGCGAGCGTTCGCTCTCCGAATGGCTGGCGCCAGCGGGCGCGGGGGATGAAGCGGTCATTGCCATACGTAAAACGCGCGCCAAACCAGTGGAAGCCGCCGATCGCCCATGAACCGGTGCCTTTGTGGTCACCATAGGTGGGGCGAGGTTAAGACGCGATTAACCATCGGCGCTGCCGCCCGTTTTGATCGGTTTTTCCGGCCCGATCCAGAGGCAATTTCGCAACAGCGGCGGACATTGTGGCGATTCGGGTGGGGCGGCGGGAACCGTAGGAGGGCAAGGCGACCGCAGAAGGCGGCGGCTTGCACACCGCCGAGCAGCGCATTCGCGCTCAGACCGTGGGCATGGCGCTGCCGCGACCTCGGATGGAGCCGCGGCACCGCCGCGCTTCTGCCCATCCTACGGGCCATCGGCTCGCGCGCGAGGGAAAAGGGCGGCCCGGTGCGCCGGAATATCAATGGGAATCTACGCGCACCGGGCCTTGGCCGAACTACTTGGGGGCTTAGTTCGGATGACGATCAATTAGCACCCTCGTTTTTCCCTCGTATTGCCAACTTCCGAAGATTTGTAGAATTTGATTTCGGAAGCCACCGAATGCGGCGCGGCCGGGCCGATTGCTTAACGGAGATGTCCGCCTCAGCCGTGGCTTTCTGGTCGCAGCGCGGGCGACGCACTTATTAGCTGCTCATACCCTCTGCCGCTCGGTTGGCCCGAGAATCTTGTCTGACCGGAAACACTCAGTCACATCCCGCATCATCAGACATTTCACGAAACGAGATCGGCGCATCGCGACCATCTTTGACGGGCATCAGCGATTCCGGTGGCGTGCCGACGAACGTGTGCGCGCCGAGGACTCTGACTTTCGAAAGAGCGTCGATGATGCGTCTGAGACTGCCGGGCGTGCTTGCCCTGATGCTGCTGGCCATGCCAATGACCGCGCCGCCCCGCATCGCGATGGCAGCGCCGGCCGCGGTTGCGACCTTGATCACGGTCGAGGGTAACAGGCGCGTCGAATCCGACACCATCCGCTCCTATTTCAAGCCGGGTCCCACCGGCACGCTCGATGCCGGCCAGGTCGACGACGGCCTCAAGGCCCTGGTCCAGACCGGCCTGTTCGCCGACGTGAAGATCGACCGGCAGGGCGGCCGGCTGATCGTGCGCGTGGTCGAGAATCCCGTGATCGGCCGCGTCGCCTTCGAGGGCAACAAGAAGGTCAAGGACGAACAGCTCACGGCGGAAGTGCAGTCGAAGCCGCGCGGAACGCTGTCCCGTCCGATGGTGCAGTCGGACGCGCAGCGCATCGCCGAGATCTATCGCCGCTCCGGCCGCTACGACGTGCGCGTCACGCCGGAGATCATCGAGCAGCCCAACAACCGCGTCGACCTCGTCTTCACCATCGAAGAGGGCGTCAAGACGGGCGTGAAGTCGATCAGCTTCGTCGGCAACAACACCTATTCCGCCGCGCGCCTGCGCGACGTCATCAAGACGCACGCAACGAACTGGCTCAGCTTCCTCGGCAACAACGACGTCTACGACCCCGACCGCGTCGAGGCCGATCGCGACCTCATCCGCCGCTTCTATCTGAAGAACGGCTATGCCGACGTTCAGGTCGTCGCGGCGCTCAGCGAATATGACCCGGACCAGAAGGGCTTCCTGGTCACGTTCCAGATCGAGGAGGGCCAGCAATACCGCGTCAGCTCGGTGCAGTTCCAGTCGAGCGTCGCGGCGCTCGACGCCAACACGCTGCGCGGCTATTCGCGCGTCAATGTCGGCGCGCTCTACAACGTCGAGCAGCTCGAGAAGTCGGTCGAGGAGATGCAGATCGAGGCCTCGCGTCGCGGCTTTGCCTTCGCCGTCGTGCGTCCGCGCGGCGACCGCAATCTGGAAGCCCACACGGTGGCGATCGTGTTCCAGGTCGACGAGGGTCCGCGCACCTATATCGAGCGCATCACCATCCGCGGCAACACCCGCACCCGCGACTACGTGATCCGGCGCGAGTTCGATCTCTCCGAGGGCGACGCCTACAACCGCGCGCTGGTCGACCGCGCCGAGCGCCGGCTGAAGAACCTCGACTTCTTCAAAGAGGTGAAGATCACGGCCGAGCCGGGCTCGTCGAGCGACCGCGTCATCCTCGTGGTCAATCTGGAGGAGAAGTCGACCGGCGACCTCTCCGTTTCCGGCGGCTATTCGACCACCGACGGCGCGCTGGGTGAGGTCTCGGTTTCGGAGCGCAACTTCCTCGGCCGCGGCCTGTACGCCAAGGCGTCCGTGAGCTACGGCCAATACAGCAGGGGCGTCTCGCTGTCCTTCGTCGAGCCCTATCTGCTCGACAACCGGATCGCGCTCGGCCTGGATGTCTACTACAAGCAGCAGCTGGCGAACAGCTATACGAGCTATGGTGTGACGACGATCGGCTTCAGCCCGCGGCTCGGCTTCCAGTTGCGCGAAGACCTCTCGCTCCAGCTGCGATACTCGCTCTACCGCCAGGAGATATCGCTGCCGTCCTACTACCAGAACTGCAACAACAACGCCGCCAACAGCCTGCTCGCCTTCAACCCGACCCCGGCCTACATCAAGAGCGTGCTCGGCGGCGTCGATCCGACCAATTCGACCAGCTCGGGCTATTACGGCTGGGGCTGCTACGGCGATGGCGAATCGAGCCTGCCGGTCCGCAAGGAGCTGAGCGACGGCGCCGCGCTGACCTCCGCGCTCGGCTACACGCTCAGCTACAACACGCTCGACAACAACAAGAACCCGACGGATGGTCTGCTGATCGACTGGAAGCAGGATTTCGCCGGCGTCGGCGGCAACGTCAGCTACCTCAAGTCGGCGATCGACGCGAAGTATTACTCGCCGCTGGTGGCCGATATCGTCGGCATCATCCACCTGCAGGGCGGCATGCTGAACAAGATCGGCGACAAGGATCTGCGGATGCTCGACCACTTCCAGATGGGACCGAGCCTGGTGCGTGGCTTCGCCTCGAACGGAATCGGGGCGCGCGACATCACTTATGCGAGCCTCGGCGCGACTGGCGACGCGCTCGGGGGCACCAAATATTGGGGCGCCTCGGCGGAGCTGCAGATGCCGTTCTGGTTCCTGCCGAAGGAAGTGGGCTTGAAGGGCGCCGTCTATGCCGATGCCGGTTCGCTGTGGGGCTATCAGGGCCCGACCTCCTGGGCGGCGACCGGCGAGGTCAACACCGCGACCTGCAAATGCGGCCTGCTGTACGATGACAGCAAGGTGGTGCGCTCCTCCGTCGGAGTCGGCCTGATCTGGGCCTCGCCCTTCGGCCCGCTCCGCTTCGACTACGCGGTGCCGCTGTCCAAGGGCAAATACGACACCGTCCAGGAGTTCAGATTCGGCGGCGGCACGTCGTTCTGAGTGCGGATGAAGCAGGCTTGATTGATCTGCGAGCGTTGGAATCTCGCCTTGACGCCAGCGGCGGTGCGCTCCCCTCCCCCTTGCGGGGAGGGGTCGGGGGTGGGGGTCCACGAATCATGCTCGACATGAGAGTCAAAGCCCGTGCCCTGATATCGGCGATAGCGCCGCTTGCTGTTCGCCCGGCGTTCACGCCACTGAAGTCAGCGCCCGCGGACCCCCACCCCCAACCCCTCCCCGCAAGGGGGAGGGGAGCCGACTGTCCAAGGGGAAAGAGATCGTATCGCGCAGAAGACGCCGTCAGCATTCCTCCCATGCGCAAATTGCCCGTCGAGCTACTTTGTCGCACGCTGCCGACGTTGCATCGTCGGGCAAATCACCTGCACATTTCCGCGCATCCTGTTGCCGCATGAGGGGCGTTTCGCGACCGTCACGGACCGTTGGCAGTGGGAGGCGATGGGCGTGTGTTGCCGCAGCGTAGTTCAGTCTGCGCGGACGAACGGCGATGTACGCACGGTCAAGTCGCGCGGTCCTGATATCCCGATGCTGATATCAAGCGGGTGCTGATGCTAACGTGTCGCGCTCGTGATGGTGGCCAGACAGCCCGGCGCACCAGGGAGAACGCGAAGCAGCCGTTAAAACCGTTGCGCGGGGAAGGCCGGGTGTTCTCGGCCAGACCTGTGGTACCTGCCGCCTGCATTTTCTTTCGCAGGCGGGCCACGGGCGCGGCCAGCGCCCGGCCTTCCCCGCGCCCTCATGATTCGAGGGCGGTGAGTTTCAGCACAGCTCGGGCGCATCGTGTCGCGAGAACGAGATCGTTCGCCTTCGATCTGCGTCTCGGAGGCAACGACGGGTGCGCCAACCACAGCTGTCGTCCCGGGCAAGCGCGAAGCGCGCCGACCCGGGATCCATAACCACAGGGTTCAGTTGTCTTGCACGGGACTCGCAGCCTGCCTCTTACAAACATGATGCGGTATGGGTCCCGTTCGCAGGGACGACGCCGGTTATTTGGCGCGCGCTCGGCCCTCACGATCCAAATAATAAAGAGAGGGGCATTGCCGGGTATTTGCCCGAACCGAAGTTGCGGACCTGGTCGCGTACGACCAAGTCCTGGGCTGTAGGCGCGCTCGCCGTGCTTGATATCCGGCGCTCCTCAATCCCTGTTGCCCGGCGTCTGAATGAATCCCCGATTCCATGTCGGGCTGATCAGGATCTCGTTGACGCAGACGCGCGGCGGCATGTTCGCGACGAAGGCGATGGTGCGGCCGAGATCCTCCGGCTGCAGCATCCGCGCCTGCTCCGCGGCGCTCGGCACCACCGGGCGCTGCTCCAGGATCGGCGTGGCGACCTCGCCGGGCATCAGGCAGCAGGCGCGCAGGCCGTTCACGCATTCCTCCATGTTGAACGAGTGCGTCAGCGCCAGCACCGCGTGCTTGGTCGAGGTGTAGGCCGGTCCCGGCATCTTCGAGACATGGCGGCCGGCCCAGGACGAGACGTTGATGATGGTGCCATCCTGCTGCGCCCGCATCGCCGGCAGCACCGCCTTCATGCAGTAGAGCACACCGTTGAGATTGATCTCGACCAGCTGGTTCCAGCCATCGATCGTCATGTCGTCCCAGCGCCGCTTCGGCACGTTGACGCCGGCCGAGTTGACCAGCAGATCGATGCGGCCGTGCCGCGCCAGGATGGCATCGGCCGCGGCCTGTACGTCGGCGGCCTTGGCGACATCGAGCGGCACGGCCTCGGCCGTGCCGCCCGCCGCGGCAATCTGGGCCACCACGGCCTGGAGCGCGGCCGTGCGCCGGCCCGAGGCGATCACCGTCCAGCCCTCGGCCGCGAGCGCCAGTGCGCCGGCCTCGCCGATTCCGGTGCCGCCGCCGGTGATCCACGCGATCCGTTTTCCCTTGACCATATCCCAGCGTCTCCCGGTTGCCTTCGAAAGGGCGTTTTTGCTAGAGCAGCCTCGATCAGAGATGGCGACCGTGGTGACTGCGATGTCACCGGTCTTGTTCGCTGTCCCGGCCCTTTTCGTCTTCGTCGAGCATGATGTTCCGCCGGCTGGCACTGCCGGCCTGCCGATGCTCCCAGGGGAATGTTGCATGAACCAAGCCGCCAACGCCAATCTGTTCTCCCACCTGTTCGATGGCCTCGACGATCCCAGCCGCCTGGCGATCGAGACCCATGACGGCCAGCGCATCACCTATAGCGATTTGATCGCGCGGGCAGGCCAGATGGCGAACGTGCTGGTGGCCCGTGGTGTGAAGCCGGGTGATCGCGTCGCGGCGCAGACCGAGAAGTCGGTGTCCGGCCTCGTGCTCTATCTTGCCACGGTGCGCGCCGGCGGCGTCTATCTGCCGCTCAACACCGCCTATACGCTCAACGAGCTCGACTATTTCATCGGCGACGCCGAGCCGACCGTCGTGGTGTGCGATCCCGCGAAGGCCGAAGGCATCGGCGCGCTGGCGGCCAAGGTCGGCGCCAAGGTGGAAACGCTCGATGCGTCAGGCACGGGCTCGCTGACGGAAGCCGCCGACAAGGCCGGCTCCGCCTTCACCACCGTGCCGCGCGGCGCCGACGATCTCGCCGCCATTCTCTATACGTCGGGCACCACCGGCCGCTCCAAGGGCGCGATGCTGTCTCACGACAATCTCGCCTCGAACTCGCTGACCCTGATCGACACCTGGCGCTTCACCAAGGACGACGTGCTGATCCACGCGCTGCCGATCTATCACACCCATGGCCTGTTCGTGGCCAGCAACGTCACGCTGTTCGCGCGGGCGTCGATGATCTTCCTGCCCAAGCTCGATCCGGACCTGATCATCAACCTGATGGCGCGCGCCACAGTGCTGATGGGTGTGCCGACGTTCTACACGCGGCTGTTGCAGAACCCGCGGCTGTCGAGGGAGACGACCAGCCACATGCGGCTGTTCATCTCCGGCTCGGCTCCGCTGCTCGCCGATACCCATCGCGAATGGTTCGCGCGGACCGGCCATGCCGTGCTCGAGCGCTACGGCATGACCGAGACCAACATGAACACGTCGAATCCTTACGAGGGCGAGCGCGTGCCCGGCGCGGTCGGCTTCCCGCTGCCCGGGGTCTCGGTGCGCGTCACCGATCCCGAGACGGCCAAGGAGCTCGCACGCGACGAGATCGGCATGATCGAGGTGAAGGGCCCGAACGTGTTCAAGGGCTATTGGCGGATGCCGGAGAAGACCAAGTCGGAATTCCGCGACGATGGTTTCTTCATCACCGGCGATCTCGGCAAGATCGACAAACAGGGCTACGTCCACATCGTCGGCCGCGGCAAGGACCTCGTGATCTCCGGCGGCTTCAACGTCTACCCGAAGGAGATCGAGAGCGAGATCGACGCCATGCCGGGCGTGGTCGAGTCCGCCGTCATCGGTGTGCCGCATCCTGATTTCGGCGAAGGTGTCACCGCGGTCGTGGTGCGCCATCCGGGGGCTGATGTCAGCGAGGCCGGCGTGCTCAAGGGCCTCGACGGCCGACTGGCGAAATTCAAGATGCCCAAGCGCGTGTTCGTGGTCGACGAGCTGCCGCGCAATGCGATGAGCAAGGTGCAGAAGAACGTGCTGCGTGACCAGTACAAGGACATCTACACGAAGTGACGGCGGCCTAGCGCCGTCGTCCGATCGCGAGGCCGGCGAGCGCGGCCAGCGGCGGCGCGGCGCAGATCAGCACGAATTCGAGCACGGCGAGCGAGGCGATCTCGTGCTGGATGGCGAATGCGAGACAGGCGGCGAACAGGCCGGAGGCGGTGAAGCCGAGCACGCAGGTCAACGGCTCCTCGGCGGGCTCGTGCGACGACACCTTGCGCGCCGGCAGTGCCGCCGGGCGTTCGGTGGTTGTCGGTCGGACCGTCGGCAGCGGCATCAAGGCTCCCTGCACCGCGTCTGTTGTACCTCGCACAGACTAAGCTGCTTCGCCGGGCGGCGACATGCGGCAAAATCGACCGGCGAAGGGGCCGTGTGCGCGGCGAGGAACCTGGGAGATCGAGGGAGATTTGCTGCAGCGCAGGCGGTCGCCGACGCAGGTTGTTGTTCCGCGTATCGCTCCGGGCAGGTTTGCAGAATCGTCAGATGGCACTGGCTCTTGTCGCGAAACCCGCTTCCTCAAGACCGAGGTTAAGCGGTGAATCAATGCTCGACAGTCGGCGCTATTCAACAGTCTCGCCGCGTTGGTAACGGCCTTGGTGAGGAGATAAGAATGAACGATGGTTCGTCATATCCGGTCAGGATGGGTTTCTGGTATACCACGGCGGCCATTGGTCCTTTTTCCACCGGTCGCCTAGCACTGAATCGTCGTTCGGTTTTGGGCGATTTGTTCGTTGCAACGCCTGTTCCTTCTCCGTAAATAAAGCCCGCCTTGCCGATCCACATGGCCGCAAGCCCCTTCCGTTCACGGCCCACAAGAAATCATCAAAGCAACCAATGACAGCCAGGATCGAACGACCGCTTTCGCCGCATCTGCAAACCTACCGCTGGACGCTGACGATGATCCTCTCGATCGTCCATCGCGCCACCGGGGTTGCACTATATTTCGGGACGCTGCTGCTGGCCTGGTGGTTGATCGCCGCCGCGTCCGGTCCCAGCGCCTACTCCTACGTCCAGGGCTTCATGGGCAGCTTCCTCGGCCGCCTGATCGTGTTCGGCTACACCTGGGCGCTGCTGCATCATCTCTTGTCCGGCATCCGCCACTTCGTCTGGGACCTCGGCTACGGCTTCAAGCCCAATGAGCGCGAGACGCTCACCTGGGGCGCCCTGATCGGCGGCATCACCTTGACTGTCCTGGTCTGGATCGTGGCTTACGCAGTGGGAGGCGGCCGATGAGCAACGCACGCGCGAAGTCGATGCGCACCCCGCTCGGCCGCGTCCGCAACCTCGGCGCGGCCCATTCGGGCACCGGTGATTTCTGGCGCCAGCGCATCACCGCGGTCGCGATGACCCTGTTGATCGTGCCGATCGTGATCGTGGTGATCATGCTGCTCGGCCGCAACCAGGCCGGCGCGGCGCAGATCCTGGGCTCGATTCCGATTGCCGTGATCATGCTGCTGTTCGTGATCGCGAGCTGCTGGCACATGAAGATCGGCATGCAGGTCGTGATCGAGGACTACGTGCACAGCGAGCCGCTCAAGCTCGTCGCGATCATGGCCAACAACTTCTTCGCGGTGACCGTGGCGCTCGCCTCGATCTACGCCCTCATCAAACTGTCCACTGGAGTCTAGGCCATGGCCGGCGGAGCAAATGGCAGCGCGAACGGCGCGCCCGCGACGAACGGAAAAGCATATCCGATCGAGGACCACACCTATGATGTCGTCGTGGTCGGCGCCGGCGGCGCCGGCCTGCGCGCGGTCGTCGGCTGCAGCGAGGCGGGCCTGCGCACCGCCTGCATCACCAAGGTGTTCCCGACCCGCTCGCATACGGTGGCGGCGCAGGGCGGCATCTCGGCCTCGCTCGGCAACATGCATCAGGACGATTGGCGCTGGCACATGTACGACACCGTCAAGGGGTCGGACTGGCTCGGCGACCAGGACGCGATCGAGTACATGGTGCGCAACGCGCCCGAGGCGGTCTACGAGCTCGAGCATTGGGGCGTGCCGTTCTCGCGCACCGAGGACGGCAAGATCTACCAGCGGCCGTTCGGCGGCATGACCCTGGACTACGGCAAGGGCCAGGCGCAGCGCACCTGCGCCGCCGCCGACCGCACCGGCCACGCCATGCTGCACACCATGTATGGCCAGTCGCTGCGGCACGCCGCGGAGTTCTTCATCGAGTTCTTCGCCATCGACCTGATCATGGACGACCAGGGCGTCTGCCGTGGCGTCATCGCGCTCAAGCTCGATGACGGCACCTTGCACCGATTCCGCGCCCAGACCACGATCCTGGCGACGGGCGGCTATGGCCGCGCCTATGCCTCCTGTACCTCGGCGCACACCTGCACCGGTGACGGCGGCGGCATGGCGCTGCGCGCCGGCCTGCCGCTGCAGGACATGGAGTTCGTGCAGTTCCACCCGACCGGCATCTACGGTTCCGGCTGTCTTGTCACCGAAGGTGCGCGCGGCGAGGGCGGCTATCTCGTCAACGCCGAGGGCGAGCGCTTCATGGAGCGCTATGCGCCGTCCGCAAAGGACCTCGCCTCGCGCGACGTCGTTTCCCGCGCGATGACCGTCGAGATCCGCGAAGGCCGCGGCGTCGGCCGGAAGAAGGACCACATCTTCCTGCATCTCGACCATCTCGATCCGAAGGTGCTGCAGGAGCGCCTGCCCGGCATCTCCGAATCCGCCAAGATCTTCGCCAATGTCGACGTCACGCGCGAGCCGATCCCGATCGTGCCGACCGCGCACTACAACATGGGCGGCATCCCGACCAACTATCGCGCCGAGGTGCTGACCAAGAAGGACGGCGACGACAACGCGATCGTGCCCGGCCTGATGGCGGTGGGCGAGGCGGCCTGCGTCTCCGTGCACGGCGCCAACCGGCTTGGCTCGAACTCGCTGATCGACCTCGTGGTGTTCGGCCGCGCGGCGGCGCTGCGGCTGGCCGAGAAGCTGACGCCGAACGGCAAGCAGCCGGACCTGCCCAAGGACTCCGCCGATAAGGCGCTGAGCCGGCTCGATCATTATCGCCACGCCTCCGGCGGCACGCCGACCGCGAAGCTTCGCGAGAGCATGCAGAACGTGATGCA
This sequence comes from Bradyrhizobium sp. SZCCHNR1051, assembly GCF_032489615.1. Classification (NCBI taxonomy): domain Bacteria; kingdom Pseudomonadati; phylum Pseudomonadota; class Alphaproteobacteria; order Hyphomicrobiales; family Nitrobacteraceae; genus Bradyrhizobium; species Bradyrhizobium sp. SZCCHNR1051. The sequence continues at coordinate 112,846 of NZ_JAUEYJ010000006.1, read as the reverse complement.
GACCAACTGTGCCGTGTTCCGCACCGGCGAGGTGCTGCAGGAAGGCCACAACCTGATCCACAAGGTGTATGGCGGCATCGGTGACATCGCAGTGTCCGACCGCTCGCTAGTGTGGAATTCCGACCTGATCGAGACGCTGGAGTTCGACAATCTGATCGCGCAGGCGGTCGTGACGATGGACTCGGCGGCGAACCGGACCGAGAGCCGCGGCGCCCATGCACGCGAGGACTTCCCGGATCGCGACGACACGAACTGGATGAAGCACACGCTCGCGTGGATCGACAGCAAGGATGGCAAGACCACGATCGATTACCGTCCGGTGCACAACTACACCATGACCAACGACGTGCAGTACATTCCGCCGAAGGCGCGCGTGTACTGATCGCGTGTGACCTGAGCCCGTCCGTCAAACCCAAGAAGGCCTTCCGAAATGGCTGAGTTCGCACTTCCGAAGAATTCTCAGATCACCGGCGGCAAGACCTGGCCCAAGCCGGCCGGCGCCGCCGAGGTTCGCGAGTTCAAGGTCTATCGCTGGAATCCGGACGACGGCAAGAATCCGAGCGTCGATACCTATTACGTCGACATCAAAGATTGCGGCCCGATGGTGCTGGACGGGCTGATCTGGATCAAGAACCACATCGATCCGTCGCTCACCTTCCGCCGCTCCTGCCGCGAGGGCGTGTGCGGCTCCTGCGCGATGAATATCGACGGCCAGAACACGCTCGCCTGCACCAAGTCGATGCACGACGTGAAGGACGGCGTGGTCAAGATCAACCCGCTGCCGCACCAGCCTGTCGTGAAGGACCTGGTGCCGGACCTCACCAATTTCTACGCGCAATATGCCTCGATCGAGCCCTGGCTGAAGACGACCTCGCCGACGCCGCAGAAGGAATGGCGGCAGAGCCACGAAGATCGCGAGAAGCTCGACGGCCTCTACGAGTGCATCCTGTGCGCCTGTTGCTCGACCTCGTGCCCGAGCTACTGGTGGAACAGCGAGCGCTATCTCGGTCCGGCCGCGCTGCTGCAGGCCAACCGCTGGGTCAAGGACAGCCGCGACGAGGCGACCGGCGAGCGGCTCGACAACCTCGAGGATCCGTTCCGGCTGTATCGCTGCCACACCATCATGAACTGCGCCAAGGCCTGCCCGAAGGGGCTCAACCCGGCCGAGGCGATCGCGGAGCTGAAGCTCAAGCTGGTCGAGCGGCAGATCTAGCCGGGCCGACCACTTTCGATCTGACCTTCCGCGCCCGAAACTGGTGCAAGTTCCGGGCGCGGCTAGTTTGTAGCTGCCGTCGATTGCGTTAAGCTCGTGGCCCTTTGAAGCCGGAGCGACCGTGCAGACCGCACAACGCAAATCGCTGACGATGCTGCGCTGGATGATGGTCGCGTCTCTCGCGCTTCCCGTCGCGCTGTTCGTGATCGCGGCCTACGTATCCCACGGCACGACATATGAGGAGGCCGATCGCGAGATCCGCCGCTCGCTCGAAATCGTCCACGAGCACGCGCTGAAGGTGTTCGAGACCATCGAACGCAGCCTCTCGGAGATCGACGAGGTCGTCCGCGACCTGTCGGATGCCGACATCAAGGCGCGCGAGCAGGTGCTGCATGCTCGGTTGCGGCAATTGTCGGACGCGCTGCCGCAGATGAAGTCCGCCTGGGTGTTCGACGCCAATGGCCGGCCGCTGGTCAACAGCATGATCTATCCGGCGCCGGACATGACGTTCCTCGACCGCGACTACTTCAGTGCCCACGTCAAGGACAGCATCGGCACCTTCATCGGCGCGCAGTTGACGCCGCGGCCGCCCTATCAGGGCGCGCCGTTCTTCAGCATCAGCCGCCGCCGCCAGAGCGACGACGGCAGCTTCACCGGCATCATCCAGGCTTCGGTGCTTCCGGATTATTTCGAGCATTTCTATGCCCGGATCGGCCGGGCACCCGGCAGCTACTTCGCGCTGCGCCGCTTCGATGGCCTCATTCTGGCGCGCTTCCCGGCCGGCGGGAGAAGCGCGGCCGCGGGCCCCAGCGACGTCCCCGCCGGGGCCGCAGATACGGAGCAGCTCGTCACCGAGATCTCGCCGGTCGATGGCGTTGAGCGTCTCGTCGGCTATCAGCGGCTCGGTGGCTATCCCGTCTACGTCTCGGCAGGGCTGGCGACGTCGACCATCCGCAACCGCTGGCTCGGTACGATCGGCCGGCACCTCATCTTCGGCATCCCGGCAACCGCGCTGCTCATCGTCTTCCTGGCCCTTGCCCGGCGGCGGACCGAGCGCCTGCATGTCGAGGCCGCCCGCCGCCTCGAAGCCGAGGATGCGCTCAAGCACGGTCAGCGCATGGAGGCGCTGGGACAACTGACCGGCGGCGTCGCGCATGACTTCAACAATCTGCTGACCGTGATCCGGGCCTCGGCCGATCTGTTGCGCCGGCCGAATCTGGCTGATGAGCGGCGGCAGCGCTATATCGACGCGATCTCGGATACGGTGGCGCGCGCATCGAAGCTCACGTCGCAGCTCCTCGCGTTCGCCCGGCGCCAGACGCTGAAGCCGGAGGTCTTCGACATCGGCCGCAGCGTCGTCGCCCTGCGCGACATGACCAAGACCCTGGTCGGGTCGCGCGTCGAGGTCGTGGTCTCCGTTCCCGACGAGCCGTGCTACGTTAATTCCGACGCCGGCCAGTTCGAGACGGCACTGATCAACCTGGCCGTCAATGCCCGCGATGCGATGGCCGGCCAGGGACGTCTCAGCATCACCGTCGCCCCAGCAGCGGCGCTGCCGACGCCGTCGGCGCCGCACGACCGTCCGCCGCTGGGCTATGTCGCCATCACCGTCCAGGACACCGGCGTCGGCATCCCGTCGGAGCATTTCGGACGCATCTTCGAGCCATTCTTTACGACCAAGACCATCGGCCAGGGCACCGGCCTCGGTCTCTCGCAAGTGTTTGGCTTCGCCAAGCAGTCCGGCGGCGAAATCGGGGTCACGAGCGAAAAGGGGCGCGGCGCGACGTTCACGCTCTATCTGCCGCGCGTCGCTCCAGCCCAGGTGCAGCGTGGCGAGGACGGCAGCCATGCGGAGCCGATCGGCGGTCGAGGCATGTCGGTGCTGGTGGTCGAGGACAACATCGACGTCGGCAGATCGGCGACCGAAGCGCTGGCCGAGCTCGGCTATCGCACCACGCTGGTCGACAACGCCAGAGACGCGCTGGAGGAGCTTATCGGCGGCACCAGCCGGTTCGACGTCGTCTTCACCGATGTCGTGATGCCCGGAATGACCGGGCTGGAGCTTGCCGAGGAAATCAGGCGGCTCGAGCTCAACGTGCCGGTCGTGCTGGCGAGCGGTTACAGCCATGTGCTGGTGCAGCAGGGCACGCACGGCTTCGAGCTGCTGCGCAAGCCCTATTCGATCGAGGAACTGTCGCGTGTGCTGCACAAGGTCGTTCCCGTGCCGCTGTATCGCGCCCCACCGATGGCGCCGAACACGCAGGTGCCCTGAAAGCGGCGCGAATTGCGCGGGAACCCGGGTGGGAACCTTCTGGTTGCGTTGCTGTTATCGCGGAATGGGACAGGTTCAGGACATCGCGCGGCCGGGGGGACAGGCGCCCGAGAAGGCGCCGATCATCGAGATCGCCGCTGAGAATGGTACCCAGGTCGAGCCGCCGCCGCCCGAATTGGTGGAGGCCGATCCGGAGCTGTCGCCCGAAGAGGCCGAGCAACTGCGCAAGCGCTATCTGCTGACCCGGTTCTGGATCAGCGCCCGCGGCTATTGGGGCAAGAGCGGCGACCGTCTGGCGTGGGCGTTCACGCTCGGGCTGCTGTTTCTGATCGTTGCGACTGTCGGATTTCAGTACGGCATCAACGTCTGGAATCGGTCGATCTTCGACGCTATCGAGAAGCGCGATTCGGCGACCGTCTTTCATCTCACCGCGATCTTCTTCCCGCTTGCGATCGGCAGCGTCATTCTCGGCGTCGCCCAGGTCTATGCGCGCATGTCGATCCAGCGGCGCTGGCGTGCCTGGCTGACCAACAGCGTCGTCACCCGCTGGCTGGCCAGCGGGCGCTACTATCAGCTCAATCTCGTCAGCGGCGACCACAAGAATCCGGAATACCGGATCGCCGAGGACCTGCGCATCGCGACCGATTCGCCGGTCGACTTCATCGCCGGCGTGACCTCGGCGCTGCTGTCGGCTGCGACCTTCATCGTCGTGCTCTGGACCATCGGCGGCGCGCTGACGCTGCATCTCGGCGCCGCTGAGATCACCATTCCCGGCTTTCTGGTCATCGCCGCGATCGCCTACGCCGCCATTGCCTCGGGCTCGATCATGACGATCGGCCGCCGCTTCGTGCAGGTCTCCGAGGACAAGAACCAGGCCGAGGCCGATTTCCGCTACACCCTGACTCGCGTCCGCGAAAACGGCGAGAGCATCGCCTTGCTCGGCGGCGAGACCGAAGAGCGCGCCGGCATCGACCGGACGTTCGGCAACGTGCTGCAGCAATGGGCGCGGCTCGCCGGCCAGCACATGCGCACCACCCTGGTGTCGCAGGGCTCCAGCCTCATCGCTCCTGTCGTGCCGCTGCTGCTGTGCGCGCCGAAATTTCTCGACGGCAGCATGACGCTCGGGCAGGTGATGCAGGCGGCGAGCGCGTTCACGATCGTGCAGACCGCGTTCGGCTGGCTGGTCGACAACTATCCGCGGCTCGCGGATTGGAATGCCTGTGCCCGCCGCATCGCCTCGCTGATGATGTCGCTCGATGCGCTGGAGCGTGCGGAGAGAGGCGACGGCATCGGCCGCATCAAGCGCGGCGAGACCTCCGGCGACGCGATGCTCAGCCTGAATGATCTGCAGGTGACCCTCGACGACGGCACCGCCGTGGTCGGCGAGACCGAGGTCGTGGTCGATCCCGGCGAGCGCCTGCTCGTCGCGGGCGAATCCGGCACCGGCAAGAGCACGCTCGTGCGCGCCATCGCCGGGCTGTGGCCGTGGGGCGGCGGCAGCATCAACCTCCACCCCGACCGCAAGCTGTTCATGCTGCCGCAGCGGCCCTACGTGCCATCGGGCACCCTGCGCCGGGCCGTCGCCTATCCCGGGGCTGCCGAGGATTGGAGCGTGGCGCAGGTCGGCGAAGCCCTGCACAAGGTCGGTCTCGACCATCTCAAGGACAAGATCGAGGAGGACGCGCCCTGGGATCAGACGCTCTCCGGCGGCGAGAAGCAGCGTCTCGCCTTCGCGCGCCTGCTGCTGCACAGCCCCGACATCGTCGTGCTCGATGAAGCCACCTCCGCGCTCGATGAGAAGAGCCAGGACCGGATGATGGAGATCGTGACGAGCGAGCTGCCGAAGGCCACCATCGTCAGCGTGGCGCATCGTGCCGAGCTGGAGGCCTTCCACAGCCGCAAGATCGTGCTCGAGCGGCGCAAGGGCGGCGCCAAGCTCGTCAGCGACATTGATCTCATTCCGCGCAAGGGACGGCGTCGCCTGATCGGCCGCTTCCTGCGTCAGCGCAAGGCGGCCTGAGCGGCTCGGGTGTTGCCTCAGCGCGGTCCTGGTGACGACACAATGCGGCCACGCTGCCTGCATTGGAGATCGCGGCGAAACCGGCTATCACACGTCGCCCTCAGCCCAGGACGCGACCTTGACGCCCGACAACGATCCTTCTCCGCCCTCCTTTGGTGCCTTCGCTCCGAATGCCGCCCAGGCGCTGGTGATCCGGCTGGCGCACGGCTCCGGCCTGAAGCGCGGCGCGTTCCGGCCGATGTTGACGCGCGTCGTCAACGTGCTGGGGGCAGGTCCTCTGGATGTCGGCTATCAGGGCGCCAATTTCCGCTTCTATCATCAGGTCAGTGCGACCGAACGTGGTGCGCTGTTCAATCCCGACTACAATCGTGAGGAGCTGGATTTCCTGCGCAGCCACGTTCCGCCGGGCGGCGTGGTGGTGGACGTTGGCGCCAATGTCGGAACGTTCGCCTTGCCGCTTGCCCGTCACGTCGGGCCGAGCGGTCTCGTGATCGCAGTGGAGCCGCATCCGGTCACACATGCGCGGCTGAGCTTCAATCGCGATGCGTCCGCGCTGTCCCAGGTCAGGCTCGTCGCGGCGGCGGCAGGCGAGAGCGACGGCGAGGTGATGATCGAGACCGATGGCGACAATCTCGGCGCCAGCCACATCGTGACCGGAGAGGCGGGTGCTGAAGCATTCAAGGTCCCGTCGTTGCGGCTGCAGACCATCCTCGAACAGGCCGGAGCGACCACGGTCGATGCGCTGAAGATCGACGTGGAAGGCTTCGAGGACCGTGTGCTGACCTGCTTCTTCCGTGACGCGCCTGCCGCGTTGTGGCCGCGTGCCGTCGTCATCGAACACCTGTCGCGCGAGGAATGGCAGAACGATTGTCTCGCCGACATGCTCGGTCGCGGCTACCGCGAATGCGGCCGCACGCGCAGCAACACGCTGTTGCTGCGCGGCTGAATCGGCATTCTGTCGCCGTCCCCAATACGTCCGGAACATCGGCGCCCCACGCGGCGTTGTCGTCCCTGACATTGAGGGAGCCGGCCATGAGCAACGACGACGCGCGCGACCAGGGTCGCGTTTGGGACCTGATGAAGAAGATCGGCTTCGCGATGCTGGTCACCCGCGACGGTGACAGGCTGCGGGCACGGCCGATGAGCGCCTATCTCGCGCGCGACGAGAACATGATCTATTTTCTCACCGACGTGCGGCATCACAAGGACGAGGAGATCGCACGCTCGCCCCAGGTCAACCTGTCGTTCGCAGACGCCGGCAGCCAGAAATACGTGTCGCTGACGGGCACCGCGGCCATTTCCAACGATCGCGGCAAGATCCGAGAGCTGTTCTCGACGCCGGCCAAGGCCTGGTGGGACAGCGCCGAGGATCCGAACATCCGCCTTTTGAAGATCACGCCCGACGACGCCGAGTTCTGGGACTCGCCCGGCACCATCGTGCGCTACGTCAAGATGGCGGCGGCCGCCGTCAGCGGCACGCGTCCCGACCTCGGCGACCATCGAAAGGTTGCGATGTGATGCCGATCGAACCGCCAGAGATTCCGCCGGCGACGCCGGGCCGCCCGGTCGAACCGCCGCCGGAGGATCCGGTCGGCAATCCGCAGCCCGACATTCCGCCGCCGGTGTACGAACCCGATGCGCCGGCGCCCCCGCGCGAGCTGCCCGGGCAGACGCCAGACGAGATCCCCGGCCGAGGGCCACTCGGCCCGACCACGCCCAATCCGGCCACGGATTGACCGCGATTGAGTGGTCATGATGATCGCCTGCGAAGGGGCTGGCCGTGCGCCGGTCCCGCATTTCGGCGATTGGGCCAAGCCCTTGAAAATCAAGACTGAATGAAACCTGAATGGCGACCCTGCGGGGGTGGTTTCGCGTCGAAATAAATCCGCCTGCGGATTTGAACTGCGCCACAATCCGGCCTAACGCATACTCGTTGATCTCTCCGTGCTTGAAAAAGATCGTTCCGGGAAAACAAGACACATGAGCAAACTTCGCGTCCTGCTGCTGGCGACGACTGCGCTGTCGGCGATGCAACTAATGAGCTCCGGCTCCCGCGCGCAGAGCGCGCCGATGATCATGGCGCAGGGTCCAGGCGGCCCCGGCGGCGAGGTCGGCCCGGACGGTCGGCCCAAGCAACCGCCGCATGGTCAACCGCCAGGCCCGCCGCAGCGGCCGGGTGGCCCGCCGCCGGCCGCTGCACCGCCCCACCAGGCACCGCCTGCAGCTCCGCCGCCACCCGCGGCGGCTCCGCCTCGCCCTGCTCCCCCGCCGCCTCCCCCGGCAGCGGCGCCGCGGCCCGCGCCTCCGCCACCTCCCCCGCCGCCACCGCGTGCGGAGCCACCGCGCCCCGCACCCCCGCCGCCGCGCGCAGAGCCGCCTGCGGCTCCTCCGCCGCGTCCGACACCGCCGCCGCCCCCGGCCGCTGCGCCTCCGGCGCCTCCGCCTGCTCCGCCGCCCGTGGTGCGCGAGCCTCCGCGTCCGGCGCCTCCGCCTGCTCCGCCGCCGCCCGCTGCGGCACCATCACGGCCGACGCCGCCTTCGCCGCCCGTGGTTGCTCCGCCTCCGCCCCCAGCTCCGCCTCCAAGTGCCGCGCCGACTCAGCGGCCTGGAACGCCGCCGCCCCCGGCTGGCGCGACGCCGCCCCATTCGCCGCCGGCCGCAAGCCCGTCGCCGCAGCCCTCCGCCGCGCCGACTCCCGCTCCGGGTGGACCGGCGCCGGGAGGCCGGCCGGGCGCTGGTGGCCCGCCGCCTGGCTCCCCGCAAGGCGGGCCCCCGCCGCGGGGGGCTCCCACCGCGCCGGCCGGTACGGTCGCGCCTGCTCCGGGAACCCCGCCGGCGCCAGCCGCGCCTGCGGCCACCCAGACGCCGTCGCAGCAAGGCACGCCGTCCGGCAGCCCGACGCCCGGCGGACGTCCGGGAACGCCTCCAGGCGCTCCGGGTGCGCCGCCTCCAGCGGCAGGTCCCGGTGCTGCTGGACCGGGGCCGGGACCCGCCGGCGCGCCGCAGGCCGGTCCGGGCGCCGTGCCGCCCGCCGGACCCCCGGCCATGTCCAATCGGCCGCCGCCGCAGGTCACGGCGCCCATCCCGGCGCCGCCACCGCCGACGGCACAGCAGCTCACGCCGATCGCGCCGGGCGCGCCGATGGCTGGGCCGCAGCGGCTGGACGATTTCCGCGGCCAGCGCCGCGAGGTCCAGGAGGGCGGTCGCACGCTGATCTACGAGCCGGGACGCGTCATCGTGCGCGATCCGAGCGGCCAGTCCTTCGTGCGTCACGACGAGCTCGAGCGCTTCCGCTACGGCGCGCGTGACATCCGCGTGCAGCGGGAGGATCGCGGCGAGATGCGCACGGTGGTGATCCGCCCCGACGGTAGCCAGATCATCACGGTCACGGCCGCCGACGGCCGGCTGCTGCGCCGCATCCGCCGCGATATCGGCGGCCGCGAGATCATCATCATCGACAACGCCTATCGCGATCCCGCCGCGGTCGGCGGCTTCTATGTCGACCTGCCGCCGCCGGAGATCCGCATCCCCTACAACCGCTACATCGTCGACGCCGAGGAGGCGCCGCCGGATGTCATTTACGACACGCTGATCGCGCCACCGGTGGAGCGCGTCCAGCGCCGCTACTCGCTGGACGAGGTCCGCTACTCCCCGTCGGTGCGCCAGCTGATGCCGTCGATCGATCTCAACACGATCACCTTTGAAACCGGATCGTGGGAGATCGGTCCCGACCAGGTGGCGAAGCTGCAGGTCATCGCCGACGGCCTCAACCAGGCGATCCAGCGCAACCCGCGCGAGGTCTTCCTGATCGAAGGCCACACCGACGCGGTCGGCAACGAGACCGACAATTTGTCGCTCTCCGATCGCCGAGCCGAATCGGTCGCCACGCTGATGACGCAGCAGTTTGGCGTCCCCGCGGAGAATCTGACCTCGCAGGGCTATGGCGAGCAGTATCTGAAGGAGCAGACGCAGGGGCCGAGCCGCATCAACCGGCGCGTCACGGTCCGCCGCATCACACCGCTGCTCAATGGCGGCCAGGCCGCGCTGCCGCCGCCCCCTCCGGGCGTGGCACCGCCGCGCTGAGGTTGCGTCAGATCTAAAAATGAAAATGGCCGGGAGCGATCCCGGCCATTTTTGTAAGTGGCAATCCGCTTCGCCCTGTTCGGTGTCGTCCCCGCGAACGAAGGGATATGGGTCCCTGCGTTCGCGGGGACGACAGCGGTGGAGACGGCGCGGATTGCGCTCGACAGCTCCAACTCAGCTCTTGTCGTGGCCGAGCTGGAAGATCTCCGCGCCTTCCGATCCCGACAGCAGGCCCGTGTCCGAATAGAGCTTCAGCTTGGAGCGGGTGTCGGTGATGTCGAGATTGCGCATCGTCAGCTGGCCGATGCGGTCGGCAGGCGTGAACGCGGCGTCCTCGACCTTCTCCATGCTCAGCCGCTCCGGCTGGTAGGTCAGGTTGGGGCTCTCGGTGTTGAGGATCGAGTAGTCGTTGCCGCGGCGCAGCTCCAGGGTCACCTCACCGGTGACGGCGCGCGCCACCCAGCGCTGCGCGGTCTCGCGCAGCATCAGGGCCTGCGAATCGAACCACCGGCCCTGATAGAGCAGGCGACCGAGGCGCATGCCGCTGATGCGGTACTGCTCGATCGTATCCTCGTTGTGGATGCCGGTGACGAGTCGCTCATAGGCGATGTGCAGCAGCGCCATGCCCGGCGCCTCGTAGATGCCGCGGCTCTTGGCCTCGATGATGCGGTTCTCGATCTGGTCGCTCATGCCGAGACCATGACGGCCGCCGATCGCGTTGGCCTCCAGGAACAGCGCCACGGGATCGCTGAAGGTCTGCCCGTTCAACGCGACCGGCTGACCCTCCTCGAAGCGGACCACGACCGTCTCCGGCTTCACGGCGCAATCCTCGCGCCAGAACGGCACGCCCATGATCGGATTGACGATGCGGATGCCGCTGCTGAGGCTCTCGAGATCCTTGGCCTCGTGGGTGGCGCCGAGCAGATTGCTGTCCGTCGAATACGCCTTCTCGGCGCTCATCTTGTAATTGAAGCCGTTGGCGGTCAGGAACGCCGACATCTCGGCGCGGCCCCCGAGCTCGTCGATGAACTGCTGGTCGAGCCAGGGCTTGTAGATCTTGAGATTGGGATTGGTGAGCAGGCCGTAGCGGTAGAACCGCTCGATATCGTTGCCCTTGTAGGTCGAGCCGTCGCCCCAGATGTTGACGCCGTCCTCCTTCATCGCGGCGACCAGCATGGTGCCGGTGACGGCGCGGCCGAGCGGCGTGGTGTTGAAATAGGTGATGCCGCCGGTCGAGATGTGGAAGGCGCCCGACTGAATCGCGGCGATGCCCTCATGCACCAGCTGAGTGCGGCAATCCACGAGGCGCGCCTTCTCCCCGCCGAAGCTCAGCGCCTTGCGCGGGATCTCGTCGTAGTCGGACTCGTCGGGCTGCCCGAGATTTGCCGTGTAGGCAAAGCAACGCGCGCCCTTCTGCTTCATCCAGAGCAGCGCGGCGCTGGTGTCGAGGCCGCCGGAAAAGGCGATGCCGACTTTCTCGCCCTTGGGCAGGCTTTTCAGGATCGTGGTCATGGGAGAGTCCAACCGTGTTTGTGGCTGCGCCGTTCAGAAATTCGGGCGCGAATAACAGATTTTGCGTTGCTGGGCACGCCTTTAATGGCGACTGAGGGTGACCGGCCCGCGCTCAGGCCGCGGGGCTGGTATCCGCGGTACGGCGGCCGAACAGCCGGCGCATCAGGCGGAAGCCCGGCCAGGCGAAGCGGGTCAGGGCGGCGTCGATGCCGGCGTCGGTGAGGCGGGTGGACGGCCAGCGGTAGATGTAGCCGTGCAGCAGCCAGATCACGATGAAGGTGACGAGGCCGGCGGCGGCGATGTCGGTGAGGAAGTGGCCGCCGAAGGCCATCCGCAACACCGAGGTGGCGAGGCCGAACAGGACGGCGGCGCCGTAGGCGACGGGCCGGATCGCCGGCGGCGTCAGCGCGGCCGGCGCCAGGGTCCAGAATGCGGTGGCACCCTCACCGGAGAAGAACGAGCAATTGCGGCCGCAGCCGCCGCGCGGATCCCACCACGGCACGAACTGCATGTCGCCGCCGAACTCGGCCACGACAACCGGGCGCGGCCGGCCCCAATAGGACTTGAAGGTGAAATTGGTGAGCACGCCGGCCGAGAGCGACAAGGTCAGCAGCAGGAACGCCATGGTGCGGCCCTTCACCAGCAGGGGCCGGTCGGGACGGATGAGCTTCACCACCAGCGCAACGATGGACGGCAGCGCGATGCCCCAGGCGAGCCACATCGCGGCATCGCGCGCGAACGCGGCATAGCCGTCGAGCTTCAAGGGGAAGCTGCGCGTGCGCGGATCGTAGAACAGCGCGGCCAGCTTGAGATCGAGCTCGGGATAGACGCCGAACAGCACGCCGATGACGAGCGCGAGCGACAATGCGATGAAGAGGCCGGTCCGGTTCATGACGCGCGGTTTAGCGAAAGCAGGTGGCGATGGAAAGGCCGGCGGCTCAACGTGGCGATCCCGACGGCAACGGTGGCGGTGGCGGCAGACGCGGTGGCGGCTCGCGCCAGCGGCCGGCGTTGCGCCCGGCGATCAGCCAATAGACCAGTCCGCCGACGATGCCGGCGCCGGTCAGGATCTCGAGATGGCGGCGCACGATGCCTTCGAAGCGGAAGGTCTCGGGATCGAACGGGACGAGACCGAGATAGCAGGCTGCGCCGACCACCCCGCCGCCGATCGCATAAGCAACCACGCTGCGGATCGAGAACGCCTCGGTGATCAGTGAGATCAGCAGCGCCGGGATCAGCGCGAAGCCCGACACGAAGATGAAGCCGAAGCCGATGATGACCTCGAACGCGCCCTGATCGATCGGGCCGTTGCCGAGATCGGCGAACTCCGGAAACAGGATCGCGGTCACGACGATCAGCCCCGCGAGGAAGCACGCGCCGAGAAAGGCGAAAGCGATCACGAAGAGACGGCCAATCAGCGCCATGGCTTTAGACCCGTGTTACCCAAGCGAGGCCCCGCTTTCTTCCGCTCGTCATGGCCCGGCTTGAGCCGGCCATCCATCATTCAGTCGATGAATTGATGGGTGCCCGGGTCAAGCCCGGGCATGACGATCTTGTTCGGAGATGCAGGCGCGATCAATCATCAATCCGTCATCGCCATCGCGCGCAGTGCCTGACGCTCCCGCGCGGACAGCTTCTCCGTCTCCGACTTCAACTGGCCGCAGGCGGCGAGGATGTCGCGGCCGCGCGGCGTGCGCACCGGCGAGGAGTAGCCGGCGTTGAAGACGTATTCGGAGAACTTCTCGATCTGCTCCCAGTCCGAGCACTCATAGGCCGAGCCGGGCCAGGGATTGAACGGGATCAAATTGATCTTGGCCGGGATGCCCTTGAGCAGCTTGACCAGCAGCCTGGCGTCATCGAGCGAATCGTTGACGCCCTTGAGCATCACATATTCGAAGGTGATGCGCCGCGCGTTGGAGGCGCCCGGGTAGTCGCGGCAGGCCTGCAGCAGCTCTTGGATCGGATATTTGCGATTCAGCGGCACCAGTTCGTTGCGCAGCTCGTCGCGCACGGCGTGCAGCGAGATCGCCAGCATCACGCCGATCTCCTCGCCGGCGCGCTTGATGTTCGGCACCACGCCCGAGGTCGACAGCGTGATCCGGCGGCGGGAGATGCCGATGCCCTCGTTGTCCGAGACGATCAGCAGCGCGTCGCGCACCGCATCGAAATTGTACAGCGGCTCGCCCATCCCCATCATGACGATGTTGGTGATCAGCCGGTTGCCGAGCGGGGTCTCGCGGTCGGCCCAGTCGTTCAACCGGTCGCGCGCCACCATGACCTGGCCCACGATCTCGCCCGCCGTGAGGTTGCGGACCAGCCGCTGCGTACCGGTATGGCAGAACGCGCAGTTCAGCGTGCAGCCGACCTGCGACGAGACGCACAAGGTGCCGCGATCGGTCTCGGGGATGTAGACGCACTCGACCTCGTGGGCCTTCTGCAGATCGTCGCCGCTCGGCAGCCGCAGCAGCCATTTGCGGGTGCCGTCGTTAGAAATCTGTTCGGCCACGACCTCGGGACGGTCGACCGTGAAACGTTCGGAAAGCGCGGTGCGCGTGTCCTTCGACACGGATGTCATCTCGTCGAACGACCTGGCGCCGCGGAAATAGATCCAGTGCCATAGTTGCTGCACCCGCATCTTCTGCTGCCGCTCGGGCACGCCGATGTCGCCGAGCCTGGCCGCCAGCTCCGCACGCGACAGGCCGATCAGCGAAGGCTTCGCCGGCGGGACGTAGGTTTCGAGCGGAGTCTTTTCGAGGGGCGCGGAGGAATCGCGCAGCCCGGCAGTCGTTGCCATGTCGATGGGCCCAAAGTGCTGCCCGGCCGCGGCGGCCGAAGGCTTTCAGCGGGCATATATAACGATCCGGCCGGCAAATGCGACCCGCCCGGCGAGCGGTATCGGCGGCTGCCGTCTACCGGCGGCAATCCTGCGCGATGCGGTCGAGCGCCTGGGCCAGGCCCTTCAGTGAGAACACGTCGGTGGTTTCCGTGCCCTTGACCGAGACGCCCTTGACCACCGCCTCGGGCGCCTTGCGCATGGCATCGACCATCCGCTCTTCCTCGGCGGCGTTCTTGATCCAGAGCCCGTCGCCCTGGGTATACATGGCGTAGGAGGCGCCGCCGACCTCCACCGCGGCGTCGGATCCGGGCTTCAGCGCATAGCCGATCATGATCGAGACCTCGTTGAAGACCTTCTCGGAGGGCCGCGTCGACACGAAGGCATAGGCAGGATCGCGCGGACGGTTGGGCGGATTGGTCTTGGAAGATGTCGGCTTGGCCAGCGCGAAGCAAACCTTCTTGCCGCCGGGCATCGCGGTATAGGCGCCCCAGCCGCCGAACTGTCCGATCAGCGTCGGTTCCGCCCCGCCGATATTCGGGACGGCTGGCTTCGGTTCCGATTTCGGTGCCGCCTTCGATTGCGGAGCGGCGGCCCTCGGCGCAGCGCTCTGTGCCGCAGCGAGGCTCGGTGCTCCGAACAGCAGCACGCTGCCGACCAGCGTTGTCAACAATCGCCCGAACAACATGATACGTTGAGTTCCCCCGCGACTTCGTTCCACCAACATTGTGACTGGAAAATGGCTCGGAATCGCTGATCCTTGGTCGCGATGGATAGCGGCTAAACGCTTCGCTTGCAAAGGCCGCAGACCTGGGTTGTCCGGCGCTCCGCGTCCTCGAGCCGGCGCCGCGCACATGCCGCGGCCTCATGATGATTGTGGCGCGGCGGCAAATCCGGCATGACGTTCCCAAAGCCGGACCTCGATCCGGCACCAACGACCAAGGAGCGCCAATGAAAGCCATTCTCTGCTCGCAATTCTGCCAGCCTGACGATCTCGTCCTCACCGAGGTGCCCGATCCGGTGGCCGGTCCCGGCGAGGCTGTGATTGCGATCAAGGCGGCGGCGCTGAACTTCTTCGACATCCTGATGATCCAGGGCAAGTACCAGATCAAGCCGCCGTTCCCGTTCTCGCCGGGTGCGGAGGTCGCGGGTATCATCGAAAGCGTTGGCGATGGCGTCACCGACCTGAAGGTCGGCGACCGTGTCGTCGCCTCCTGCGGCCATAACGGCGCGCGCGAGAAGATCGCGCTGCCAGCAGCGTCGATCGTCAAGATTCCGGACAATCTCGATTTCGACCGCGCCGCCGGCATCATCATCATCTACGGGACTGCGCTGCATGCACTGGAGGACCGCGCCAGTCCGAAGCCGGGCGAGACCTTGGCCGTGCTCGGCGCGGCCGGCGGCACCGGCCTTGCGGCGTGCGAGCTGGGCAAGCTGATGGGGTTGAAGGTCATCGCCTGTGCCTCTTCGGACGAGAAGCTCGAATTCGCCAGGCAGCACGGCGCGACGCTGACGTTGAACTACGCCAAGGAGGATCTCAAGGAGGGGCTGCGGCGGCTCACCGACGGCAAGGGCGCCGACATCATCTTCGATCCCGTCGGTGGTGCCTACGCCGAGGCGGCGCTGCGTTCCATCGCCTGGGAGGGCCGCTTCCTGGTGATCGGCTTCGCCGCCGGCGACATCCCGAAAATGCCGCTGAACCTCGCGCTGCTGAAGGGCTGTGATATCCGCGGCGTGTTCTGGGGCGCCTGGACCCGACTCAACCCCGCCAAGAACCGCGCCAACCTTGAAAAGCTCGTGCGGTGGACCGCAGAGGGCAAGCTGTCGTCGCATGTCGACCGCACCTTCCCGCTGGCGCAGACCGCCGATGCCTTGAAGGTGCTCGCCGGCCGCCAGGCGATGGGCAAGGTGATCCTGCACCCCTGAGGACGTGCAATGAAGGCGCCCGGGGTGCGTATCCCCGGGGTAGCCTCGCCCTGATCCGCGCAACCAAACCGAGCAGAGCCCTGCCTGCTCTGCGGACGGCTTGCTCGAGCCGGCCCGAGGTCGCTGTGACATCCTCGCGCTGCGAGGCGCCGCAAATTTGTTCTGCGGGCTGCCGCGCCGGCGTCACGGATTCGCAACCGGAAGCAGAAAATCCGAAAACGAGCGTTTCTTGGTTAACGCAACCGAGCCACATTGTGGCATGGTAAATTGTAGGGCTTGGCTGTTGTTATTTCGACGTTTCTGGATTTGGTGCGGTGCGATGTCGCACTCGCGTTGCCACAATCAGATCAAAATATTTCCAGAATCATGCCGGCTCTCGTCCACTTTTAGTCGGATTCAATTAGTCAATTAGTTGTCGGCAGTGGGGTGCCTCTGGCAATCGTGACGTGTCTCGAGCTTCTGACGGGCTTGGGACCAAAAGTATGTTGCGTGAAGTTGAGATGGGGATGAAGGCCATGGCTGAGCGGACGACGCGCGGGCGTTTCAACAACAGAACTCCTTCGGAGCCTGACTTCAGGCCTTTCCCCGATGAACTCCCTCAGGAGCGCCCACCGAACTATCGTTTCGGCCGGTCGACCCAGGACAACTATCCAAACGACGAATCGATGCCGATGTTCCTCTCTGAGTATGAGAGCGGCAATCAGATCGACAGCACGCATTTCGAGGACCAGTGGCCGGTGCGGACCCGCCGCGTGTCGGTCTCGTCCCGGATTCTTCTCGCCGTGGTGGCTGCGGCCGGCGTCGCGGTGCTCTTCGCGCTTGTCACCTCGGATGCGACGCGCGACCTGATCGCCAGTGCCAAGGCTTCCATCATCGGCGCCACGCCGGATCCTACGGCCCCGCCGCAGGCCACCAACACGCAGCTCACCGCGCGCGACATGCAGCTGAACGAGCCGGCGCGACTGCCGCCCGAGCCGCCGGCTGCGGCGGCGCCGGTGCAGACGGCAGCCGTGGCCCCGACGCGTGACGACATCGCCAACGCCTACCAGACAGCGCTGCAGAACCGCACCGTGACGCAGCCCGCGCCGGTTGCAGCACCACCGAGCTTCGCCACGGCACCGGCCGCGCCGGCCCCGAGCGCGATGGAGCCATCCTCGATCAATTCGCCTGGCGCGGGATCGGCAATCGTCGCACCCGGCCTCGGCGCCGTGACCGCTGCTCCGCCGCCCGCGCAGGTCCGCCGGCTCGATCCCGACGAGCTCGCGGGCATCATGAAACGCGCCAAGAGCCTGCTGGCCGCGGGTGACATCCCGCCGGCGCGACTGCTGCTGGAGCGCGCCGCCGAGGC
Organism: Bradyrhizobium sp. SZCCHNR1051; assembly: GCF_032489615.1. NCBI lineage: Bacteria > Pseudomonadati > Pseudomonadota > Alphaproteobacteria > Hyphomicrobiales > Nitrobacteraceae > Bradyrhizobium > Bradyrhizobium sp. SZCCHNR1051. Next base: position 95,639 of record NZ_JAUEYJ010000006.1, on the reverse strand, counting down.
GCAAGAACCGGCCGCGGCGCTGATGCTTGCGCAGACCTACGATCCGCACGTGCTGGGAACGAAGGACATCCGCAACATCAATGCCGATCCGGCTGCGGCGCGCAACTGGTACCGCCGCGCCGCCCAGCTCGGCTCGACCGAAGCGCAGCGCAGGCTCGATCAGTTGCAGAACTGAACGCTCGTGACGGCAGCGATGCCGCCCCGTTTCATTTTTTTGTTTCACGCGTGATTTTCGAGTCCGTTCATGGGCGACGCCAGGCGAGACTTGGTGCTGCCCGCGTTCCGGCTCGTAAACATGTGCCAACCTTACATCGAGGGGGACAGATGCGACGTGTTGTTGGAGCGGCCGTAGCCGCAATGATGATGATAGCGTGCGGCTTTGCTGCCCACGCCGAGGAAGGCGAGTTCGACCCCGCCAAGGTGAGCGACAGCCTCAAGGCGATCTTCCAGTTCGGCTCGGTGCAGACCAAGCAGGCGCTGAACGCCAACACGGTGACGCTCATCACCGGCACCATCGGCGGCACCTATGTGCAGTTCGGCGCCGACCTGGCCTCGCTGCTCGATGACGGCAACAATCTGCGCGTCTTGCCGATCGTCGGCCGCGGCTCGGTCCAGAGCGTGGCCGACATCCTGTTCCTGCAGGGTGTCGATCTCGGCATCGTCCGAGCCGACACGCTCGACTATCTCGAGCGCAAGGGCTTCGCCAAGGACATCAAGCGGCAGTTCACCTACGTCACCAAGCTCTACAACGAGGAGATGCAGGTCATCGCGCCGCGCGCGGTGCGCACGCTGCGTGACCTCGAAGGCCGTCGGGTCAGCGTCGACCTGCCGAATGGCGGCACCTTCGTCACGGCGCTGACGGTGTTCGAGCGGTTGGGCCTGCGCGCCAACTTCGCCTATATCGAGCAGCGCATCGCGATGGAGAAGCTGAAGCGCGGCGAGCTCGATGCCGTCATCGTGGTCGGCGGCAAGCCCTACAAGTCGGTCAGCACCTTCGTCAACGACGGGCGCTTCCATCTCGTCAACGTCGATTACGATCGACCGCTGCAGACCGACTACCTGCCGGCGACCCTGACCGCGAAGGACTATCCGAACCTGATCGCCGAGGGCGAGAAGGTCGACACGATCGCGGTGCCGGCCGTGCTCGCCGCCTATAATTGGGCGCCGAACACCGACCGCTATCGCAAGCTCGCGACCTTCGTCGATGCCTTCTTCACCAAATTCCCGGCATTCCAGAATCCGCCGTTCCATCCGAAGTGGAAGGAGGTCTCGCTGTCGGCACCGCTGGCCGGCTGGCAGCGGCTGCCGTCCGCGAGCAAATGGCTGGAGAGCCATGCCATGGAAGGCGCACAGCGCGACCGCTTCGATGACTTCCTGAAGCAGAGCAGCGCCGGCAGGGCGATGCCGAGCGAGGCCGACCGCGAGGCGCTGTTCAAGCAGTACCAGGCCTGGGAGGCCGAGAAGACCGGCAGCGCCCGCGCCCAGGCGCGCGGCCAGCGCTGAGCTCGTAGCGTTCGACGAGGTCCCATCAGGAGAAAAGCCCCGCGAACGCGGGGCTTTTGCTGTTGTATGCTGTTGTGCCCGTCCGAGGCGCTGACTGCGGGAACCCGGCTTGCCGGCCCGAGCCGCCGTCAGCCGATATTCTCGCCGTCCTTCGCGACGTCAGCGTTCTTGTCTGCCGCCAGCCGCGCGAGTACGGCGCGGGCCGCGGCATGATGGTCGGGCGTGATGTTCGAGGCGACCATGCGGATGGCGGTGGCGAGCACCGCCGCGTCGTCGGTGAAGCCGAGGATGGGCAACACGTCAGGCATGAAGTCGAACGGCACGACGAAGTAGGCGATGGCGCCGAGCAGGGCGACCTGGACGTGCCGCGGCGTCTCCTTGTCGAAGGCGCAGTAATACGCCGCAAGCAGCTCCTCGGCGAACGGCAACCGCGCGACAACCTTCTTGAACTTGATCCAGAAACGGCGGCGAAGGGTCTCGCGATCCCGGGCCAGCCGCTCCGCGGGCTCGAAGCCAACGTTGTAGTCGGTCGCATCCGACATGATGTCCGATCTCCGGTTCCAGACGGCGCTGGAGGCGCCATGCTCGAGCTGTCATGTGGGGACGGCGACCTTGGCCGCAAGGCACCCGTATCCGCGTGGATTCGTCAGCCGCTGATCGTTGCGGCGATCGCATCCATCGCCTTGGCGAGCTCGATGTCGCGCGTGGTCACGCCGCCTGCGTCATGGGTCGTGAGGACCACCTCGACGGTGCGGTAGACGTTGCGCCACTCGGGATGATGGTCGTGCTTCTCGGCGACCAGCGCGACCCGGGTCATGAAGCCGAACGCTTCGTTGAAGTTCTTGAACGTGAAGGTGCGGGCGATGGCCTCACGGCCCTCCAGCTCGGACCAGTCGGGAAGCTCCCGCAGGGCGGTGGCGCGTGCCTCCGCCGACAATCGTTGCGGCATCTCGATCTCCTCTTGTGGTGCAATCGACTGGACACGTGGCAGCGTCCGGGCGATTGCGGGGCTACCTCCGGCTGGATCGCGCCGGTGTCCGGTTGCCAAGACTAGCCGAAAACGCATCCCGATCAGAGCCTTGTCACAGGCGCCATGCCGGGAGGGACTCGGAACTGTCCCGATCCTGCGGTAACTGGTGCGATGGTAACCATGACGCAGATGTCACCCCGGGCGGACAAGAAATTTGCTACAGTTCAACTCTATCGAAGGACGACGTGGCCAGACGAAGCCGCCTGTGGCATCGCCCGGGCCTGGGACCACCGGAGGACGGGAATCTGGTAGATACTCAGACCACGCCAGCGCAGCGCTCACGGATGCGCCCTGCCGTGTTCATCGTCATCGCCGGGATCCTCGCGGTCGTCGGCGCTTTGACGGGTGCCTACTATTTTGCGATGCGTCCCGTGGTGCTCAAGATCGCGGTCGGTCCGCCCAACAGCGACGACCTGAAGGTCGTCCAGGCCCTGACCCAGGCCTTTTCCCAGTCGCACGCCTCCGTCAGGCTGCGGCCGGTTCCGACCGAGGGCGCCGCCGAGAGCGCGCAGGCGCTGGCCGCCGCCAAGGTGGACCTTGCGATCGTGCGGGGTGACCTCGAGGTCCCAAAGAACGCACAGGCGGTAGCGACGCTGCGCAAGAACGTCGTCGTCCTCTGGGTGCCCTCGTCCGGCAAGGGCAAGAGCCGCAAGGGTGGCGCCAAGATCACGAAGATCTCGCAGCTCGCGGGCCACAAAGTCGGCATCATCGGCCGGACGCCGGCGAACGCGAACCTGCTGAAGGTCATCCTGCGCCAATATGGCGTCGACCCCGGCAAGGTCGAGATCGTCCAATTCCCGATCACCGAGGCCGCCGAAGCGGTCCGAAGCCAGAGGGCCGATGTCTATCTGGCGGCCGGTCCCATCAACAGCAAGATCACGGCGGATGCGATCGCAGCCGCCACCAAGGAGGGCGGCCCCCCCACCTTCCTGGCCATCGATTCCGCCGGAGCCATCGCACAGAACCATCCCGAATACGAGGCCACCGAGATTCCGGCCGGCGCGTTCGGCGGGGCGCCCGATCGCCCTGAAGATGAAGTGAAGACGATCAGCTTCAATCACCACATCGTGGCACGCAAGGGCCTCGCCGAATCGACGGTCTCGACGTTCACGCATCAGCTGTTCTCGGTGCGCCAGCAGCTGATGTCGGAATTTCCGCTTGCCGCCAAGATCGAGACGCCGGACACCGACAAGGACGCCGCGATCCCCGTCCATCCCGGCGCGGCGGCCTTCGTCGACGGCGAGGAGAAGACCTTCCTCGACCGCTACAGCGACTACATCTGGTGGAGCCTGATGGCGCTTTCGGCGATGGGCTCGGCCGGCGCGTGGTTCGCCGGCTATCTCAAGCGCGACGAACGCACCATCAACACCTCGCTGCGCGATCGTCTGCTGGAGATGATCACGATCGCGCGCAAGTGCGATTCGACCGAGGAGCTCGATCAGCTCCAGGCCGAGGCCGACGAGATCCTGCGCAACACGCTGACCTGCTTCGAGGACGGCGCGATCGAGCACGCGGCGTTGACCGCGTTCAACATCGCGCTCGAGCAGTTCCACAACGCGGTCGCCGATCGCAAGCTCATCCTGATGAGCATGCCCGCCAATCTGCAGCGAACCGGCGCGCAGTTGCGTGCCGCCGGCACCTGAGGTCTGCCACGCTCCCCTTGCGGCGGTGTCGCGCACTGCCCAAGACGCCGCGTGTAATTCCAGCGTCATCAATCTTTTCTAGGTCTGCCGGGCCGTGGCTCGCGCCTCCTCCCGCGCGCGATCCGACCAGGAGATCCGCATGACGCTTCGCATTCCTCGACCGCGCACAGCCCTGTCCCGCCGCCGCTTCCTGTCGACAGCCGCCGCAGCCGGCGTCACGACGCTGGCGATGCCCTATCTGAGCCGCGCCGCCGACCGGCCGCAGATCACGCATGGCGTGCAGTCCGGCGACGTTGGCATGGATGGCGGCGTGGTCTGGGCGCGTGCCGACCGGCCGTCGCAGATGCTGGTCGAGGTGGCGACCACCGAGTCGTTCAAGGACGCGCGTACGCTGCCTCCGGTCGCCGCACTTCCGGAAAGCGACTTCACGGCCAAGATGCTGATCGACGGTCTGCCCAGCGGCCAGGACATCTTCTACCGCGTCAAGTTCCGCGACCTTTCGCATGTCGCGGTCGAAAGCGAGGCCGCGCTTGGCCGCTTCCGCACCGCGCCCGGCAACAGGCGCGACGTCTCGTTCGTCTGGGGCGGCGACGTGGCGGGGCAGGGCTGGGGCATCAACCCCGACGATGGCGGCATGTTCACCTTCTCGACGATGAAGAAGCACCGCCCGGACTTCTTCCTGCACTCCGGCGACACCATCTACGCCGACGGTCCGATCAAGTCCGAGGTGAAGCTGCCGGACAACAAGGTGTGGAAGAATCTCACCGTGGAAGAGAAGGCGAAGGTCGCCGAGACGCTCGACGAGTTCCGTGCCGCTCACAAATACAATTTCCTCGACGAGAACGTCCGCGCCTTCAATGCCGAGGTGCCGATCTTCGTGCAGTGGGACGATCATGAGGTCACCAACAACTGGTCGGCCTCCAAGGAGCTGCCGGCCAGCTACAAGGAGCGCAACATCCAGCTGCTCGCGGCCCGCGCGGCGCGCGCCTTTCACGAGATGTATCCCATGCGCGAGAGCATCATCGAGCCGGGGCGCGTCTATCGCACGATCAATTACGGCCCTCATCTCGACGTGTTCGTGCTCGACGAGCGCAGCTACCGCGGCGCCAACGGTCCCAATCTCGAGGACAAATATGGTCCGGCGTCCTACTTCATCGGGCCGGAGCAGATGCGCTGGCTGAAGCAGGCGCTGCTCAATTCGCGCGCGACCTGGAAGGTGATCGCCTCCGACATGCCGCTCAGCATCATCGTCTATGACGACGCGGCCAACAAGAAGGGCTCGGAAGCGGTTGCCCAAGGGGACGGCCCGGCGCGCGGCCGCGAGCTCGAGATTGCCGAGATCCTGCGCTTCATCAAGACGGCGCCGATCCAGAACACGGTGTGGCTGACGGCGGACGTGCACTACGCGGCCGCGCACTATTACGATCCGAACAAGGCGCAGTTTCAGGACTTCGAGCCGTTCTGGGAGTTCGTCTCCGGTCCGCTGCATGCCGGCACGTTCGGTCCGAACGAGCTCGACAACACCTTCGGCCCCGAGGTGCGGTTCATCAAGGCGCCGGGCCTCGATAAGCAGAACCTGCCGCCATCGGCCGGCATGCAGTTCTTCGGCCACGTCAAGATCGAGGGCGCCACGGGCCAGATGACCGTGACCCTGCGCGATCGCGCCGACGTCGCGCTGTGGTCGACCACGCTCGATCCGAAGCTCGGCTGAGCTGTCGTTGTTCGGCGGCAAGACGATCGCGTGCTGCGACGGCAACTAGTCGCGTCGGCGCAGCACCGCCTCCAGCGCGTCGGTCGGGCAAGGCTTCGGCAGCCGTGGCCGGTCGGCGAACGCGGCCGGCACGCGGTCGGCGCCATAGCCGGTGGAGAAGGCGAAGGGAATGCCGAGCGCCGTCAGCCGCTCGGCAATCGCAAAGCTCTTTTCGCGGACCAGGCCGACATCGAGCAATGCGAATTGCGGGGCGCGCTCCGCGATCATGGCGAGCGCGGTCGCGACGTCGGCTGCGATCCTGATGTCGGGAACGCCGAGGTCGGTGATCGTGTCTTCCAATCCGAGCGCAATGATGGGGTCGTCTTCGACGACCAGCACATGTTGATAAAGCTCGGGCACGCCTGATTGCGAGCTGGTCATGGGATCTGCGGGTTCCAGGATGAGGGATGGGCGCCGCAGCCGGCGTCTCCTCTTGAGTGCGCTGGCGGGTTCCTGGAACCAAGGCAGCATATCAGAGTTCGTGTGTCGGTGCACTTGTGAACACAAGGAGCACGAATCACGCACATGCGTTGCGCGCAGGGGATGACGATGCTGAGCCAGGGTGTGACCACGCTGAACCGGGAGCGGCCCCACAACAACCTGCTGCTGCGGCTGAGTGCGGCCGACTACGCGCTGATTTCGCTGTATCTGGTGGAGGACGAGGCAACGCCGAACGATCTGCTCTACAGTCCCGGGGACGACGTGCAGATCGTGCATTTTCCCTGTGGGCCGGCGCTCACGTCCTATCTCGTCCCCAATGAGGACGGCCGCGACGTCGAGACCATCCTGGTCGGCCGCGAGGGCGCCGTCGGCGGCATCGTCAGCGAGGGCTTCCTGCCGGCCTATACGCGGATCGTCGTCAAGTTCGGCGGCCCGTTTGCACGGCTGCCACTGTCCCGCCTGGCGGCCGCCAAGCTGCAATCCAAGACGCTGCGCAACGTGTTCGCGCGCTACGCCGATTGCATGCTGGCGCAGATGTTCCAGTCGACCGCCTGCAATGCGATTCATTCGATCGAGCAGCGGACGGCGAAGTGGATCGTGGCCGCGATGGACCGCACCGACGGCGAGCCGATCGTGCCCCTGACGCATGAGCAGCTGGCGACGCTGCTCGGCGTCGGCCGCAGCTATGTCAGCCGGGTCGTCCAGACCTTCCGAGCCGAGGGCATTCTCGAAACCCGCCGCGGCGCCTTCATGGTGCGCGACTTCGACGCGCTGAAGCGCCGCTCCTGCCTGTGCAACGAGGCCGTGAAGACCCATTTCGAGGAGGTCCTGCGCGGCGTCTATCCGACCGAGCAGGCCGCGACGGGCTGAGCCCACAAGCGTTTTTTTCTTTCCGCGCATAGGCGCAGCCGACGGCTGTCGGCGCTGGTCCTCGTGGGATTGCCGGTCGGAGTGGTTGGTCTCGTCTTCTACCGCGCCGCCCGGAAGCGTGCGGTCGCGGAGGCGTTAGCCAGCCGCTCGGAAACCGCTCCTCGTTCCTGAAAGCAGTCATTGTTTTTTGGCATTTTCTGCCTATATTGCGCCGCAACGCGTGAGGTCTGCCCGGTCGATTGGCCGGGCTTCCTATTTGGGGCTGCCGGCCCCTGCCGCCGAACGAGTTTCGCGAGCGCGCGTCGTAAAGCTAACAGCTTGATTCGACTATAACAAAGCGCGCGCCCCGCCGGGGACAGAGCACGGGCTCTTGAGAAAGCTTAGAAGACACCGACCATGAATCTTCGCAACATCGCCATCATCGCCCACGTCGACCACGGCAAGACCACCCTGGTTGACCGTCTCCTGCAGCAGTCGGGTACCTTCCGCGAGAACCAGAAGGTTGCCGAGCGCGCCATGGACTCGAATGACCTGGAGCGCGAGCGCGGCATCACCATCCTGGCCAAGGCCGCCTCGGTGCAGTGGAAGGACACCCGCATCAACATCGTCGACACCCCCGGCCACGCCGATTTCGGCGGCGAGGTCGAGCGCATCCTGAACATGGTGGACGGCGCCCTGGTGCTGGTCGACGCCGCCGAGGGCCCGCTGCCGCAGACCAAGTTCGTGGTCTCCAAGGCGCTCAAGGTCGGCCTCAAGCCGATCGTCGTCATCAACAAGGTCGACCGTCCCGACGCCCGTCCGACCGAGGTCATCAACGAGGTGTTCGACCTGTTCGCCGCACTCGACGCGTCCGAGGAGCAGCTCGACTTCCCGATCCTGTACGGGTCGGCCAAGCAGGGTTGGATGGCCGAGAGCCCGGAAGGTCCGAAGGACGCCGGGATGCAGCCGCTGTTCGACCTGGTGCTGCGCCATGTGCCGGCGCCGTCGGTCGAAGAGGGGCCGTTCCGCATGATCGGCACCATCTTGGAGGCCAACAACTTCCTGGGGCGCATCATCACCGGCCGCATCACCTCGGGCAGCATCAAGCCCAACCAGGCCGTGAAGGTGCTGAACGCCGAGGGCAAGGTCGTCGAGCAGGGCCGTATTTCCAAAATTCTCGCGTTCCGCGGCATCGAGCGCGTGCCGCTCGACGAGGCCGAGGCCGGTGACATCGTCGCCATCGCAGGCCTGACCAAGGGCACCGTCGCCGACACGTTCTGCGATCCCTCGGTCGAGACGCCGCTCCCGGCGCAGCCGATCGACCCGCCAACCGTGTCGATGTCCTTCATCGTCAACAACTCGCCGCTGGCGGGCACCGAAGGCGACAAGGTCACGAGCCGCATGATCCGCGACCGCCTGCTGCGCGAGGCCGAGGGCAATGTCGCGCTGCGCGTCGTCGAATCCGCCGACAAGGACGCCATGGAAGTGTCGGGTCGCGGCGAATTGCAGCTCGCGATCCTGATCGAGACCATGCGCCGCGAAGGCTTCGAGCTGTCGGTGTCGCGTCCGCGCGTGGTGCTGCAGAAGGACGAGGCCACCGGCGCGTGGCTGGAGCCGATCGAGGAGGTCGTGATCGACGTCGACGAGGAGCATTCCGGCGTCGTCGTGCAGAAGATGAGCGAGCGCAAGTCCGAGATGATCGAGATGCGCCCGTCCGGCGGCAACCGCCTGCGGCTGGTGTTCTACGCGCCGACCCGCGGCCTGATCGGCTATCAGGGCGAGCTGCTGACGGACACCCGCGGTACCGCGATCATGAACCGCCTGTTCCACGGTTATGCCCCGTTCAAGGGCGAGATCGCCGGCCGCCGCAACGGCGTCCTGATCTCCAACGACCAGGGCGAGGCGGTGGCCTACGCGATGTTCAAGCTGGAGGACCGCGGCCCGATGATGATCGAGCCGGGCTGGAAGGTCTATCGCGGCATGATCGTCGGCGAGCACACCCGCGACAACGATCTCGAGATCAACGTGCTGAAGGGCAAGCAGCTCACCAACATCCGCACCACGTCGAAGGACGAGGCGGTCCGTTTGACGCCGCCGATCCGGATGACGTTGGAGAAGGCGCTGGCCTATATCGAGGACGACGAGCTGGTCGAGGTTACGCCGAAGTCGATCCGCCTGCGCAAGAAGCATCTCGATCCGAACGAGCGCAAGCGCGCCGAGAAACAGAAGGAAGCGGTGGCGTAATTTCCGCCCTCCATCCTCAAATGCGTCATGGCCGGGCTTGTCCCGGCCATCCACGTTTTGGGGCTTGCGAGGACGACGTGGATGCCCGGCACAAGGCCGGGCATGACGACGGAGTTGGATGAGCCAATGTCTTTCCCATCCTCCATCGACATCGCCATCATCGGTGCGGGTGCCGCGGGCCTCGGCGCCGCACATGCGCTGCAGGACAAGGGCGTCTCGTTCATCGTCCTGGAGGCCCGCGACCGCATCGGCGGCCGTGCTCACACCATCATGGCTTCGCCTGACGTCACCTTCGATCTCGGCTGCGGCTGGCTGCATTCGGCTGATCGCAACTCCTTCGTCGGCATCGCCGAGCAGCTTGCTTTCACTATCGACACCAGCCGGCCGCCCTGGCGCGACCAGGCCTATGACGCGGCATTTCCGCGCCACGAGCGCGAGGAGTTCTTGCGGGCGCTGGAGGCGTTCTTTACGCGCACCGCAGAGGCCGCCAAGAGTGGCCGCGATGCCCCGGCGAGCATCTGCCTGGAGCCCGGCAATCGCTGGAACGGCATGATCGATGCGATCTGCACCTATCTCAACGGCTGCGAGCTCGACCAGATGTCGCTGCTCGACTTCGAAGCCTATGAGGACACCGAGCTGAACTGGCGCGTTCGCCACGGCTATGGCGCGCTGGTCGCCGCCTATGGCGGGGGCCTGCCGATCGCCTTGAACTGCAACGTGACCCTGATCGATCACGGCGACACGCGCATTCGCTTGACGACCTCGCGGGGCACGGTGACGGCCGACAAGGTCATCGTGACCGTGCCGACCAGTCTCATCGTCGACGAAGCGCTCCGCTTTTCGCCGGCCCTGCCGAGCAAGGTCGAAGCCGCCGCTGGCCTGCCGCTCGGTCTCGACAACAAGGTGACGCTGGCGCTCGACGGCTGGGAGCACCTGCCGAGGGATTCGGGCATGCGCGGCCGAAGCCACACCGCGCGGGTCGGCAGCTTCCAGCTGCGCCCGTTCGGCCAGCCCTGCATCGAAGGTTTTTATGGCGGCAGCTTCGCTCGCGAGATCGAAGTGGCGGGCGAGGGGGCCTTGGCGGCGCAGGCGATCGACGACATCGTGGCCCTGCTCGGCAACGACATCCGCAAGAGCCTCCGTCCGCTCGCCGAGTCCCGCTGGGGCGCCGACCCGTTCGCGCGCGGCGCCTATTCGCATGCACTGCCCGGACATGCCGACAAGCGCGCCGTGCTGGCCGCGCCGGTTGATGATCGGCTGTTCTTCGCCGGCGAGGCGACGCCCTCGGATTTCTTCTCGACCGCCCATGGCGCGCGCGACAGCGGCGAGCGCGCGGCGCGGGAAGCTCTGGCGTCAGTAACCAAGCGCTAGCACATCCACCGTCGTTGCGAGCACAGCGAGGCACTCCAGACTGTCACCGCGGTGGGATTTCTGGATCGCTTTCGCTACGCTCGGGATGACCTGCCCCAATCAATGCGTCTCCCCCACCATCCGCAGAAACTCCCGTGCGGCCTGCGTCTGGTGATGCTCTTTGTGGCGCAGGCTGTAGAAGTGCCGCTTGGGCAGCTCGATGTTGGCGACGGCGAGCAGCCCCGCCTTGACGGCGCGCATTGCCACCAGGCGCGACAGCACCGTGACGCCGGCGCCGGCTTCGACGGCGCCGCGCACGGCCTCGTTGGACGGCAGGTCGAACACCACATCGAGCTCGGCCGGAGTGATTCCGAAGCGGCCCAGCGCTGTTTCGAGCGCGGCGCGCGTGCCGGAGCCCTGCTCGCGCAACACCCAGCGCGCCGTCCTCAGGTCGCTGGTTGTCACGGACCTGCCGCGGCACAGCGGATGATCGATCGGGCCGACCAGCACCATGTCGTCGTCCGCGACCGGCTGGGCCGTGAGCACGGGATCGTCGACATCGCCCTCGACGAAGCCGAGATCGGCAGAGCCCTCGCGGACCTGGGTCGCAACCTGCTCGGTATTGCCAATCGACAGTTGCAGCTTGATCGCCGGATGCGCGGCATTGAAGCGGTGAATGAAGGCCGGCAGCCAATAGCCCGCGATGGTCTGGCTGGCCGCCAGCGCCAGCTGCCCCCGCTTCAGGCCGGCGAGATCGTTCAGCACGGTCTCGGCGGCGGCCGCGCGCGCCAGCACCGCCTTTGCTTCGACGAGAAACGCCTTCCCGGTCGCCGTGAGCACGATGCGGCGTCCGACGCGATCGAACAGCTTGGTCTCGTAGCGGGCTTCGAGCGCGGCTACAGCCGCGGATGTCGCCGACTGGGTCAAATTGAGGTCGCGGGCCGCCTGGGTGACGTGCTCGCGGGTCGCGACCGCCACGAAGATCCTGAGCTGTTCGAGCGTCACGTGCGTCCTATGTGGTCAGCTTCACCAGGGCCAGGCTGAAGCCTGCGATGAACAGGAAGGCGAGCAGGCCCAGCGCCAGGGGCCGCAGGCCCTTGGCCTTGAGCTTGGCGAAATCCGTTTCCAGTCCCATCGCGGCCAGCGCCATCGACAGCAGGAACGTGGTCGCCGTCACGATCACGGTCTTCATCTCGGCGGGTATGCTGATCACGCTGTTGAGGCCGACCAGCGCAATGAAGCCGAATACGAACCAGGGCAGCGGCGGCTGCGCATTGCTCCGGGTCTCGCCGCCATGGCGCGCGCGCCGCGTTGCCAGCAGGCCGAGCGTGAGCACGACCGGTGCCAGCAGCATCACGCGGGCCAACTTGGCGATGGTGCCGAACTCGCCGGCCTGCTGGCCCTGCTGAAACGCGGCCGCGACCACCTGGGCGATCTCGTGAATGGAGGCGCCGCTCCACAGGCCGAAGGCGTGCGCGTCGAGATGCAGCAGTGTCGGAAGCAGCGGATAGATGAACATTGCGATCGAGCCGAACACTGTGACGCAGGCCACCGCATAGGCGACGTCCTCGTCATGGGCGCGCGTGACCGTGTTGGTCGCGATCACGGCGGACGCGCCGCAGATCGAGGTGCCGGCGGCGATCAGCTCCGCCAGCTTACGATCGACGCCGAGCAGCCGTCCCACCCACACCGTAAACAGGAAGGTGCCGGTGAGGCTCAGCGCGATCACCACGAGTCCGCGGGCGCCGACCTCGACGATCTGGGCGGCCGTCAGTTGCAGGCCGAGCAGGATGATCGCCAGCCGCAGCACGCGGCGCATCGAGAAGGCGACGCCGGGCTTGGCTCGCGCCGGCGTGCCGATGACGTTATGCAGTGCCATCCCTGCCACGATCGCGAGGATCATCGGGCTGAACAGGCCGAGGCCCGGCACCAGGCGCAGCCCGAAGGCGCCGGCCGCGAGCGCCGCGGACAGCGCGAGCCCGGGCAGCAGCGTCGGTGCCGCCGGCGTCGCAGGCGCGTGGGCAGGTCGATGAGGAACGGCAACGGGCGCATCGGCGATCAAATCATGCGACGGGGCAGCCATGGAAAACTCTCCCAAACAGGGTCTGGAGAGGAGAATTTCATGCTGCGATCAATCGATCCAACAGATTATATCGTATATATCATTCGTTCAAATCGATCAATTCCTGGCTCGCTCCCGCATCTCACCCGCGGATCGGATCACGACTCCAGCACCCGCCTCCGGAGCTCGGCATCGGGCACGAAGCAGGATTCGTATTTGCCGAAGATGCGGTAGCGGTTGCGCGCGACCAGGCTGTAGACCGCATCGCGCAGCGGCTTCGGGATGGCGAGCAGCGCGCGCGTCCAGCCCCAGCCCGGCAGGCTCGACAATACGGTCAGCGCAGCATCGGATTTCAGATGCGCCTTGCCGCCATGCACCACCGCGTTGGTGTCGGGCTCCTGGGGATCGATGCCGAAGGCCTGCGCCAGCCGGGTGCCGTAAGGCGACTGGATCGGCGTGAAGCGGAAGCGCTTTGCGGTGTCGCGCGCGATCACGAACTGCACCCAGCGGGAGCAGAACACGCAGACGCCGTCGTAGAGGATCACGTCGTCGTCGGGCCAGTGGGTCATCATCGATTGTCCATCATGAGCAGCGCGACCAGCATCAGCACGATCGCAGGTCCCGTCTTCACCAGCGCGCCGAGCGGCTCGAGCCAGAGGTCGGGCGTGAGGATCGCGCAGCCGAGCATGTAGCCGAGCGAGACAAGGATGCCGGCGGCGAGCCCGAATGCTGCGGTTCTGCGGAACGCGATCAATACGCCGACCGAAATGTCCACCATGCTGGTGATCGCCGCAAATGGGACGGCGAACCAGTCGGGCCAGCCGCGCGTGGTCAGGATCGCCGTGGTCGCGGGGAACGAGACCAACAGTGCGATCGACCCCGACGCGACCCAGAACAACACCAAGCCGGCGATGATCAGCGGCTTGATCAGGAACAGCCGCGCGAACCATTTGTCCTGAATGGTGGCGCCACGCGCGCCGACGGCGTCCAGCGTCCCGGGTGTGATGCCGGTTGCCGCGATCCACGGTGCGGGATCGCCGTGCACTCCGCGGCGAAGCTCGGCGATCGCGGTGGTGCGCATCGGCGGCATCCAGCCGAGCCGGCTGCAGAGGTCACCGGCGAAAGCGCCGAGATTGATCAGCGGCGCGGGCACGGCAACGCGTGGCCAATCCATCGTGCCGAAACTGCGCCGAAACGCATCGACGACGTCGCCAAGCGTCATCGCCTCGGGCTGCATCAGGTCCCAGCTCACCGCGCGCGTCGCCTCGTCATCGATCGGCCGCATCGCGAGCCAGGCGATCGTCGCGGCGATGTCCGCGACCGCCACCGGCTGGAACGGTGTCGCCGCATCCTTCGCCGGCAGGTCGACCGGAAGCGCCGCGAGCGCGCGGACCATCGCGCTGCCGCCATAGGCCGACGGCGCGATCACGAAGCCGGGGCGCAGGATGGCGTAGGGAATGCCTGAGGATGCAATCAGCCGCTCCGCGTCGCGCTTGGTGGTGGCGAAGGCGGTGTGATCCTCATCGGCCGTGCCGGGGATCGAGATGTGAATGAAGCGCACGCGACGGCCGCAGGCTGTGATCGCTGCGAGCACGCGCGCGACGAACTCACGATGCACGGCCGTAGTGTCGCTGCCAGGACCATCCTGCAGCACGCCGAGGCAGTTGACGACGACATCGATCTCGTGGGCGCGGATCAGACTCGCCAAAGCCGGCGCATCGAGCGCCATGATCGGCAGCTCGATGTCGAACGGTGACACGCGTTGTGATGGCGAGAACGCGCGCGCCACACCGACCGTCGCAAAGCCACGCTGGCGCAGATCGTCGGTGATGAAGCGCCCGATCAGGCCGGAAGCGCCAAGCACGAGGATGCGGTGGTTGGTCGACGTGATCATGCGCGTCTCGTCAGAACGGCTTTGCGATCATCAGCCAGAGAATGGCCATGACCGCGCCGAAACCGGGGATGCCGCACAGGAACCAGCGGCGGAAGACGATGAAGTAGCGCGGCGGCAGCTCCTCGGCGCCGACGTCCGCGAGGCGCGCCAGGTCGCGCAGCTCGATCTGCATGAAGATCACCGGCACCCAGAACAGCCCGGCGACCGCGTAGAGCGCGAGCGAGGTGAGCAGCCAGCCGTCAGTCACAGCGGTCGACGACAGCCACATCAGCGTGCCGCCCGTGACCGGCTGCAGCAACACCGCGGACAATGTGAAGAGCATGTCGGCGATCACGACCACGCCGGCGGTGCGAGCGATGAACGCGGCCTCGCCACTCAGATGCGCCATCAGCATGAAGAATGCGATCCCCGTGCCGGTGCCGAGAATGACGATGGCGCCGAGCACGTGCAGATATTTGACCAGGAAATACAGCGTCATCGTGTCCTGCTAGTTCGGCGGCACCGGATGCGTCGATCGACGTGTCGTTGTCAGCGCCCTCGACAGCAAATCCGCCGCCAGTGCCACGCCGTCGTCGTGCTCGATCATCCAATGCCCCTCCTCGCCGGAAGGTGGCAACAGGTTGAAGCCCGCCTGGCCTCCAGCCGACGTGAAGGCATCCGCAAGCCGACGCGAAAGCGGTGGTGGAAAGTAGCTGTCGTTGGCCGCAACAAGCCACGTGACAGGCACGCGCGCGCCGCGTCCGAACGCGCGGGCCGTATCAAGCAGGCGCGCCTCTGCACAGACACGCCCGGGCACGTCGTCGGCATGCCCGCCACGGCCGGGCGCGAACACGACGATTGCTGAGACGATCTGCGGCGGCTGATCGGCGAGCGCCAGCGCGCCCCAGCCGCCGGCCGAATGGCCGATGATGACGGCGCCGCCCTTCGCGGCAAACGGCTGCTCGCGCATGTCCGCGAGCGCGCGCAAAATCTGCGCCGCGGTCGCGCGTCCTGCTTTCTCATAGTCCGCGTCGGCGCAGCCGCCCTGGTCTTCGACGTAGGGACCGCCCGTGCGGCCGTGCCCGAGCCGCTCCGGGACCAGCACGGCATAGCCCCGCCCCACCAGGAGACGCGCCAGCGCCGTGTAGGTGGGCTGCGGCAGCTGTGCCCGCCACAGCGGATTCTGCGTCGAGGCATGCGCGATCACGGCCAGCGGAAACGGCCCGTGGCCGGCAGGCCGATAGAGGATCGCACGCGCGGGAATTTCGGTCTTGATGGACGGTATCAGCCATTGCTGCCGGCGCGCCGGCTCGGCTTCGGGCGACGCGGGACCGAACGGCTGTGCCGTTGCGCCGGCTGCCGACAGGACGAGCAGTGGGAGCAACCATGAGACGCAGCGAAGCAGCACCATTCAGCCGAACGGGAAGATGTTGAGCTTGCGCCACACTAGCCCACGCCGCGGCCGGTCAGATGCAGTTCTTCCCGCGACGTGTGAATCAGCGGTGACAGGACACCACCGACGCCCGACAATGTTGCGAAATTGTCCCTTTTCGGCACAGCTTTCCGCCACGGTGATGCCGAAAGTCCACAGGTTAACCGATCTTTAACGTGGCACCTTGAAGGCGGACCGCCGACTTGCTTTGATCTCGTCATGAGCACAACCCTGATCGAAGTCCGTCCGGCCAAGGCTGCAGATGCGGCTGCGGTGGCGTCAGCCCATGATGAAGCCTGGCGTTCCGCCTACCAGGGGATCATCCCTGGCGCAGAGCTGGAGAAGCTGATCAACCGGCGCGGCCCCCAATGGTGGGACAGCGCGATCCGCAAAGGCAGCCGCGTCAGCGTGCTGGTGTTCAACGACAAGGTCGCAGGCTATGCGAACTACGGCCGCAATCGCGCCCGCAGCCTGCATTTTGACGGAGAAGTCTACGAGCTTTATCTGCGACCGGAATTTCAGGGGCTGGGGTTCGGTCGCCGGCTCTTTCAGTCCGCCAAGCGCGACCTCGCGCAGAGCGGCCTGAAGAGCATGGTGGTGTGGGCGTTGTCCGACAACGATCCCGCCACCGAGTTCTACCGCGCATTGGGCGGCCGCATGGTCGCGCGGTCGTCGGAGCGCTTCGGGCCGAAGTCGCTCGACAAGGTCGCCTTTGCCTGGACCAACTGAGTCTGGACCGGCTGTGCTCTGGGCGCGTTAAGCGTTAACGCGCCGGCGGATTGAACTGAAAGTGTTGGCCTGAGGTAGCTGTTGCGCAGCCGCGATTTTTTTGCGACTGCGAATGCCAGCGCTCGCCTGTCGAGCGTCCGACCCTCAACGTTCAAGTTCCCAAACGTTCAAGTTCTACGGAGCATCCATGCGCATCGACGCCATCCCGATCGGGAAAGATCCGCCGCGCGAGGTCAACGTCGTCATCGAAGTGCCGGTCGGCGGCGAGCCGATCAAGTACGAGCTCGACAAGGAAGCCGGCACGCTGTTCGTCGACCGCTTCCTCTATACGGCGATGCGCTACCCCGGCAATTACGGCTTCATCCCGCACACGCTGTCCAACGACGGCGATCCCTGCGACGTGCTGGTGGCCAACACCCGCGCGATCGTGCCCGGCGCGGTCATGAGCGTGCGCCCAGTTGGCGTGCTGCTGATGGAGGACGAGGCTGGCGGCGATGAGAAGATCATCGCGGTGCCGTCCTCGAAGCTGACCCAGCGCTACGACAAGGTCCGCACCTATTCGGACCTGCCGGACATCACGCTGCAGCAGATCCAGCACTTCTACGAGCACTACAAGGATCTCGAGCCCGGCAAGTGGGTGAAGGTGCTGCGTTGGGGCAATGCCGACGACGCCCACCAGCTGATCGCCGAGGGCATCGCGCGCGCCAAAGCCGCGAAGAAGTGAAAACGATTGACGTCATTCCGGGGCAGCCGCGCAGCGGCTGAACCCGGAATGACGCAGGTGGTTACACCGCCGGCTTCGGCAGCCCGGCAATGGCGCAGGCGGCGCGCAGCGTGTTGACCAAGAGGCACGCGACCGTCATCTGGCCGACGCCGCCGGGCACCGGCGTGATCGCGCCGGCGACCTCCGCCACTTCCGCATAGGCGACATCGCCGACCAGCTTCGTCTTGCCGTCAGCCGTTGGGATACGGTTGATGCCGACGTCGATCACGGTCGCGCCCGGCTTGATCCAGTCGCGCTTCACCATCTCCGGGCGCCCGACGGCGGCGTAGACCAGATCGGCGCGCGCGGTCAGCGCCGGCAGGTCGCGCGAGCGCGAATGCGCGATCGTCACCGTGGCGTTCTCGTTCAGCAGCAGCTGCACCAGCGGACGGCCGACCAGATTGGAGCGGCCGATCACGATCGCGTTCAGGCCCTCCAGTGAGCCATGCACGGTCTTGCTGAGGATGATGCAGCCGAGCGGCGTGCACGGCGCCAGCGCCGGCTGGCCGCCGGCGAGACGGCCGGCATTGTGCGGATGCAGACCGTCGACGTCCTTGGCCGGATCGATGGCGTTGATGACGGCCTCGGTCTCCAGCCCCTTCGGCAGCGGCAGTTGCACCAGGATGCCGTGCACGGCGGGATCGCGGTTGAGCTTGCCGATCAAGGCCAGCAGCGCGTCCTGCGAGACGTCGGCGGGCAGCTTGTGCTCGAACGAGGCCATGCCGGCGGCCTGGGTCTGGGTGTGCTTGCTGCGGACATAGACCTCGGACGCCGGATCGTTGCCGACCAGCACCACGGCGAGGCCTGGTGTCAGGCCATGGTCGCGCTTGACCCGCTCGACCTCACGGGCGACCTGCGCGCGCAGGTCGGCTGCAATGATCTTTCCGTCGATGATGCGCGCGGTCATTTTGCTCTATCCTCCGTTCAAAGGCTGTTCATCGAGCAAGATGCCGGCCGCGTGCTCCCACCCTCCCCTGGAGGGGGAGGGTGGGAGCACGCGAAGCGGGCGAGCGGGGTGGGGTGAAAGCCACGGATGCCGGTGCCGGTGGAGAGATCACCCCACCCCGCCTCACGCTCGCTTCGCTCACCGTGAGGCGACCCTCCCCCTCCAGGGGAGGGTGAAGATCGCCGCTTGCGAAGCCGAAAGGCCTCGGCTCGCGCTTCTTGCGTCTATTCTCGTTGTTTCCGGGTCGGCTTATGGGCTGCGGTGAGGTCGCGCAAGGCCTGATCGAGCGCCGACGGATCGCCGTCGATGGCGACCTGTTTCAGCCGTGACGTCGCGCCAGAGGTGATTCGCACCGAGGCCTTGGTGACGCCGATCGCCTTGGCCAGCAGCTCGGTCACGGCGCGATTCGCCTCGCCGCCATCGGCGATCGCGCGCACCCGGACCTTCAGCACATTGCGGCCGTCGGACAGCGTCTCGACGCCATCGACGGCGTCCCGGCCGCCGCGTGGGGTCACCCGCAATGCGAGGGTGACGCCGCCCTTCGAACATCGCCAAGGGACCATCGATAGGGACCCTCGATCCGAATCAGCAGCAGACCTGAGTTGACGCAAGCAGCACCCTTGAATCCCGCGCGTCTACGTCAGTGCGTGCAGGCGCTAGACAAACAGACCCTGAAGCGCCGGGATGATCACGAACCGGATGAACTGGATGAGGATGAAGAGAACGAGAAACGAAAGGTCCAACGCTCCGGCAGGAGGCACGAAGCGCCGAATCTGTCGGAGCGCGGGCTCTGTCAGAGCATCAAGCGTGTAAAGCACCTGTCGGACCAAGTCGTTCCGGACGTTGATGACGCTGAACGCGACCAGCCAGGACATG
Organism: Bradyrhizobium sp. SZCCHNR1051; assembly: GCF_032489615.1. Classification (NCBI taxonomy): domain Bacteria; kingdom Pseudomonadati; phylum Pseudomonadota; class Alphaproteobacteria; order Hyphomicrobiales; family Nitrobacteraceae; genus Bradyrhizobium; species Bradyrhizobium sp. SZCCHNR1051. The sequence continues at coordinate 76,148 of NZ_JAUEYJ010000006.1, read as the reverse complement.
ATTGCCGCAACGACCAGGATGAACACGTACAGGCCGAGAAGCCAGTCAACGAAGTCTAAGAGGCGTATCATCCGGGGTTCCTGGAACGAGATATCACCCGTTAGATATCTGTTCCCTCCCGCGCAAACAAGGGAAGGTGCCCGTCAAGGCTAACAGGCGATGTGACCGTTCTTGACTTGACCAGGGCACCGACTGTAAATGGCGCCCGATCTGCCGGCCGCCTGTTCCCAACATCAAAGCGGTCGTGTTACGGGGCCATAGCTCAGCTGGGAGAGCGCGTCGTTCGCAATGACGAGGTCGGCGGTTCGATCCCGCCTGGCTCCACCACGCTTCGCCTTTCAGGCTACGCGTGGCGCAGCCACGCAATGCCTGAAAGGCGAAGCGTGGTGCCCGGCGTAGCCTCTTGGCGAAGCCGGGCTGAAGTCTGAACATTCCAAGCCAATCGACTGACCAGGACGCCGATCCTACTCCGCCGCCTCGGCCATCGCCGCCACCGGCTCGCGCGCCAGCCAGCCATCCAGAAAATGTGCCAGCCAGGCCCGCTCGGCGGCATCATGCATGGCGCGACCCTCGAAATGGTGGTGGCGCAGACGGGCGCCGGGGGTGTCCAGCCGGGCATGACCGCGGGTGGTCCAGCGGCACATCATCGCGTAGGTCACGTCGGGGTGGAACTGCAGCCCGGTGGCGTTCTGGTATTGATAGGCCTGCACCGGAAAGTCGCCGCCCTCGGCGAGCAGATCGGCGCCATCAGGCAGATCGAAGCCCTCGCGGTGCCAGTGATAGACGTGATCAGGCCAATGCGGGCAAAGCCTGCGCCCGGCCCGGGTCGGGCGGATCGGATAATAGCCGATCTCGGCGCGTCCCTCTGGATGCGGCGCAACGGGGGCGCCGAGCTGGATCGCCAGCATCTGCGCGCCCAGGCAGATCCCGAGAAACGGACGCTGCTCCCGCAGCGGCACCTCGATCCAGTCGATCTCGCGGCGGACGAAGTCGTCCGGATCGTTCGCGCTCATCGGACCGCCGAAAATAACGGCACCCGCATGCCCATCGAGCGTCTCCGGTAGCGGATCACCGAACCGCGGCCGGCGGATGTCGAGCGGATAGCCGCGGGCGCGCAGGGCGTTGCCCACGCGGCCAGGGCTCGATGTTTCCTGATGCAGGATGATGAGGACGGGCCGCTGCGGCGCAGCCGCCGTGGCCAGCTTCGAGTAGAGATGCCGAACGTCCGCCTGGGTCCCGTTCGGATGGAGCGAAGGGTCTTGCCTGAGCATCACCTGGCGATCATAGCTAAGCAAAGGTTAACGGCGCGTGAGCGAGCGCACATTGCAAAGCAAGCGCCGGGCCAGCGCGATCAGGTCCGCTTCAGCTGCAGCCGGCCGACCGCGGCGAGGATGAAGCCGCGCGGGAACCAGCGCAGCATGAACGGCACGATCTTGATGCCGAGCCCGGGCAGCACCACGCGCTTGTCGGCCATCAGGCCGCGATAGCCGGCTTCCGCCACGGCCTTGGGCGAGACGTTGAGGATCACCGAATCCACGCCCGGCTTGAAGCCGGCGCGGTCCTGGAATTCCGACGGCACCGGACCGGGACACAGCACCGTGACCCGGACGCCATGCGGCGCCAGCTCCTTGCGCAGCGCCTCGGTGAACGAGATCACATAGGCCTTCGAGGCGTAATAGACCGCCATGCCAGGCCCCGGCAGGAACCCGGCCACCGATCCCAGATTGAGGATGCCGCCCTTGTTGCGGATCAACTGGTCGGAAAAACGCAGCGACAGCTCGGTCAGGGCGCGGACGTTCACCGAGATCATGTCTAGCTGCTCGGCGCGGTCGAGCTGCACCGCCTTGCCGAACAGGCCGAAGCCGGCGTTGTTGACGAGATATTGCAGCTCCAGGCCGGCAGCCGACAGCGCAGCCTCGATGGTCGCGCCGGCGTCGGGGGAGGTGAGGTCACAGGGGATCACCAGCGGCGCCGGGCCGCCCTTGGCGGCGATCTCCTGCGCCAGCGCCGCGAGCCGGTCTTCGCGCCGGGCCGTCAATACGAGTCGGTGCCCGTTCGCGGCAAACACGCGCGCCAATTCGCTGCCGATTCCGGCAGAGGCACCCGTTACGAGCGTGACACGTTCACCCACGATCCCTGCTCTTCGATCACAATTCGCACATCATCCAATTGCGGCGGACGAGAGCATAGTGGGACGGGAACATGCAAGACACCGCGATGCATGGCCTTGCGCTGGATTGCGGCAATAGCCTCAGATTCACATGGATTTACATGAACGGGGGTGTCCGGAACAAAATTAAAGTTTGTTCATCTCCGCATGAAGTCGGTTCCACCCGGAGCGACGCGGTTCAAGCCGGGGCGCCGGACTTGCGCGCCGCCACCCGGTGCTTGAGGTCGAGGCGGTCATGCGTGGAGACGCCGAGCAGCTCCGAGGCGCGCCAGACCACATTGTCCTCGAATTCGGTCACCTTGCCGTCGGCGTAGACCAGCTCCCACATCATCTCGACGATGCGCAGGCGGCCCGCTTCATCGACCTCGCGCATGATGACGCTGGTGAAGCGATAGAGATCGACCGCGTCGCCCTCCGCCAGCATGCCTTGCGCGATCAGCCGGTCGGCGCTGCCGGGATCGAGCCCGAAGCGCAGCTCGATCAGCCCGTGCAGCTTGCGCCGCTCGGCCTCGCTCGGCTCGCCGTCCAGCGAGATGACGTGGATCAGCAGCGCGGTCGCGGCCAGCTGATAGCCGTTGTCGTCGAAAGCCGGAGTCGCCTGCGGCGAAACGACGTCGGCGATGAATTGGCGCAATCCCTCGAGCATGGAATCCTTCGCTGTCAGATCCGTAGCGGATCGCAAACCGGCCGGCGAATGCTCATTATATGCAAATGCCACGCTGCGCCGGCAATCCGCTGCGACCTTTGGACTGCATGACATTTCGGTAAGCCTCAGGGTATTTCGTACACCATCATGCGGTCGGCGATGCCGCGCAGCGCGGCGTGCTTCTGGATGGGCGCGATCTTCGCGCTCCGCAGGATGTCGGCAACGCCGGGGCTCTCGATCACGGGCGCGGTGAGATGGATCTCCTGCGCGGTCGACAGGCTCTGCACGCGCGACGCGATGTTGACGGTCTGGCCGAAATAGTCCTGGCGGTCGTTCAACATCACCGCGAGGCACGGCCCCTCGTGGATGCCGATCTTGACCACGAGATCCTCGGTTCCGCGCTCGGCATTGAGCCGCTGCATCGCCGCGCGCATGCGCAGGCCCGCGGACAGCGCATGCTCGGGCTGGATGAAGGTCGCCATCACGGCATCGCCGATGGTCTTCACCACCGCGCCCTTCTCGGCGTTGATGATCTCCAGCAGCGCGCGGAAATGGGCGCGCACCAGGTCGAAGGCCGCGAGATCGCCAACGCGCTCATACAGCGCCGTCGAGCTCTTGAGGTCGGTGAACAGGAAGGTGAGAGAGGTGATCTTCAGCCGCTGGTCGATGTTGAGATTGTCCGCCTTGAACACGTCGCGGAAGGTCTGGTTGGACAATATGCGCTTGGCGGTCAGGAAAGGCCGGCGCTTGCCGAGGAGATGGTGGAGCGCATCGCCGGCAACGAAGACGGTCGGCAGCGTCCGTACGCCGGCCTGATTGTCGAGCGCCAGTCGCAGCGGGCCTGGACGCAACGTGATCGATCCGGTCGGAGGATGCGCCCTGTTGAATAGCAGTCCGAGCTGCTGGCGCTCCTTGGTGGGCTCGCCCTGAACGTCGATGAAATGCGCAGAATGCGTCACCGGTTCGAAGATGATGATGAAATCGGATGGGAGCTGCAGTGAGAGCACGGCCTTCTCACCGGCTGGCAGCTCGAGCGCATCAAGCGTCACTTCTTCGCTGAGCGAGGCAAAAGACTCCCGGTTGAGGTCGATCCCGGAACTCCAGAAGACCTGCTTGTAATACTCCCAGAGCGGCAGCGTGTTCGGATCGTGAGCGGCGATGCTCCTGACCTTGGAGCTCACGGTGAAAGCAACTTCGACCTGCTCGTCGATGGAAGGCTCGTAGCCGCAAGCGCATAGTCCGCAATGGTAATCGTCATGGCGGAGAGATTTCAGCGTGGCGTGCGCATCCAGCACGCCGCTGCAGCCAGGACAGAGCACGTTCCAGGTCAGATCGAACAAGCCGATCCGTGCAGCATGCAGGAACCCGGAAATAACCCGTTCTTCATCGAGACCGGCGCGCGCCGAGAACTCCAGGGCATTGATACGGTTGAGTTCGTGATCTTCACCCGCCTCAATCAACCGTGTGATCGCGTCCGCAACGGCCGGATCGGCGGTCTGCTTCAGAACCGAAAGCTGGGCCTGGATGTCGCTCATGGCGTGTTAAGATGGTGCCTAGCAAACCCACAAGCAAGAGACGAAGCGATGGCCCGGCCGCCGCCGGGATCAGACGCCCGCCCTGGGCGTGAGCTTGAACAGCGGCGAGCGATCCGGCTGGGTCGTGACCACGCCGACCGGCATCACGGGTGCGGCGTCGAGCATTTCGATGTCGAAGGCCGCCACCAGCCGTGCCAGCGCCAGCACCGCCTCGGTCAGGGCGAAATGAGCCCCGATGCAGACCCGCGCGCCCGCTCCGAACGGCAGATAGGCGAAGCGCTCCGGCGGCGGCGCGCCCGGCATGAAGCGATCCGGTATGAAGGCGTTGGGCGTTTGCCATAGCCTCTCGTGCCGGTGCAGCAGCCAGGGCGAGATCAGCACGACGTCGCCGCGCTTCACCTGGAACTCGGCGATACGGTCCGGCCCGCTTGCGGCGCGCGCAATCAGGAAGGCGGGCGGATAAAGCCGCAGCGTTTCGTCGATCACCGCGCGTGTGAACGGCAACTGATCCGGATTGCTCAGATCCGTCGCGGCGCGCGCCTCCTGCGCCAGCCTGTCCTGATTGGCCGGGTCGAGCGCGATGAGATACAGCGCCCAGAACAGCGCCGTCGCGGTCGTCTCGTGCCCGGCGAGGATCATGGTCGCGACCTCGTCGGCGAGCTGCGCATCGGTGAACGCAGCGCCCGTTTCCGGATCGCGTGCCGCGCCCATCAGGTCGAACAGGTCGCGCGGCGGCGCATCCTCCAGCTTGCCGGCCGCGCGCCGCTCGGCCATCAGCATGGCGACGAAATCGGTCCAGCGCTTGCGGAAGCGTCGGCGCGCGAAGTCGCGCGGCGTCGGCCAGGACAGCGGCAACACGATGTCGAGCAGATGCGGGCTGGCCAGCCGCGCGCCATACTCGTAGACGAAATCGCGCAGGGTGGCGCCGTGCCGGCCCATCTCGAACGAGAACATCGTGCGGCCGGCGATGTCGAGCGTCATGCGCTGCATGATCTCGCGCAGGTCGAGCGGCTGACCGCATTGCTCTCTCAGCCGGACAACAGTCTCGTCGGTCACCGCGACCATGTGCGGAACGAGGCCGGAAACGGCGCGCGGCGTGAAAGCCGGCGCCAAGGTGCGGCGCTGGTGCTTCCACGCCTTGCCTTCGGCGATCAGCAGCCCCTCGCCGAGCACTGGACGCAGCACGCGGATGGCGCCGACGGTGCGGACGTAGTTCTCCCAATTGTCGACCAGCACATGCTTGATGGTATCAGGCGTATTGAGAATGTAGCTGGAGCTGCCGAAGAAGCGGCCGCGGATGATGTCGTCCTCATAGGCGCGCTGGCTCCAGGTCGCGATCGCGTTGTCGCCCATCATCAGCACGCGGCGCAGCGCGCCCATGCTGTCCGGCGCCCGCGGCGGCGTTGGAGGAACCAGTGGCACGCGTGCCTGCGGCAGGTAGTGGACTTCGGCGGTACTCATTCACTGCCTCTCGACGCTGTCGTGAGCGGGGAACGGCGGACCGGCGGCATGCCGAGCGCCGGCTGCTGTAGGACGAACCGGCCGGCCGCGGAACGGCGGTTTCCTGCCAGAGGTAATTCGGTCACCTCGCTTGCAACATGCGTGGGAGAGCGCGATTCAGCGCTCTCCGAGGCTGTGATGTACCATCATACTCCAGCAACTAATTAGTCAGCTCGATCATCGCAATCCTGCTCTCCGATGCTGGCCAAAGACGGGCGGCGATGCGTTCCTCGTTGAACAGTCCGATGACGCTGCGCCCGACGTCGCCCGCTGGCAGCCGCAATGTCGTCGCTGCATCGGTCGGTATTCCCTTCTGTACGTCCCCGGGTTCCTTGCCGTCGAGCAGCACGATGTCGCGGGGCAGGCCGAAATAGCCGCGCGGCCTGATCATGATGAGAATCGCTCCGGCGCCGGCATCGGCCTGGCCGAGCGGCCGCGCCGCTCGCAGATGCACGACGTCGGACGAACGCGGGAACGGCGAACGGTAGAAGTGCGTGATCGGCGCGCCCGGCGAGGTCAGCACGATCTCGAGATAGGATGTCGGATCGACCTCCGCGGGACCCCAGCGTCCGTCGGCGCCGGCCTGGCCGCGATAGACAGGCTCGCCGTTGCGTGCGCCGGTCTCGATCGAGACGCGATAGACCTCCACGCTTGCGCCCGCCACTGGGCGATTGGTCGGCGCGCCGCCCGGCGTGCCCGTCACCAGGCCGCTGATCCGCACCTGCTGCTCGGGCTGGATCGCGATCTGCGCCGGCTCACGGCCGGCGATGAATTTGTAGATCTCGCGGAACGCGCGCGGGTGGAACGCGACCTCGCGATGGTCCAGCGCGCCGAGCACGAGATTGGTCGCGCCCTTCAACGCCGGCCCTTCCGCAGTGATCCCGGTGGGCACGCCGGGCTTGCCGACCAGCCGGCCATCGGCCTGCGCATATTTGTCGAGGCCGTCGCTGCGCAGCGTGAGGAAGGCGGTGCCCTCGGCCACCTCGCTGTCACCGACATTCAGTCCGCGCAGGAACGGGCCGCGGCCGTTGAACTCGCTGCCGGGGCTGTCCTCCCAGTCGAACACGCCATGATTGGGCGTGCCGCACAGCACCGCATGGCTGACATCGGCGCCGCCGCCGTTCTTCACCACGTTGCGGATCGCATTGCCGCCGCGCGAGCTGCCGACCAGCGCGATCCGCGCTGCACCGGTGCGCTCCTTGAGCGCCTTGATCGCTTCGGCAAGTTCGCGCCGCTGGTCGTCGGTCGACGAGCGACCCGGCTGCGCCACGGCGTCGTCATTGCGCGCCAGCGGGTCGGTGAAGTTGAGCGCGGCAAGGCGCGTTCGCGGCACGCCGTTGGATTCCATCCGCCACAGCGTCGTCAGCCAGAGCGCCGCGTGGTCGCCATTGCCATGCACGAACAGGATCGGGGGAATCTCGCCTGCCGATGTGGTCGCCGCCGCCGTTTGCGCACGTGCAGGTAAGGTCAGACCGCTGGTGAGCAGGGGCAGGGTTCCCATGGTCTGCAGAATGGTGCGGCGCGTCAGCTTCATCGGCGGTCTCCCTTTTGTCTCATTCATTTTGTGTTCGTTGGCCGCGGTCCATGATGCGAGCCTGAATAGCGAGCACTGGACAGCGGCGGACATTCGCAGGCATCACATACGTCCGGGCGGAATCAAGCGATAGTTCAATGCGGACGGACGACGTGGACGGAACGGCATGAATGCGCCGCAGAAACGTGAGCTGTTTGCGGCCGAGAGCATCGCCGCGCCGCTGCGGCACGCTGTGTTCCGTCGCATCTGGCTGGCGAGCCTGCTGTCGAATCTGGGCCTGCTGATTCAGGCCGTGGGCGCCGCCTGGGCGATGACGCAGATGACGTCGTCGGCCGACAAGGTGGCGCTGGTGCAGACCGCCTTAATGCTGCCGGTCATGTTCATCTCGATGCCGGCCGGTGCCATCGCCGACATGTATGATCGGCGCATCGTCGCGCTGGTTGCGCTTGCGGTGGCCCTGGGCGGCGCCGCCACCCTGACCGTGCTGGCCTGGCTCGGCCTCGTGACCCCAGAGCGGCTGCTGGCGCTGTGCTTCGTGATCGGCAGCGGCATGGCGCTGATGGGGCCGGCGTGGCAATCCTCGGTCAGCGAGCAGGTGCCGCCAGAGACGCTGCCGGCGGCAGTCGCGCTGAACGGCATCAGCTACAACATCGCCCGCAGCTTCGGCCCGGCCATCGGCGGCGTGGTGGTCGCCGCTGCCGGCGCGGTCGCAGCCTTTGCGGCGAATGCGCTGCTGTATCTGCCGCTGCTGGCCGCGCTGTTCCTGTGGCGGCGCGTGGTCGAACCGAGCCGCCTGCCGCGCGAGCCGCTCAACCGCGCCATCGTCTCTGGCGTCCGCTACATCGTGCATTCGCCGTCGATCCGGATCGTGCTGATCCGCACGCTGGTCACCGGCATCATCGGCGGCTCGATCTCGGCGCTGATGCCGCTGGTGGCGCGCGACCTGCTGCATGGCGGCGCGCAGACCTACGGCATCATGCTCGGCGCCTTCGGCATGGGCGCGGTGGTCGGCGCGCTCAACATCGGCGAGATCAGGAAGCGGCTGTCCGGTGAGGCCGCGATCCGCACCTGCGCGCTGACCTTGGGCGCGGCCACCGCGGCCGTTGCACTCAGCACCGCGCCGTTGCTGACGGCGGCGGCGCTCGTCATCGCCGGTGCGGTGTGGATGCTGGCGGTGGCGCTGTTCAACATTGGCGTGCAGCTTTCGGCGCCCCGCTGGGTCGCGGGCCGCGCGCTGGCGGCATTTCAGGCGGCGATCTCCGGCGGCATCGCGATCGGCAGCTGGGGCTGGGGCCGCCTCACCGACGCCGCCGGCGTCGAGGTCGCGCTGCTGGTGTCGGGCGCGCTGATGATGGTGTCGCCGCTGCTCGGCCTGTGGCTGCGGATGCCGCCGATCGGCGCCCGCAACGAGGACGGCGAGACCTTGGCCGATCCGGAGGTACAGCTCGAGCTGACGCCGCGCTCGGGGCCGCTGGTGGTCGAGATCGAGTACCGCGTCGCCGAGGACAATGCCCGCGCCTTCCACGACCTGATGCAGGACGTGCAGCTCAGCCGCCAGCGCAACGGCGCCTATGGCTGGTCGATCGCCCGCGACATCGCCGATCCCGAATTATGGACAGAGCGCTATCACTGCCCGACCTGGATCGACTATCTGCGTCAGCGCAACCGCTCGACCCGCGCCGAGCGCGAGCTGCACAAGCGCGCGATCGACTTCCACATCGGCACCGACCCGGTGCGCATCCGCCGCATGCTGGAACGCCCGTTCGGCTCGGTCCGGGCCAAGGAGGATATCGACCGCACCGCCGAGCAGGCACCGGCCGTTGCGTCAGCGGCCCGCAGCGGGCCCTAGAACGGCGGGGGCAAGCGTAGCCTTCGCGAGCTATGTCCGCTTCAGGATCGCTGTCAGCTGCAATCAAGAAACCCGCTACTGCACCTTGATCACGACCTTGCCCTTTGCACGGCCGGTCTCGACATAGGCGAGCGCCTCGGGCGTCTGGATGAAGGGGAATATCTTGTCGACGACGGGGCGAATCGCGCCGCTATCGATCAACCCGGCGATCTGCTCGAGTTGCCGGCCATCGGCGTGCATGAACAGGAATGAATAGTCAACGCCGAGGCTCTTTGCCCTCTTGCGCACGCTGCGGCTCAACAGCCGGATAACAAGCTTCAGAACGGCGTTCAGCCCGAGAGCCGTGGCAAAGGCCGGGTCGGGCGGCCCCGAAATCGAGACGAGGCGGCCGCCCCGCTTCAGGACGTTCAGCGATTTCGCAAGCGTCTTCGGATCCTGGCTGTGCAGCACGACGTCGTAGCCGGAGAGAACTTTTTCGAAGTCCTGGGTCGTGTAGTCGATCACCACATCGGCGCCGAGGCTGTTGACGAGGGCGGCGTTCTTCGTACTCGTCGTCGTCGCGACCGTCGCCCCCAGATGCTTGGCAAGCTGGATCGCGATCGTACCGACGCCGCCGGAGCCAGCCTGAATGAAGACCTTCTCGCCCGGCTTCACCTCCGCGACATCGACCAGAGCCTGCCACGCCGTCAGCGCGACCAGCGGCACGGACGACGCCTCTTCCATCGTCAGTGTGCGGGGCTTGAGTGCGACATCGTCTTGGTGGATGGCGATGAATTCCGCGAAGGTGCCAATGCGGTGATCTCTTGGCCGGGCATAGATCTCGTCGCCGACCCTGAAGCGGCTGACCCCATCGCCGACCTTGACGACGGTCCCGGCGACGTCGTGACCGAGCACAAAGGGCAGACGGTAGGGCAGGAAGATCTTGAACTCGCCGTCCCTGACCTTCGAGTCGATCAGGTTTACGGCCGAGGCATGAACGCGAATGAGGACGCCAGCGCTCTGGACCTGCGGATTGGGCCGTTCGACGAGGCGTAGCGGGCCCTTCTTCTTGTACTTCTCGACGACGTAGGCTTTCACTGGGACTCTCCGGTCTGTGTTCCTTGCCTGGCAAGGTTTGGCTTGCGCCGTGCGATCTGCACAAATTCAGGTGTGGTCGAGGCTGATGGCGCCGCGCGTGACGTCATCCGAACGCACACGACGCGCGCATCGGGCGTTCATTCAGGCTTGAGAAGCGGGTGCGCGCGTAAGGCCAGCCAAGGTGCGGATCGCGCGTTTTCCGCTCCGCAGGATGCCACTCGACGCCTCTTCGTCGACTGCGCGGGCCAGTTGGAGCGTCCCGATCAGGGTCGCAAAGATCGCGCATGCCACATCTTCCCTCGCTTCGACATGGGCCGGAAGTGCTTCCGCGAGAAGCAGCACAAGGGCGCGAGACTGTTGGGCATACATGCCGCGCGTCTCTTCCGGCTGCCGCGCAAGCTCCGGTAACAGTGCCGCGGAGGCGCAGCCCTGCCCCGGATGGTCCCGGTGTTCGGGGGAAAGATAGATGTCGATCAAGCGATCGAGTCCCCCTTCGTCCAGCACCTCGCGCAGCCATACGGCCTGCCTGCCGAGGGAGTCGGAGATCGTCTCGCGGACGAGATCGGCCTTCGAAGGGAAGTGCGGATAGAAGGCGCCGTTCGTCAGGCCGGCATCCTTCATGATCGTCGCCAGACCTGAGCCCGCAATTCCATCCGTGCGGAAGCGCTCGACAGCGACGTCCATGATCCTGCGGCGCGACGTGTCCTTTCGGCCCTTTTCGTATCGCATGACGCCTTCGTCCGCATCTCTATTGCATTATGATCATAATATCACTAAACGATCATAATGCAACCCGTCTCTGACGCGAAGTCCGAGATTACGTGAGGAAAACACATGGCCGCCGTAAGAACTGCAATCGTGACCGGGGCATCCTCCGGCATCGGCTACGCTGCCGCCGAAGGTCTAGCCCGCGCGGGTTTCACGGTGTTCGGAACAAGCCGGAAGATCGCCAATGACGGCCCCCAGGGTGTCACGATGCTGGCCTGCGACGTCACCGACGAGGCGTCGGTTTCCGCGCTGATCGCAGACGTCGTCTTGAGGGAGGGGAAGATCGACCTCCTCGTCAACAACGCCGGCATCGGCATGTTCGGCGGCGCAGAGGAATCCTCGATCCCGCAATCGCAGGCGCTCTTCGACGTCAATGTCTTCGGCGTGATGCGGATGACGAATGCGGTGCTGCCGGTGATGAAACGCCAGGGCGGCGGCCGCATTCTCAACATCGGCTCCATCCTCGGGGTCATCCCGGCGCCGTACTCGGCGCATTACTCGGCCGCCAAGCATGCGATCGAGGGCTATTCGGAATCGCTCGACCACGAGGTCCGGGCCTTCAATGTCCGCGTTTCCGTCATCGAACCGGCCTATGTCCGCACCGTTTTCGATCAGAACGGCATGGAGCCCGACCAGCAGAAGGCCGAATACGATCAGGCGCGCATGGCTGTCGCGGCGCTGCTGCGGGATGTCATGCCCAAGGCCGACCTGCCGGATGTCGTCGTGAAGGTGATCATCAAGGCGGCGAGCGATCAGGTCCCGCGCCGGCGCTACACCGCAGGCAATGCGGCGCGCATGGTCAGTCTGCTGCGCCGGTTCGCAACCGCCGGACTATTCGACAAGACCCTGCGCAAGCAGTTCCGCCTCGCGTAGTCAGACGCTTCCGACCGCCTTCGGGCGGGCCGCACCAGTTCGCGAAAATTGCTGTCCGTGCTGCGGGACGGACCTTACTGCCCGTGCTCGGTCAGCACCTTCTCGCAAGCCTTCGACAGCTTGGCCCGATGCTCCTTGAGACAGGCCAGCACCGCCTGATCGCCGTTGTTCATCACCGCGCGGCAATGCCGCGAGACGTCGCGCGCGCAGGCATCCTGGCCGGGCTGCTGCTGGGCTGAGGCCGCCGACGCCATCAGGACCAGAGGAATGATCGTTAGGATTTTGTTCATGACTGGCGCCTCGCTCCCGGCATTGAAAGGTTGGCGGCGCTTTTAGTGGTCACAACCGGCCGTCGCAAGCGCCGCGGTCGCAGCCGGGGCGCGCAGGGGAGCCAAGAGCGGTTCCTCAATTGGCGTCGTTGACCTCGGCGACCTTGCCGCTGCGCCGGGAGACCTCCTTGTCGAGCACTGCGCGGCAGCCGGAGCTGAGCGACGAGCGGTTCTTGATCATGCAGGCGGTGATCGCCGGGATGTTCGGGATCTCGCTGCTGCACAGGCGGAAGGCGTCGCCGGTGCACATCTGCTGCGCTTCGGCGCTGAAGGCGAAGCTCGCAGTCGAGGTGAAGGCCGAGACGGCGGCGACGCTGATGGCGGTCAGAACGGCCTTACGCAGAACATTGGTGGACGTCGTCATGGCTGGCTCCTATTGGCGCCGCATGTCTGCGGAGCCGCGTGTTTCAATGCGCCCATCATGGCCTGATCGCTCTCTAGCAACCGTGATGCGGGTCACGCCAGATCCAAACCTGGTCGGCAGTTCCGGCAGGCCGATGGCCGCGGCGACATGTCGCTCCGGTGAACTGCCGCTTCGGCGCCGGCATCATCCTGGAAATCTTGCTCGATCCTGGTCGTGTTGGCACCGCGTTAAGGAATCGTTGGCACTAATGGAAGCTAATTGAAGGAGGCGGACAGCGTTGCGTCCGCCATCGAGTGTCTCGCGCTTTCGGGAAGAGTAACCATGCGTAATGCGTTAGGCTTGCTGCTGGCCACCGTCGTCGCGGCGTTGGCGATCACCGGTGTCTGGTACTACGTATCGAAGCCCAGCGCCGCCAAGGCCGCCGCGCAGAGCGCAGCGGCGCGGCCGTCCGAGCCGGCGCCGCCCCCTCCGGCACGCGTCGCCGCCAAGGCCGGCGCCAAGGACGATGTCGAGACGACCGGCACGATTTCCACGCGCATGGCGGCAAGCGCGCCGGCGCCCGTGCAGCCCAAATCGACCTGCGCCAATCCTGACGCGCTCGGCATCTCGCGCACCGTCATGGTCGACACCACCGGCGGCCCCGGCTTCGGCCTCGACCATTTCAAGCAGTTCGACTTCCTCGCCGACCACGAGGTGGTGCTGACCTTCGACGATGGCCCGTGGCCGGTCAACACGCCGGCGGTGCTGAAGGCGCTGGCCGACGAATGCACCACCGGCATCTTCTTCACGATCGGCAAGCATGCGACCTATCATCCGGAGATCCTGCGCCAGGTGCTGGCCGCCGGGCATGTCGTCGGCGTTCATACCTGGTCGCACGCCAATCTGAACGGCAAGAAGATGACCGACGAGACGGCCAAGGAGGAGCTCGAGAAGGGCTTCAGCGCGGTCAAGTTCGCGCTCGGCACCAACCCGGCGCCGTTCTTCCGCTTCCCGCAACTGCAGCACCGGCCCTCTGCCGTGGCCTATCTCGGAAGCCGCAATGTCGCGATGTTCTCCTGCGACGTCGACAGCTTCGACTTCCGCTCCAAGGATGCCGACCAGGTCGTCAACACCGTGATGACCGGGCTCGACAAGAAGGGCAAGGGCATCATCCTGATGCACGACTTCCAGAAGAACACCGCGCTGGCGCTGCCGACCCTGCTGCGGCGGCTCAAGGCCGGCGGCTACAAGGTGGTTGCGATGAAGCCGAAGGGCACGCTCGACACGCTGCCGGAATATGACGCGATGATCGGCCAGGATCCGAAGCTGCCGACGACAATGACCAATGCGCGGCCGATCTCGAGCGTGATCCAGACCATCTCGCAGTGATGCTCCGCTGCAGGGTCTCCTCGCGCGAAAGGCCGGGCATTCGCCCGGCCTTCTTCGTTTGTCGCCTGTCGCCGGCCGCTCACCAATAGATGCCGTGGCGATGCAGCTCGCGGACGATCCGGGCTTCAGTCCAGCTCTTGCGGCGCGTCCGGTCGGAGCGCGCCGATTTCGACCGCCGCGATGATTTCTGCACCGAGCGGGTCGGCTCGGGTGCCGGCGTCGCAGCGGCGACGGCGGGCTGTGGTGGAGTTGTTGCGGCGACCGGAGCCGCGGGAGCCGCAGGCGCAACCGGTTGCGCAATCGGCTGGACCTGGACCGCGGCTGCTGGCACCGGCGCCGGCGTGACGGTGACCTCGCCGGCCTGCTGGACGTAGGCCGGGCGCGGTGCCGGAGCGGCGGCATCGCTCGACGTCATCGACAGGCTGCGCGTTCCCTCGGCCTGTGCGGCCGCGGCGGACGCGAGCATCATGGCTCCGATCAGGATCATCTTGCGCATCGTGAAAGCTCCCCTCGTTGACTGAGAGGAGGTTTAGACGCCGGCGCGACCGTCCGATGTGACCGCGGTCACGCTCGGCCCTGCAAGCGCGAATGGAGCCGGGATCTCGGCACATGTCATTGCGGACCGGCGCACCATTTTTCTCGAACCCTTTTCGCCGCCGCGGCGACTTCCGTTCAGGACGCGGGAGCTCGGGACGAGCCCATCCGGACAAGCGACCGACTGCAGCACTTGCGCGGTGGCGCCCGCGGCAGTCCTGCTTACCTGACTTTTGCTACCAAATGACCGACGCGGAGCTTCATGGGGCCAGGGCGCCCTAAGATTGAGGTATGATTGTATGTATATGTCCTGTTCGTTGGTGCTGGTTCAGAAGATTCGCCGAATCCGATAGTCAGGGCGATCGATTCGGAGGAAGGATGCGCGCATGGGCCGGGTGATCGTTGCGATGTTCATGGCGGCCGTGACGTTGCTGGCCGCCAGCGGGCAGGGCCGGGCGCAGTCCGGCGACAACAGCGTCGAGGAGATCTATATCGCGCGGAGCGTGCGCCAGGGCCGCGTCGTGCCGTCGGATTTCTGCGCGCCGACCAAGACCGGCTTCGCGCCGGCGCTGGAGGATCAGCTCTCGATCCGCGCCGTTGGGGTCCGGCCGGCTGACGGCCGCATGACCGACACCGGCGACAAGAGCATCGGCGAGATGCGGGTCTGCATCGGCCAGGCGATGGATCCGACCCTGCTGGGCACCTACACCGAGGGCCAGCTCAACGGCATCGCATTCACCGGCATCGGCGATTGCCGGCTGGTGCGCGGCAATCTGCCGGAGGACGGCCTGCTCACGCACCGCTGCTTCCTGGCGCTGTCGGGCCTGCCTGAGCCGTATGTCGGCGGCTTCCTGGTCTCGAGCTCGCTGTATTCGAAGACGCCGTTCGGACCTGAGAGTTCGCCGCCGGGCTATGCCCAGGCCGGCATCCTGGTCATCCGACTCTGGAAGAAGCGGCTGCCCTGAGGCCGCCGTTCGCGCGCTCAGGCCGGCGAGAAGGTCTGCACGAAGGCGCGCACCGCCGCGGACACCTTGTCCTCCGAGACGTGCCAGGCGGCGCCGTCGTCGGCGGCGAAGAAGCTGGAGGCGTTGGAGCCGGCCCAGCGGAACACCTCGAACGACGGCCAGTACCAGATGTCCTCGAGGTTCGAGTTGTTGACGACCTCGTGCGCGACCAGCCGCATCGTGCTCTTCGACAGGCAGTCGGCCTGCACCACCGATTCATATTCGAACGAGGTGAGCAGCGGCACCGGCGACACGGTGACGATCACCTTGATGCCTGGCCGGATGCTGCGGATGAACTCGATCAGATAGAGCACGTTGTCGACGTTCTCCTGCACGCTGGCGGTGCGGAACTTGTACTTCTCGGCCAGCGCCCGCGAGTTCAGCGCGGTCGGCCGCGGCAGCACGAAGGCGCCGGTCTCGCGGTCGAAGAACGCCGCGGCGACGCCGAGCGTCAGGATGAAGACATCGGCCTGCTTGATGACGGCCAGCGTGTTCTCCTTGCTCGATCCCGGCGGCAGCAGCTCGACGATGCGCTCGCGGATCTCCGGATCGATCTTGGCGTCGCGCAGCCAGTCGACGAACACGCGGTTGGCGAAGGTCGTGTTGATGT
Source organism: Bradyrhizobium sp. SZCCHNR1051 (assembly GCF_032489615.1). NCBI lineage: Bacteria > Pseudomonadati > Pseudomonadota > Alphaproteobacteria > Hyphomicrobiales > Nitrobacteraceae > Bradyrhizobium > Bradyrhizobium sp. SZCCHNR1051. The sequence goes on along the minus strand of NZ_JAUEYJ010000006.1, from coordinate 59,987 downwards.
ACTCCGAGATCTCCATGTGGTGGCTGGAATAGCCACTGTCGGTGAGGCTCTTGGAGAGATTGCGCGCGAAGCACGAGCCCATGGTGAAGAAGCGCGTGCTCTTGTCGAGGAATTTCGGCGCGGCGGCGAGGTTCACCGCGATGTGGTTGGTGATCAGCGTCTGCAGGTCGCCGAGGAAGTCCTTGGTCTCCGGATAGCGTCCGACCTTGGCGCGGCCCTTGGCCTCCTTGGCCTTGCCCTTCTTGGCGTTCGACCGCGCGAGCTCCAGCGTCTCGCGGTTGATCGGGTTGTCATAGGCCGGGTTGAGCTTGATCGCCTTCTCCAGCGCAGCGACCGCTTCCTCGAATTCGTTGCCCTGGGTCAGGATCTCGCTGAGCGAGAAATAATCGGCCGCCTGGTTGGAGGCGCGGGCGAGCTTGCGGAACAGCTCCATCGAGCGCGTGAACGGCCCGACATGGCTGCAGCGCACGGCCGCACTGCGGATCAGGTGCAGGTTGCCCTCGCTCGGCTCGTCGAAGATCTCCGGATGCTCGTCGAGGATCGCCAGCATCATGTCGCGCGCCTCGGCGCGCTTCTTGTGCGAGCCGTCGTCGATCAGCTGCGCATAGATGAAGCGCGCGTTGATGTCCTTGGGGTCGAGCTCGAGCAGCTTCTGGAACGCGAGCTGGGCGCTGACGAAGTCCTTGTCCTCGATGTATTTGTAGGCGAGCGTCCGGATCTGGCCGACGATGGATTGAAACTGGGTGTGGTTGTCGAGGGCAGTCGTGCTCATGTCGCGGGTTCGCCTTTGTCTCGCGTTGCGTCTTCGGCCGTTGGTCCGGCGCCGCTGCCAGCAGCCGGTGCATCGCCAGTGCCGGTCGAATCGTCATGCGCACAGGCGCCATGCCCTCGCGAGAGACGTCCCACCATGACCTCTGGATACTGATCGCCACCGGCCCTGCCGCTGGCGTACGCCCCGAGCGCAACCGGCACGGGCGGGATTCGAACGCCTCGGACGTGCTCGTCCGGATCGCCGCCTGCTGCCGGTGCGGGCATTCACCCCGCCGCTCGCGCCGAACGATGGCGCGATTTGGGTTAAGCAATTCTTAACCGGCCAGTGGCGCGCGGCGAGCCGTCGCATTCCCACTGTATTCCACGCTCTGAAGGGGTCTAACCACCGATGCAGAAATACGGCCCTGAAAATGAGCGCGTGAAGCGCGACTATGCCTTCTTCCTCCAAGCTGCCAGCGGCAAGCAGGATGCGACCATCGACGCCGCCCTTCGCGCGATTGAGTGCTTCGAGACCTCGACCGGTCGGAAGGCATTCAGCAAGTTTCATGTCGAGCAAGCCCGAGCGTTCCGCGCCGGGGATCAACCGGGCCACAATGACCGGCCGTTGAGCGCGACTCGGTGGGACCCTCTGCCGGTCTCCTGAGGAATGGAAGCCATGGAGCCAAAACCTCGGACACGAGAGCGAAATGACGACCTTTGTGGGATATGGCGAGGTGCCGGGGCATCGCCAAACCGAAATCCTTCGCTCCCTGGCAAACCCGGCACAAGCAAAGATCGAGGGGCTCGATATCGGCGCACTGGAAGCATTAGCGAAGAGTGCAAGGGCGAATGCTCTGGCAAGCGCACGGTGAACGGCCGAACGATCTCGGAAGGATTAAGCCCAGCAGCAGCCAACATCGCGGCTACTTCACCCGAAGCCTGGTGTTCGAGGTGAAGCAGACCATGCTCGGACGACGGCGGCGACGACCGCGAGCGTTGCGATGGTCCCATCTGCCTCGCCCTTCTCGAAGTCTCCTTCAACCTGAGCCATCGCGTTTGTCACATGAGCAAAACAGATTACCGACTGGCCCCTTGCGTTCGCGAATGCATATAGGGCCGCAGCCTCCATCTCGACTGCAAGGACACCCAAATCCCGTGCGGAAGCAATCGCGGCTTCGGTTTCGCGATACGGCGCATCGGTTGTCCAGGTCGGGCCGCGGTGAACCGAGATGCCCGTGAGCCCACGTAGCGCCTGTTCGGCGCGATTGAGCAACTTTGAATCTGGTGCTTCAGCAAACGTTGCTGGCGGAAGATAGTGATAGCTCGTCCCCTCGTCGCGCAGCGCGCGTTCGATCAGGACGAAGTACGGCGTGGGTCCGATTGGAGTGATTTGGCCGGCGGACGTGACGCTGACGAGTAGCCGACAGCCGGACGCGAAGAGTTGCTCGGCGATCAGCACGGCGAACGGTGCGCCGACGGCGCAGCCGACGATGCCGACCTCGCCGATACCGTCGAAATCAAAAGCAAGAAGCTCAGTGTGATAGCAGGCCCATCCTTCATGGACGCGGCCGGCGCCGGTCCGTTTGAGGTGGCGCACGACATCGCCGTCCGGGTCAAGCACGCAGATTTCGGGGACCGCGACGAGCGGCAGTTCTCTCTGCCGCCGCGCCTCCCTGAGCAGCGCTTCGGGCCGGAACACCGAGGCCGCTTTGTGGTCCTTGACGCCGACAATCGGCCACGCAGCTTCTGCGCGCGGAGGCTTAGCATTCATGATGCACCAGATGCGCTTGTCTCAAGCGAGCGATTCGACGGGCAGGCCGGCGGCTTTCCATTCGGGGTAGCCATCCTCGAGACGGCGGACGCGATAACCTCGCGTCCTGAGCGCTGCGACCGCTTCGAACGAAAGGACGCAATAGGGGCCGCGGCAATAGGCGATCACCTCCCGGCCCCTCGGAAGTTCGCCCAAACGTCGCTCCAACTCGGCGAGTGGAATGTTGAGAGCTCCCTGTAGATGGCCCAGCGCGAACTCGTCTTCGGGGCGCACATCGAGCACCGTGACCAGATCGTCGTGCAATCTCGCGACCAGATCATCTCGCGACACCGGTTCGAGCGCGTCGCGGGCATGGAAGTAGTCGGTCACGACGCGGCCGATCTCGGCGATATTTCGCTCGCCGACGCGACCCAGGGCCTTCGTCAGCGCGACCACTTCGGCATCGCCGGCCAAGCGATAGAGAACGTGTTTACCCCGACGCTCCGTCTCGACGAGACGCGCGCGCCTGAGGATCTGCAGGTGGCGGGATGTGTTGGCGAACGTCAGATGAGCACGGGCCGATAGCTCCTCGACGTTGCGCGCCCCCTGGGCGAGGTGCTCCAACAGTTCAAGCCGATGCGCATGGCCCAACGCCTGCGCCACCTCGGCGAGATTTTCATAGATCGCGTGTTTCGGTCCGGTACTTGACACGGCAGCTCCTGAAGATATCATTCAGCAGATCGATTGAATGGTATCTAGCCGCTCTTAGAGGGGAGTGCAAGTCCATGATCCTCCGCCAGTTCTTGCATAGCGAGCCCGTCGGCATCTCCTACCTCTTCGGCTGCGGCGGCAAGGCGGCCGGCGCGGTCGTCGATCCCGTCGGCGATATCCAGCCCTATCTGCAAGCCGCCGACAATGCCGGCATGCGCATTCACTTCGTCATCGATACGCATGTCCATGCCGACCACCTCTCGGCGGGTCGGGCTCTCGCCCACGCGGCAGGGACGCCATACGTGCTCTCGTCGGCCGCGGGCGTGTCGTTTCCGTTCAAAGGTGTGAGCGACGGCGAAGTCCTTCCGCTCGGCAACGTCACGGCGACAGTTCTCCACACGCCGGGGCACACACCCGAGCACATCTGCATTCTTGTGACGGACCGGACTCGCGCCGACGAGCCCTGGTTCGTCCTGACCGGCCACACCCTGATGGTCGGCGATCTGGGCCGTACCGAACTCGCCGCCAGCGCCGAAGATGGCGCAAAACAACTGTTTCGCAGCGTGCGCCAGCTGAAGGGGCTGCCGGACTACGTCGAGGTGCTGCCCGGCGCCTATGCGGGTTCGGTCTGCGGCCGCCGGCTGAGCGGCAAGCCCTGGTCGACCATCGGCTTCGAGAAGCGGCACAACCAGGCCTTCATGATCGAGGATGAAGCCGAGTTTGTGCGGTTCATGGTCGCCGAGATTCCGCCGGCGCCGCCGGAAGCCGCGAAGATCAGAGCCGCCAATTCGGGCGTCACTGCCGCTGCGGCCTGATGCCATGAGCGAAACGGTATCCGCTCCACAAGCCGCCTCTTTGGTCAGATTGGGGCTGAGGGAAAATTGGCCGCAGTTCGCTCTACTTGTCCTCATCAACGCTTTCGTGGGCGGGATGGTCGGGATCGAGCGAACCGTCGTGCCACTGATCGGTGCCGAGGAGTTCAAGGTCGGCTCGACGACGCTTGTCGTCTCTTTCATCGTCAGCTTCGGCGTCGTGAAGGCGTGCGCCAATCTGATTTCCGGCAAGCTTGCCGACAAATGGGGGCGCAAGCGGGTTCTGATCCTTGGGTGGCTCGTAGGACTTCCAGTGCCCTTCATGATCATCTGGGCGCCAAGCTGGGGATGGGTGATCGCCGCCAATGCCCTTCTAGGCATCAATCAGGGCCTTGCCTGGTCGATGACGGTGATCATGAAGATCGATCTCGTCGGGCCGAAGTCGCGCGGCCTTGCGGTGGGCCTGAACGAGTTCGCCGGATACCTCGCGGTCGGCGCGACCGCCTACCTCACCGGCTATCTTGCGTCGGAGTATGGGTTGCGGCCGGCACCGATCTATCTCGGTGTGGCCTATGCGATTCTCGGCGCCGCGCTTTCGATCCTGCTGGTGCGCGATACGCGCGAGCACGTCCGATTGGAGATGGCGGTGCATGCACGGCAAGCGTCTCCGATCAGCTTCCGGGAGATCTTCCTCCTCACGTCATTCAGGGATCGCAACCTGTTTGCCGCATCGCAGGCCGGGCTGGTGAACAACCTCAACGACGGCATGAGCTGGGGCATCTTCCCGCTATTCTTCGCCTCCTTCGGTCTCGCGGTTGATCGGATCGGCATATTGAAGGCCGTCTATCCAGCGACGTGGGGCATCCTCCAAGTCGCCACGGGTCCCCTGTCGGACCGCTGGGGCCGCAAGGGCCTGATCGTCGCCGGCATGTGGGTGCAGGCCGGGGGCTTGTTCCTGACCGGGGGGACGAGTCATTTCGAGTGGTGGCTCGTCGGCAGCCTGCTGCTCGGACTTGGCACGGCCATGGTGTACCCGAGCTTGATCGCCGCCGTGTCCGACGCCTCGCATCCAAGCTGGCGCGCTCGCTCGCTCAGCGTCTACCGCTTCTGGCGCGACCTCGGCTACGCGATCGGTGCGCTGTCGGCCGGCATCATCGCAGACAGATTCGGACTTTCAGCGGCGATTGTTTCGATCGCCGCTCTGACGTTCATTTCCGGGGCTGTCGCGGCGGTGTTCATGCGGGAGCGTACAGCGACTTCGGTTGACCTCGCGCAACAAGCGAGGCGACCGGCGGGGTAGAGTTGAATTTCTTCAATGATGGAGCAAGCCGATGCAGAAAGTATTGGTTCGAACGGTCGCTGCTCTCTCCCTCCTGCCTGGGGCAGTATGGGCGCAAGCGCAGGCGCCGTCAGATCCTGAACGCTACTACGGTTGGGGCCCGCACATGATGGGATGGGGCGGAGGATACGCCATGATGTTCGGTCCGTTTTTCATGATTCTCTTTCTCGCAGTCCTGGTTGCCCTCGCAGTTGTCCTCGTTCGCTGGCTGGGCGGCCCATGGCCGGGGACATATCCGCAACACCAATCGCCGCCAGCCCGGACGGCGCTCGATATCCTCAAAGAGCGCTTTGCGCGTGGCGAGATAGATAAGGCGGAATTCGAGGACCGGCGGCGCGTTCTCGGCGAGTAATTCGGCGCGTCCAACCGCAAGCTTGATCAGTTGGAAGAGGAGGCGCCCTTGCAGGTTCTGCTGATACTCAACGACCCGCCCTACGGCACCGAGCGCACCTACAACGGCTTGCGCCTCGCTCTCGCTCTCGCCAAGAGCGATCCAGCGACCACCGTGACGGTGTTCTTGATGGCTGACGCGGTAGTGGCCGCGAAGTCGGGCCAGAAGACGCCGGACGGCTACTACAATGTGGAGCGCATGCTAAAGGGCGTTCTCGCGGGCAAAGGACAAGTCCTACTTTGCGGCACCTGCATGGACGCCCGCGGGCTTGCTGATGCAGAGATACTCGGCGGTGTCAGGCGCAGCACCATGGTTGAACTCGCGGCGATGACCGTTTCCGCCGAGAAGGTGCTGGTGTTTTGATTCAGTATCCAAGAAGAGTGCCTCTTGGTCCAATGACCGTCACACCGCTCGCAGAGGAACGACCACGGGTTACGGTGACGCTGCACCTTTCTCGTCGTCCTGCTCGGGAGCCAGTTTGGCCTCGTCATCGAGTTTGATGGCGGCCAAACGGGACCATTGGCGGCGTGCCGCCGCAGGGGAGCAGCGCAGGGCACGAATTCCGAATACCAGAAATTTTGTTGACAAGGTCCCCAAATCAATGGTTTGATCTCGCGCATCCCGCCCGCACTGAGAGGGGCGCATCGCGATCGTCACGGGACGTTGCGGCGGGGAGCGGTGGCCGCGGAGCGACGCAGCATCTCGATGGAGGTGCGGACGAACGTCGTTTCGCGGACGGTCAAGCCGTGTGGTCCCGACACCCCGACGCTGGTGTCTTGGTCGGTGACATCCCGATGACGGGGGCAAGCAAGCCCGGTCCCCTGGGAGAGCACGGAGCAGCCGTTCAAACCATTGCGCAGGGAAGGCCGGGTTGTTTCCGGCTGAGCCTGTGGTTCCTTCCCCGTGCATTTTCTTCGCACGGGGGCCGCGGGTGCCAGTCGGCACTCGGCCTTCCCTGCGCCCTCTCAATCGACGAGGACGCCGACTGCAGCAGAGCTCGGGCCGAACCGGCCGCGAGGGTGCGGTGGTATGCGCGTGAGCAAGGCTGCGACGAGCGGTGGGCTGTTTGACAGGGTTGATCGGATCAGAACGCGGGGCTTAGCCGGAGCACCGGGGGGCTCAAACGCCCGGCTTCGCCAAGAAGCTACGCCGGGCACGCCTCGCCCTTCGGGCACCTGCGCGGCTGCGCCACGCGTAGCCCGAAGGGCGAAGCGTGGTGCCGCAAGAGGGACTCGAACCCCCGACCCCGTCATTACGAATGACGTGCTCTACCAGCTGAGCTATTGCGGCGAACCATAGCGGCGAGCGCCCGGCACGGGGACGGACGACGCGATCGCGCTCCTGATATCGGGCGAACGGCCCGTTGGCAAGGACAACGCGCGCCGCCGCGGCGCGGAAACGAACCGGTGTGACCCGGAACGGCGGGGCTGGTTGCCCTCAGCCGCCGAACCGCGACCAGAACCCGCGCCAGCCGCCGGCCTGGGCCTTGGGCGCGAGCTGCTCGGCGAACTCGTCGCGGGGCTGGTCGTCGTCGTCGACGCCGGGATCGTCCGGCGGTCGCATGATCGGGACGATCGCCTGGATCGGCGTCTCCGCCGGCCTGGCGAGATCGTTGCGGGTGCGGAACAGCGGCGTCGGCGCGGTGGCCGCGGTCTCGGCCGGCTTGGCGGCCACGGCATCCGGCTCGGCCTCCGGCTCCGATTCGGCCTCGGCGGGGGCCGCGGCCTGCAGCGGCGGCGCCGGCTCGGCGGCGATGGCCGTGGCCTCGATCAGCCTGCCGTCCTCAGCCGTGTCCACAGGGATATCCACGGGCTTGTCGACAAGCTTGTCCACTGCCTCGACTGGCTTTTCGGCCTGCTCGGGCTCGGCGGCTGCCGCCGGCCGCGGCGGCTCGTTGTCCTGCACGGCCGGCGTGATCACCACGGGCGCGGGTGCGGCCTCGCGCGGCGGCTCGACCGCGGCTTCGGCCATGGCCGGGCGGACCGGCGGCGCCAGCACGGCTTCGGCGAAGGCCGAGCTTTCGATCACGCTGCTGCGCTCCGAGGGCAGGCTCGCCACCGGCGTCTGCCACTGGAAGGCGTCGAGCCGGCCGGTGACCGGCGAGATTGGCTGCCAGCGGTCGCTGACATAGCCGTCCGCGGTCCAGGCCGGGTCGTGGCGGGCCCGCACCGCGCGCAGCGCCCATTCGCGCGCCTTGCCGGCGTCGCCATGCTCGGTGCGCTCCAGCTCGGCCATCAGCATCGCCACGCGCTGGGTCGGGTCCTCCGTGAACGGCGCCAGCGCCTCGCGGGCGCGGCCGAATTCGGCGGCGTCGATCGCCGCGCGCGCCACCGCCAGCGCGCCCTCGACATGGCCGGGCGTCCGCGCGGCCAGGTTCTCCACCCGCGCCAGCCGCTGCCGGGCCGAATCGCCGAGCCGCACATGGGCGTAGGCGTCGGCGAGATCCGGATGCGGGCACGCGGCCCAGGCGGCCTCGATGATCTTCATCGCGCGCCGCACCTGGTGCGCCTCGCTCTCGAACTTCGCCGCCAGCACCGCGGCCGGCACCAGGGTTGGCGCCAGCTTCACCGCGTCCATCGCGCTGGTGCGCGACAGGTCGCGGTCGCCGGTCTCCAGCGCCAGCGCGCGCGCCGTCAGCAGCACGCCGCGCTGACGGCGGTAGGTCGGCTTGTCGATCATGCCGGCGGTGTAGTTGCCGTCGAGGATCGAAAGCGCACCGTCCCAGTCGGCCTCGGCGCAGCGGAAGCCGAGCACCGCATGCGAGGCCCAGGTGGCGTTGGGCGCCAGCCTGAGCGCTTCGTCGGCGATCATCACCGCAGCATAGGCGTCGTCGGCGCGCTGCGCCTCGATGAACAGGCCGCGCAGGCCGAGCAGGCGCGTGTCCTGGCGCTCGGCCATGGCGCGGAAGGCCCGCCGGGCGCCGTCGCGGTCGCCTTCGAGCTGCGCCGCCTGGGCGTGCAGGAGCAGCGTCAGCGGATCGTCGCCGGCCAGCCGCCTGGCGGTGTCGGCGTGCTGCCGCGCCGCAGTCGAATCGCCGTGGCCAATCGCCAGCAGGCCGTGGGTGATGGCGTGGCGGCCGCGCTGATGCCGGCGGGCGCGGTGCGCCTTGCGGATACGGCCGGGTGCCCGCAGCAGCGCGCTGATCAGGTTCCACAGCGCGACGCAGGCGGCGATGGTGAGGCCGAGCGCGAGCACGAACACCGGCAAGGTCATGGCGATCCGCCACGGGCCCCAATTCAAGACGACGTCGCCCGTCTGCTCGGCGACCCAGGCCGAGCCCGCAGCGGCGAGCCCGACCAGGATGAGGAAAATGACGATCCGGAACATGGGCGTCCTATTGCGCGGGTTTGGCGAGCGCGGTCATCGCGTCGTCGGCGAATTTGCGGGCGGCCGACAGCGCGGCGTCGCGGGCATCGGCGCGTGCGAGCCAGTCATTGGCGGGGGCGCGATCACCAGGCGAGAGACCCTTCAGCTCGCGGCGGGCCTCGGCGAAATCGTTGCGCAGCGCCGCCGCGGTGATCCGTGCCACGACCGCGCCGCGATCGGTGCCGGCGCCGTCGGTGCGCTCGACCTTGACCAGGCTCGAGGCGCCGGCCGAGAGCTTGCTGAGGATCGAGGTCCCGGTGGTGCTCTCGGGCGCCGGCGGCGAGAGCTTCGGCACGATGGTGAGCAGCTCGCGGCTCAGTGCCGCGGGGCTCGGCACGCCGGTCGTGGCGAACGCCTCCAGCGGCTTCAGCGCGGCCGCGTCGGGCGCCAGCGATTTGGCGGTGGTCAGCGCCGCTCCATAGGGATCGCCGTGACGGACGGCGACGTCGAGCAGGGTCGCGGCGACCACGCGGCGCAACGGCGCGTCGTCGGCCGGCTTGGCCGCCTCTGCCGCCTCGGAGATCCTGGCGCGCTCCTGCGCCAGCGCCGCGCTCTGGTTCTTGCTCGCCCGCTCCAGCGCGTCGATGCGTGCGGTCAGGCCGGAGAGATCGACCGGCTCGGGTGCGGGCGCCGGCGCGGAGCCGTCGCGCGGCTGCGCCCGGACGTCGTTGAGGGCGGCCACGGTCTTGTCGGCCTGAGCGCGCAGGCCGACGACGTCGTTGCGAAGCGCTGCCATCGCCTTGTCGGCGGCATCGAGCCGGCCGGTCACGGCGCCATCCGGCTTGCCGATGCGCTGCTCCAGCCCGGCGACGCGGGAGGTGAGCTCGTCGACCGCCGTGGCCTGCGGCGAGATCGCCGACGGCGGTGCGACCTGCGGCCAGCCCAGCATCCAGCCGACGCCGATGACCAGCGCGGCCGCGGCCGCGCCGGAGAACGGCGCGATGATCCAGGGCGACACCGGCCGGGAGGGGGGCGGCGCCATGCGCGGCGGCTCGGCCGCGGCAATGGTCTCCTCGACCCTGTCATCGGCGGCAGCAGCCGCTTCGGCGTCCGGCGCCAAATGCGGGTGCGATTCGGCGGCGGTCTCCGACGAGCCTTCGGCCATCGCCGCCGCCGGAGCGGACCATGGCGAGGCGGTCGGCCGCTCGGCCGCGCTCTCGCTGGCCGACGGGCGCTCCTCGCGTGAGGTCGGCTCCAGGTCGATGGTCGGCGGTGGCCGTTTCGGCCGCCCAGTGTCGGAGGCCGGTGCAGCGGTGTCGGGTTCATCGACCATGGTGGAAGTTCCCTGGCTGAGGCAAGATTGAGCAGGCTCTCTTACGCCATTCACGACCGTAGCGCACGGGTCAGGCCCTCCAGCATGTCGTTTTCATCCGGATGCGCCGCGATTGTGACCTGGGTGGCGCCGGCCTCGCGCAGCACCTCGGCGACATTGGCCGACAGGCAGCCATGGGGCACCGCCAGCGCCGAGATTTCGACGCCATCGGTCCGGATGGCTGCCACGAATGCCGCGGCACTCCGCCGCGAATAATGCAGCACCGCCTCGATCCGGTTGGCTGCGAAGGCCGCGCAGACGTCGCGCGGCAGCGCCGCGACCGGCGCCATCCGATAGACGGTCTGGGTGACCACATCGAAGCCGCGCTCGGCGAGCTCGGAAGCGAGGTCGCGCGAGATGTCGGCGCCAGCGAGATAGAGCAGGGTGGCCTTGGCGTCGACGACGACGCCGCTGTCTGCGATCAGGTCGCGCAACGCCGTCGCATCGGCCGCGGCCGAGATCACCTGCGTGAAGCCGGCCTCGCGTGCGGCTGCGGCGGTCCGGTCGCCGACCGCGAACAGCGGCAGGCGCAGCAATGCGGACCCTCTGAGCTGCGGCGCCGCCGCGCGCAGCGCGTTCGATGATGTCACGATGACGCCGGCGGCGTCGCGGCCCGCGTCCGGCGGCAGCGCGACCGGCTCGAAGCGCAGCATCGGCGCCAGCAGCACCTCGAAGCCGCGCGCGCGCAGGGCGCTCGCGGTGCGTTCATTGTCCGGGGCGGGACGGGTCACCAGCACGGCCATGTGCTATGCTCCCGTCGAACACGGATCGGCCGGGCTGCAACGGACGGACGATTGCACCTGGCGACCTCGTGGTGTTAGGCGGTTCTGCGCACTCATAATGACCAAAAGGGTTGAGATTGGGTAACGAATCGCAAACGCTCGTGCTGGGCATCGAAACCACCTGCGACGAGACCGCCGCGGCCGTGGTGGCGCGTGATTCGGACGGCAAGGGGCAGATCCTCTCCAACGTGGTGCGCTCGCAGACCGACGAGCACGCCATCTATGGCGGTGTGGTTCCAGAGATCGCGGCGCGCGCCCATGTCGACATGCTCGACCATCTCATCGACGCGGCGATGCGCGAAGCCGGCATCGACTATGCCGCGCTCGGCGGCGTCGCGGCGGCCGCCGGCCCCGGCCTGATCGGTGGCGTCATCGTCGGCCTCACCACCGCCAAGGCGATCGCGATGGTGCACGACACGCCGCTGATCGCGGTCAACCATCTCGAGGCGCATGCGCTGACGCCGCGCCTCACCGATGCAATCGACTTCCCCTATTGCCTGTTCCTGGCCTCCGGCGGCCACACCCAGATCGTCGCAGTCGCCGGCGTCGGCGACTACGTCCGGCTCGGCACCACCGTCGACGACGCGATGGGCGAGGCGTTCGACAAGGTCGCGAAGATGCTGGGCCTGCCCTATCCGGGCGGACCGCAGGTCGAGCAGGCCGCGCGCAATGGCGACGCCGCGCGCTTTGCCTTCCCGCGTCCGATGCTGGGCCGCAGCGATGCCAATTTCTCGCTGTCCGGGCTGAAGACGGCCGTGCGCAACGAGATCGGCCGGCTCGACAAGGTGAGCGAGCAGGACATCGCCGACCTCTGCGCCAGCTTCCAGGCGGCGGTGCTGGACTCGACGGCCGACCGCCTGCGCGTCGGCCTCGACCTGTTCAAGCAGCGCTTCGGCGCGCCGACCGCGCTGGTGGCCGCCGGCGGCGTCGCCGCCAACCAAGCCATTCGTGGCGCGCTCGACGATGTCGCGCAGCAGGCCGGCACGCGGCTGATCATGCCGCCGCCCGCGCTCTGCACCGACAATGGCGCCATGATCGCCTGGGCCGGACTGGAGCGCCTCGCGCTCGGCCTCGTCGATGGCATGGACGCCGCCCCGCGGGCGCGCTGGCTGCTGGATGCGAATGCCAGCGTGCCCGGCAAGTTCGCGAATACGCGCGCGGGGTTTTGAGGGTGATGGAATTGCTTTTTCATTCCGCACGAAGCGGCTGGATCGCCCTCGGCTGTGATGTGGCAAGCTCCTGCACCACACGCGGTGCGCTCCCCTCCCCCTTGCGGGGAGAGGTCGGGGGTGGGGGGGGCTCCATAAAAATTCTCGCTCGTGGCACCCCCCTCCCCAACCCTCCCCCGCAAGGGGGGAGGGAGCGCAGCCGAATCCGCGGCGAATGACTCGTTTCCAAACGATCTCCGTCATCGGCGCCGGTGCTTGGGGCACCGCGCTCGCCGCTGTCGCAGCGCGCGCCGGGCGTGACGTCACGCTCTATGCCCGCGATGCCGACCACGCCGCGCGCATCGGCGCTGCCCGTGAGAACCCGCGCCTGCCCGGCATTCCCCTCGCGTCGCGCATCGCCGTGACCGCCGATCTTGCCGAGCCCGCCCGCGCCGACGCCGTTCTCATCGTCGTCCCCGCCCAGCATCTGCGCGGCGCCGTCATGCATCTCGCACCGCTGCTCCGTCCGGGCACGCCGCTCATCGCCTGCGCCAAGGGCATCGAGCACGGCACCCATAAATTCATGACCGAGGTGATCGCGGAGGCCGCGCCGAACGCGATCCCCGCGATCCTCTCCGGCCCGAGCTTCGCCGACGACGTCGCGCGCGGCCTGCCGACCGCGGTGACGCTCGCCGCGCCCGACGAGGCGCTTGCGGCCGATCTCGTCCATGCGCTGGGCTCGCCGACCTTCCGGCCCTATCACTCCACCGACGTGCGTGGCGTCGAAATCGGCGGCGCCGCCAAGAATGTGCTGGCGATCGCTGCCGGCATCGTTTCCGGCCGCAAGCTCGGCGCCTCGGCGCTGGCGGCGCTGACCACGCGCGGCTTCGCCGAGCTGGTGCGGCTCGGCCGCGCCTATGGCGCCCGCAGCGAAACGCTCACCGGCCTGTCCGGCCTCGGTGACCTCATCCTGACCTGCGCCGGTCCGCAGTCGCGCAACTTCGCCGCCGGCCTCGCGCTCGGCCGCGGCGAGCCGCTGCCCGCGGGCAAGCTTGCCGAGGGGCAATACACCGCGCCGGTCCTGGTCGAGCTCGCAGCCTCCCGCGGCGTCGAGATGCCGGTGGCGCAGGCCGTTGCCGCGATCCTCGCGGGCGCGGTGACGATCGACGCCGCGATCGAGGCGCTGATGATGCGCCCGTTCAAGGCGGAGGAGTGAGCGTTCTGGCTGCGCACCACATTCACCCCTCACCCTGAGGAGCCCGCCGCAGGCGGGCGTCTCGAAGGGGGAGGCCCTGATCCGGCCTCATGGTTCTCGGGGCGATGCGAGAGCATCGCCTGAACGCGCCTGCGGCACTCCTCACCATGAGGGTTGAGCGCAGAGACCGGCGCCGCGTCATCGCTGGGCAAAAGCGCAGCGCCCCGGCTCTAAGGTGTTGACCCGGCCGTTGTCGTCTTCTTTGATCCGGCCGCCGAGCGAGGCCGTATTCCGCTCGAGACTGGCGCGACGTGATCTGAGGATCTTGCACATATGAACTACTGGCTGGTGAAATCCGAACCCTCGGTGTGGTCGTGGGACCAGCAGGTGGCGAAGGGGGCCAAGGGCGAAGCCTGGACCGGCGTGCGCAACTTCACGGCGCGGCAGAATCTGGTGGCGATGAAGAAGGGCGACCTCGCCTTCTACTACCATTCCAACGAGGGCAAGGAGATCGTCGGCATCGCCGAGATCATCAAGGAAGCCTATCCCGATCCGACCGACAAGACGGGCAAGTTCGTCTGCGTCGACATCAAGGCGCACAAGGCGTTCAAGACCCCGGTGACGCTCGCCGCGATCAAGGCCGACAAGACGCTGAGCGAGATGGCGCTGGTGAAGCAGTCGCGGCTCTCGGTGCAGCCGGTGACGGCGGAGGAGTGGAAGCACATCTGCAAGCTGGGCGGCGTGTAGGGCGCAAGGGCTTGTGAGACGCGCAAGGCGTTAGCGCCATTCGTGGTAGCTCCGGACCTGCGGCTGCCATGGGCAGGCTGCGTCCTTTCAGGCGCCGCGCTATGATGCTACGTTCAGTTGTAGCAGGGAGCACCTGCTTCCTGCTCCATACCGAACAGGAGACCGACATGTCTGACAGCGTCTACAAAGTCATCGAGCTGATCGGTACCAGCAGCGAATCTTGGGAAAAGGCGGCCGCGAATGCGGTCGAACAAGCTGCGAAAACACTCCGGGACCTGCGCGTTGCAGAAGTCGTCAAGCTCGACATGCAGCTCGATGCGAAGGGGAAAGTCGAAGCCTATCGGGCCAAGCTCAACGTGTCGTTCAAGTTCGAAGGCGCATGAGCTGACCATCGACCTGCGTTGTCGTTCGCCGGCCTATCGGCCGCGGCAAGGTTTGAGCCTGCAATCCGGTGTCGTGCCCGCCATCGGGGGCATGACCGTGGACGTCTCGGTTCGGCTTCCCGGGGGATGGCGAGGCGGGACGGACCACAAGCCTGTCATACGGAAATTGCCCGTCGCGCCGGTTATGTCGCAGGGCAGCGCCGCTGCATGACGATCGGGAGTTCGGATCAGAGATCGAGACCTTTCTTCCTCAGTTCATCGACCATCTGCTTCCTGATCTCTTCGCCGAGAGCTTGACCAAATTTCTGCCCGGCAATGCTCGACTCCTGGGTGACGGACGGCAGCTTCTGCAGGACTCTTTGACCTGTCGGGGTCCTGTAGAACTCAGCCATGGTCCTGAGGTCGTCCGCCGAGAAGTTCCTGGCATAGACGACCGCGATCGCATCCGAGAATTCGGAAACCCTGCCCTGAAAGGCCTGGGTGAACTTCGGGATCAACGCATCATATTGCAGAGCGACCTCGGCGCGCCCCTGGACGATCGTCGGTCTCAGGTTCTTCAGAACGATCGGCAACAGGGCTGTCGCCTGGTCATTCATATGCATCACGGAGACCAGCTCTTTCGCAGCCGCCAAGGACTCCTGTGATGTCGCTTGGGCTCTTGCCGATGGCGGCGCTGCGGCGGTGAGCCAAATGGCGGAGGCGACGACGACGTACCGACAGCGATGCTTCATCCTGATCCCCCATGTGCCGGCTGCAGCGGCGATCGCTGTTACGGCCGGGCTCCAATTCTTAAAATCAGCCGGAGCCAGTGAACAGTATTGCTAAGCTGTGTTTTCTGCCGCTGCAACCGGATTGGCATCCCCCGCGCTATTGTGCGGATCAAAGCCTGCTCGGTTGCCCGTCGGGCAGTTTCCGCATTCCCGACATGCGCCAATTGCCCGTCGAGTTAGTTTGCCGCAGCCGCGCCGGCTTGTGTCGTCGGGCAAATCACCTTCACATTTCCGCGCATCCTGTTGCCGCATGAGGGGCGTTTCGCGACCGTCACGGACCGTTGGCAGTGGGAGGCGATGGGCGTGTGTTGCCGCAGCGTAGTTCAGTCTGCGCGGACGAACGGCGATGCACGCACGGTCAAGTCGCGCGGTCCTGATATCCCGATGCTGATATCAAGCGGGTGCTGATGCTAGCGTGTCGCGCTCGTGATGGTGGCCAACAAGCCCGGCGCGCCAAGGAGAACGCGAAGCAGCCGTTAAAACCGTTGCGCAGGGAGGGCCGGGTGTGTTCGGCCAGACCTGTGGTACCTGCCGCCAGCATTTTCTTTCGCTGGCGGGCCACGGGCGCGGCCAGCGCCCGGCCTTCCCTGCGCCCTCATGATTCGAGGGCGGTGAGTTTCAGCACAGCTCGGGCGCATCGTGTCGCGAGAACGAGATCGTTCGCCTTCGAGCTGCTTCTCGGAGGCAACGCCGGGCGCGCCAACCACAGCTGTCGTCCCGGGCAAGCGCGAAGCGCGCCGACCCGGGATCCATAACTACAGGGTTCAGTTGTCTTGCACGGGACTCGCAGCCTGCCTCTTACAAACATCACGCGGTATGGGTCCCGTTCGCAGGGACGACGCCGGTTATTTGGCGCGCGCTCGGCCCTCACGATCCAAACAAAAAGAAAGGGGCCCCAGCTTGCGCTGGAGCCCCTCAACGGTCAGGGCATTGCCGGGTATTTGCCCGAACCGAAGTTGCGGACCTGGTCGCGTACGACCAAGTCCCGGGAGAACTCAGTAGTTGTAGGCGCGCTCGCCGTGGTCGGTGATGTCCAGACCCTCGCGCTCCTGCTCCACGGTCGGGCGCAGGCCGATGACCACGTCGACGACCTTGTAGAGGATCGCCGAGCCGACACCCGACCACACCAGCGTGGCGACGACAGCCTTGAGCTGCGCCAGCATCTGCGTGGCGAAGTCGTAGGTGCCGGCGTTGTTGCCGGTGATGTTGGTGTAGTCGGTGATGCCGACGCCGCCGAGAGCCGGGTTGACCAGGATGCCGGTGGCCAGAGCGCCGATGATGCCGCCGATGCAGTGCACGCCGAACACGTCGAGCGCGTCGTCATAGCCGAGCGCGTTCTTCACGGTGGAGACGAAGAACAGGCAGACCGGGGAGACGATCAGGCCGAGCACCAGAGCGCCGATCGGACCGGCATAACCGGAGGCCGGGGTGACGGCGACGAGGCCGGCGACCGCACCCGAGCAGATGCCGAGCAGCGAGGGCTTGCCCTTGACGGCCCATTCGCACAGCAGCCAGGACAGCGCCGCACCGGCGGTGGCGACCATGGTGTTGACGAAGGCCAGCGCGGTGACGCCGTTCGACTCCAGGTTGGAGCCGGCATTGAAGCCGAACCAGCCGACCCACAGCAGCGCGGCGCCGATCATGGTCATGGTCAGCGAGTGCGGAGCCATCAGCTCCTTGCCGTAGCCGGTGCGCTTGCCGATCAGAACCGCGCCCACCAGGCCGGCGATGCCGGCATTGATGTGGACGACGGTGCCGCCTGCGAAGTCGAGAGCGCCAGCGCCGGCGAGCCAGCCGACAGCGCCGGTGACTTCGTCGAGCTTGGCCTGGGCAGCGGTCTTGGCGGCAGCGTCGCCAGCGGCAGCGAGAGCCTTGGCAGCAGCAGCGATGTCATCGGGAGCTGCGATGAACCAGACCCAGTGCGCGATCGGGAAGTAGATGAAGGTCACCCAGAGCAGGATGAACAGCATCACCGCCGAGAACTTGATGCGTTCGGCGAAGGCGCCGACGATCAGGGCCGGGGTGATCATCGCGAAGGTCATCTGGAACACGAAGTAGGCCAGCTCCGGGATCACCACGCCGTTCGAGAAGGTCGGAACGGTCGAGTTGGCGTCGACGCCGTGCAGGAAGGCCTTGGAGAAGCCGCCGACCCACGAGGTCATGCTGCCGCCGTCGGTGAAGGCGAGCGAGTAGCCGTAGAGCGTCCAGATCACGCCGACCATCGCAACGATGGCGAACACCTGCGTGAGGACCGAGGCCATGTTCTTGGTGCGGACGAGGCCGCCATAGAACAGCGCGAGGCCGGGGATGGACATCATCAGGACGAGGGCGCTGGACACGAGCATCCAGGCGACGTCGCCCTTGTTGGGAACGGGGGCGGCTGCGGCAGCGGCGGCAGGCGCGTCCTCGGCGAACGCCACATCGGCGAGGCCTGCGACGCAGAGCCCTGCAATTGCGAGCGTAACCCATCCCGCGCTGGTTGGACGCTTGAACGTCATTTTATTGTACTCCGTAAGTGTTCTGGTTTGAGCGCGAAATCAAAGGGCCGCAGCGTCCGCTTCGCCGGTGCGGATGCGCACGGCGTGGTCGAGGCTGATGACGAAGATCTTGCCGTCGCCGATCTGACCGGTCTTGGCGGCCGAGCTGATCGCATCGATGGTCTTGTCGACCTGGTCGGAGGGGATCGCGACCTCGATCTTGATCTTGGGCAGGAAGCTCACCGCATATTCGGCGCCGCGGTAGATTTCCGTATGACCTTTCTGACGGCCGTACCCCTTCACTTCCGTCACCGTGAGACCATGAACGCCGATGGCGGTCAGGGCGTCCCGGACTTCTTCGAGCTTGAATGGCTTGATGATCGCCATAACAATTTTCATGGGTCCTATCCCCGCTTGGGCCCGGCACGGACGTTACCGAGCGCTTCCTGTCGACTGAGGTTCACCACGCGGAGAGAGCTTCACGACGCGGGCACAGCCGGGAGCGATAGAATCAAATGCCGTGCCAGACGGCTGGTCAGGGCTAACGAGCGGTGAATCCTGACCTTTTCACCCCTCACCGGGGGCATCAAAGGCTGCGCTATTCCGTCGCGCTCAAGGAATGGGCATGCATGCGCAAAAGTTACGCATGTCAGGCTCAAGACACAATGCTGCTCACCGCGCGGGCAGAATCCCGCGACGCCGAACAGGTCAATTGGCGCCAATTGCTGCAGCTATTGTAGCGCCTCGCCATGCTGGGAGATGTCGAGTCCTTCCAGCTCGTGCTCGCGCGACACCCGCAGCGGCACGAAGGCGCTGACCAACTTCAGGAGCCCCCAGGTGACGCCGCCCGACCACACCAGGGTGACGGCGACGCCGTAGAGCTGGGCCGCAAGCTGCTTCGGGTTGCCCTCGATCAGCCCGGCTGTGCCGCCGATCGCGGCGGTCGCGAACACGCCGGCCAGCAGCGTGCCGGTGAGGCCGCCGACGCCGTGGACGCCGAACACGTCGAGCGAATCGTCATAGTTGAAGCGGTGCTTCAGCGAGGTGCAGGCCCAGTAGCAGATGATACCGGCGAGCGCGCCGATCACCAGGCCATGCCAGGGGGCGACGAAGCCGGACGCGGGCGTGATGGTGCCGAGGCCGGCGACCGCGCCGGAGATCATGCCGAGCACCGACGGCTTGCGCCGCGTCGACCATTCCAGCGCGCCCCAGGTGACGGCGCCGGCGCAGGCGGCCAGATGCGTCGTCAGGATCGCCATCACCGCATGCGCATTCGCCCCGAGCGCCGAGCCGCCATTGAAGCCGAACCAGCCGACCCAGAGCAGGCCGGTGCCGACCACCGCGAGCGACAGATCGAACGGCGAGAGGTTCTCGCTGCCGTAGCCCTGGCGGCGTCCCATCACCAGCGCCGCGACCAATCCCGCGGTGCCCGCGGAGAGATGCACGACGAGACCGCCGGCGAAGTCGACCACGCCGGCCTGCGCGAGAAAGCCGCCGCCCCAGATCCAATGCGCCAGCGGCACATAGACGAAGATGAACCATGCGATGCTGAACAGGAGGTAGGCGGAGAAGCGCATGCGGTCGGCGACCGAGCCCGCCACCAGCGCCACCGTGATGATCGCGAACGTCATCTGGTACAGCATGAACAGCGACTCGGGGATCGTCCTGGCGCCGGGATGGACGCTGTCCATGCCCATGCCGGCGAGGAAGGCGCGGTCGAGCGAGCCGATCCAGGTGCCGTCGCCGACGAAGGCCAGCGAGTAGCCGAATGCGACCCACAGGATCGAGATCAGCATCACGGCTGCGAGGCTCTGCGCCATCGTCGCCAGCACGTTCTTCTTGCGCACCATGCCCGAGTAGAACAGCGCCAGACCGGGAATGGTCATCATCAGCACCAAAGCGGTGGCGACGATCATCCAGGCGGTGTCGGCCGGTTCGATCGTGGACGGCGCTGCGGCCGCTGCTGGCGTGGTGAAGGCAATCGCGCCCGCTGCAGCCAATGCTGCAGACGCGCGCAGGCAACGAGACGCGCAGGTCTCCATGACAGTCCCCCCGGCATGTCAGATGTTAGGATCTTGCAGTTCGCCGCGCCGTTGCGGCGGGCGTGCAGCCGTTGCGGCTGCTTGACGGGCTTAGAGTGCGTCGGTGTCGGTCTCGCCGGTGCGGATGCGGCGGGCATGATCGATCGGCGTCACGAAGATCTTGCCGTCGCCGATCTGGCCGGTGCGCGCGTGCGTCGTGATTACCTCGACCGCCTTCTCGGCGATGTCGGAGTTGACCGCGATCTCGATGCGCAGCTTGGGCAGGAAGTTCACGATATACTCGGCGCCCCGGTAGATCTCGGTATGGCCCTTCTGGCGGCCGTAGCCCTTCACCTCGGTGACGGTCATGCCGTGGACGCCGATCGCGGTGAGGGCCTGGCGCACCTCGTCGAGCTTGAAGGGTTTGATGATCGCGACGACGAGCTTCATGGGCGGGCCTTGGTTTCCTCGGGTCTGGGCAGCCTGCTTCTGAGGCAGGCGTCGAACGGCTGTTGTGGCCTGTTCCTAGGCAAATGGCACAAAAAGAGCGCAGCGTTAAGCGATATTTGATCGCCTATTGCTTGGATATCGTTCGGACAGCTAGTCTGAGCGCGACTCATTGCAGCGACCCCGCGCTCAGATTGAACGACGCTTTGCGGCTCATGTGCCACGAAAACATTATTTTGGAGAGAAACCGTGGGCAATATTCCCGAGATCAATCCCCTTCCTTCCAGCACAAGTCCCGTTTCCGCAGTGCCACTGGATGCCCCGCCCCATCCGCTGGATGCGGAGTGGCACGTCCATATCAATGGACAGACCTACGGCCCTTACACCGGCCACCGCCTGGGTGAGTTCGTCAAGGAAGGCCGCATCGACAAGTCGACCCAAGTTCTCGCGGTCGGTAGCGAGGCTTGGTCCTTGGCTGGGCAAGACCTTCGTCTCGCCTCGCTGTTCAACCGGGCTCCGCCGCAAGCTCCGCCGATCTCCGCTGCAGCCGGCTCGACCGTTGTCCAGATAACCAACCAGATGGCGCCGACAGCCGTCCTTCTCGACGACACCGGAGTCTTCGGCGCGAAATCGCCGGGCGTCGCTCTGTTCCTTTCATTTCTCCTCTGCGGTGCGGGTCAAATGTACTGCGGCAGAGTCGGGAAAGGAATCCTGATGCTGATTGGGTGTATAGCTCTGTGGTTCATCTTTTTGGGATGGACAGTCTGGATTTGGTCGATGATCGATGCCTACGCGACGGCGAAGGACATGAACCTGCGATACCTGCGTCGCCTGCAGTCGGGCCAGCCAGTATGACGAAAGCTGCGCCCAATATTTCCTTTCAGAGCTGCCCGTCCTGCGGCTCCGCTTTGAACGAAGGCGCGCTGACATGTGGCTATTGCGGCAGCGTCACTGCCGTCGAAAATATTTCGAGCCGCGTGAGATCTGAGTTCCGGTATTGGGTTGGACGGGCCGGGGCCTATCTGCAGGACCCCGCGGTTCTGATCTGGGTGCTTGCGACCGTTCCCGTACTGATCTTGCCACCATTACTGGCATTGATGATGTGTTTCAGAGGGAGCTGGAATAGCAGACGCGGCGATGCCGCTAGACAAGCTTACTTCTCTGTCTTCTCTGTTTCAGTCGTCGCCATCGTCAATATCGCGCTGAGCTTGATCTTTTGGCGCTGGCTGAGCGAGATATCGATGTCAGCAGGGCTGTCCTTTGGACTCTTTCTCAAGTCGCTGGGAATTGTTTCTCCAAGGGCGTCACTGCAGGCCATCTAACGTGTTCATTTACAACGGGCGCAGCTTACCGGCGCTCGCGGATCGAGCCCTCCTGCGCGACGGAGGCGACCAGCGTGCCGTCGGGCTTGAAGATCGAGCCGCGGGTGAGCCCGCGGCCGCCCTGCGCGCTCGGCGAATCCTGCGCATAAAGCAGCCATTCGTCGGCGCGGAACGGCCGGTGAAACCACATCGCGTGATCCAGCGAGGCCGGCATCATGCGCTTGTCGAACAAGGTGCGGCCATAGCGCGCCATGACCGCGTCGAGCAGCGAGAAGTCCGACGCATAGGCCAGCGCGCACATGTGCAGCGCCGGATCATCGGGCAGCTTCGCCGCCGTCTTGATCCAGACGTTGATGCGGCCATCCTCGATCTTATGGCCGAAGTACCGGTTCAGTTCGACGGGGCGCAGCTCGATCGGCCGGTCGGATTCGTAGTAGCGGCGGATGAAGTCCGGCATCCTTTGGAAGACTTCCTGAAACATCGGCTGCTTGGAGATCTCCTCCGCCGTCAGCTTCTCCGGCGGCGGCACGTCCGGCATCTTGTCCTGGTGGTTGAATGCGCTGTCCTCGTCGCTGTGGAAGGACACCATGATCGAGAAGATCGCATTGCCGTGCTGGATCGCGGTGACGCGCCGGGTCGCATAGCTCTTGCCGTCGCGCAGGCGCTCGACCTGGTAGATGATCGGCACCTGCGGGTCGCCGGGCAGGATGAAATAGCAGTGCAGCGAATGCGGCAGCCGGCCCTCGACAGTGCGGCACGCCGCCATCATCGCCTGGCCGATCACTTGGCCGCCGAACACGCGCTGCCAGCTCGTCTTCGGGCTGTTGCCGCGGAACAGGTTCACCTCGATCGGCTCGAGATCGAGGATCGAGATCAGGTCGATCAGTCCCTTGGACATGGCGTGGTGCTTTCGCTGGCTCGGCCGTCAGCTCCGGCCCCGTTCCAGCGGGATCAGGCATCCGGAAATGACGGTTTCGGAGGGCAGACCTTGTTTCACGCCCCTGTTTCGCCCAGCTATACTCCACTCGCAAGAGTAACCGTGAGCAGGGCGGCATGACGACACAGCGAAGCATTGTCATTTGTGGCGGGGCGTTTGCCGGCCTGGCGCTGGCGTTGGCGCTCCGTCAGGGGCTTGGGCCCGAGGTGCCGGTGATCGTGGCCGATCCGGCGCTGGCGAACCGGCCGAGCCGTGATCCGCGCGCCAGCGCCATCGTCGCGGCCTGCCGCAAGCTGTTTGACGCGATCGGGGTCTGGGCCGATGTCGCGCCCGAGGCGCAGCCGATCCTCGACATGGTCATCACCGACTCCAAGCCCGAGGATGCGATCCGCCCGGCGTTCCTGACCTTTGCGGGCCAGGTCGAGGCCGGCGAGCCGTTCGCGCACATGGTCGAGAACCGGCTCTTGATCGACGCGCTGGTCCGGCATGCGGAGGCCGCAGGCGTCGAGCTCAAGGCGATGCCGGTGACCGGCTTTGCGACGCGGGCCGACGGCATTGCGGTGACTCTGGGCGACGGCAGCCAGCTCGAGGCGAGCCTGCTGGTTGCCGCTGACGGCGCGCGCTCGAAGCTGCGCGAGCGCGCGGGCATCCAGACCCATGGCTGGGACTATGACCAGTCCGGCATCGTCGTGACCATCGGTCACGAGCGCGACCATGGCGGCCGCGCCGAGGAGCATTTCCTTCCGCCCGGACCATTCGCGATCCTGCCGCTGACCGGCAAGCGCTCCTCGCTGGTGTGGACCGAGCGGCGCGCCGAGGCGAAGCGCCTCGTCGCGCTCAGCGCGGATGAATTCCAGGCCGAGCTGGAGAAGCGCGCCGGCCTGCATCTCGGCGAGTTGAAGGTGCTCGACCAGCCGCGCGCGTTTCCGCTGTCCTACTTCGTCGCCCGCTCGTTCATCGCGCCGCGGCTGGCGCTGGTCGGCGACGCCGCCCATGTGATCCACCCCATCGCGGGGCAGGGGCTCAACATGGGGCTGAAGGACGTCGCCGCACTGGCCGAGGTCGTGGTCGATGCGGCAAGAATGGGAATCGATCCGGGGCAGGTCGATGTCCTCGAGCGCTATCAGCGCTGGCGCCGCTTCGACACGATGGCGATGGGCGTCGCCACCAACTCGCTGAACTTCCTGTTCTCCAACAAGTCGACCTTGCTGCGCACCGTGCGCGACATCGGGCTCGGCATCGTCGATCGCGCGCCGCCCTTGAAGGAGCTGTTCATCAAGCAGGCCGCGGGCCTGACCGGAGAGATGCCGAGGCTGTTGAAGGGCGAGGCGCTTTGAGGCTCAGCGCGGGCTCGCGCCCGCGATGAAGACGGCGACGGCCTCGACCATGTCCGGATCGAGCGGTCGGTCCGGATCGTTGTAGGACGACAGGTTCTCGTCCTCATTGGCGACGTCGACCAGCACGTGGTTCATGTCCGGCAGCCACAGCGTCTTGGCGGCCGGCGCGGCGGCGGCGAGCGCCACCATGTCGAGCCGTGGGATCTGGGAATCGCGGGCGCCGCCGACGATGAGGGTCGGGATCGTGAGCTGCTTGAGCGGATCGATCGGATCCTCGGCGAAGGCGGAGCCGATGCCGGGCTGCATGCTCGGGGCGATCGGCAACTCGGACGGGGCGGGATCGACGACCTGCCCGGCCATGATGGCATCGATCGCCTTGGCGACCGGCTCCATCTTCGCGGCCGGCAGCTTCTTCTCGAGCTGCGCCTTCAACAGGTCGCCCTGCCGCCGCGCCGACGACGCAAGCAGGACGAGGCGGTCGACGGGGGTGCGACGGGCGGTGAGGATGGCGACCAGGCCGCCCTCGCTGTGGCCGACCAGGACGATCCGGGCGAACCTGCCGCGCAGGAAGTCGACCAGCGCGGCGGCGTCCCCGACATAATCCTTGAAGCGGAAGTCTTCCGGGCGGCCGAACTCCGCCTTCCAGCCGCGCGCGCCGCGCTTGTCGTAACGCAGGCTGGCGATGCCGCGGGCGGCGAGCTGCTCGGCGAGCTTCTTCAAGGTCGCCGGCTTGAGCTGCGGCCCATTGCCGTCCCGGTCCGTCGACCCGGAGCCGGCGATCAGCAGCGCCACCGGAGGGCGCTCGACGCCCGCTGGCGTGGTCAAGACGGCGTCGAGTGCGCCAATGCGGACGGCGCTCTCCTCGGCCGAGACCGCCGAGGTGAGGGCCATCAGCGCCACGGCGAGTGCGCAGCGGATCACGACGGGCCGCATCGGTCAGTCGATCTTCCGCGCTTCCTCCGGCAGCATGATCGGGATGCCGTCGCGGATCGGGTAGGCGAGCTTCGCCGACCGCGAGACCAGCTCCTGCTTCGCCGCGTCGTATTCCAGCGGGCCCTTGGTCATCGGGCAGACCAGGATCTCGAGCAGCTTGGGATCGACGGAATTGGCGGGGCGTTCGAGCGGGGCGTTCATGGCAAGGGTCTCCGGCGGGCGCCTCTGTAGCATATCGTCCGCCTGGTTGTCGTCCTTCAAGGCTTGTACAGGGCGATCCGGATCAGCTCGTCGATGACCGTGTCCAGTTGCTGGGCCGGCAACGGCCGATCCGACAGCGCGTGGCCGAGGAAGGCCCAGTACAGCACCTGGGCGCGTGCGTGCGCGATCGCCGGCATCAGTCCTTCAGCTGAAAGCAGGCTCTCGACATAGCCCAGCCGGCGTCTGTCGATGGCCTGGACGGCCTGGCGCGCGGCGGGGTCGGATCCGGCCCAGCTGCGCACGGCGCGCTCCAGGGTGAGTCTGACGGTGAACGCGCGCCGGAGGAGCACGGCAATCGCCGGCTGGTCGCCGGCGCTCGCCTCCACCCCGGTGATGGTCTGCTCGGCCGCAATCTCCCGCCACTTTTTGAGGAGGGCGGCGTGAAACGCGGCCACATCGGCGAAATGCCAGTAGAAGCTGCCGCGCGACACGCCCATGGCTTTCGCCAGCGGCTCCGCCTTCAGCGCGGTGAAGCCCCGGGTGGCCAGCACCTTCAATCCCTGTGTCAGCCAATCGTCGGCGGAGAGCTGATCGGTCATGTCGTCACCATCAGGGCGACCATACATAACTGTATTGACGGCCGCCAGGGCTTCGTGCATCTTCCATACATAACTGTATGGAAGGCGTGCCATGCGCGATGCGCTGCTCGTAACCGCGGGGCTGATGGCGATCACCGTCGCCGTGATCCATGGCGTGCTCGGCGAGACGATGGTGTTCGCGCGTGCCACCATCTCGCCGGAGCGGTTGCGAACCCTGCTGCGGCTGGTCTGGCAAACGGGCACGGTGGCGTGGATCGGCTGTGGCGTGCTGCTCACGGCCGCCCCGCGAATGGCGTCGGAGTCGGCGCGGCATTGGACGGTGGTCACCGTCATCGTCGTGTTCACCTTCGCTGCAGGCGCCAATGCGCTGGCGACGCGCGCGCGGCATTTCGGCTGGATCATGCTCGCCGGCGTGGTCCTCCTCGCCATCGCCGGCTACTGACGCTGCGAATCCGGTCGACATAGCCGCGGCACAAACTCGGCGAGATGACGGCATTGCGACGCTTTGCAACCGCTGCATCGCCTTAACTGCCGTTCGGCCGCACTCCGTTCACCGCGAGGCCACTGCCACGACACATTCGCCAAGAATGGTTCTAACTTAGAAGGAGTCTCTTTGCAGACACGGCGACGAGCCGCTTAGTTGTTCGTCGTCGCGAACGGGTGCCCGGCGTCGACATCGATCCGGGCGCGCAACCGTTCTCCGATTTGCTTGTCGGGATAGGAGAGGGGACGGATCGATGTTGGTCGACGTGGTGCGGAAGTTGGTCGTCGTAGGTGGAAGCGTCGGCATGCTGCTGATGGCAGCGCAGGCGCACGCCGGGGAATCGAACGAGATCTGCCTCACCTATGCCAATGGTCAATTCGAGCCCAAGGAGCCGACCGTTCCTGCCGACGCGCCGCTGACGATCCGCGTCAAGAACATGGAGAGCAAGGCCATCGAGTTCGAGAGCGAGACCCTGAAGGTCGAGAAGGTGATCGCGGCCAACAGCGAGGCGGTGCTCAACGTCCGCGCCATGAAGTCCGGGCGGTACGAGTTCTATAACGACTTCAACGAAAAGGCCCGCGGCTTCGTCAACGTCCAATAGGTCCAGATCCCATGCTCGCCGCCCTGATCATCGTCTTCCGCGAAGTGTTCGAAGCCGGCCTGATCGTCGGCATCGTGCTCGCCGTCACCAGCGCGGTCCCGCATCGCCTGCGCTGGATCGGCGCGGGGCTGTTTGCCGGCCTGGTCGGCGCATGCATCGTCGCGGCGTTCGCGGGCACGCTGACTCAGCTATTCGAAGGCATGGGACAGGAATTGTTCAATGCAGGGGTCCTGTCGGCTGCCGTGATCATGCTGACCTGGCACAATGTCTGGATGGCCCGGCACGGCCGCGAGATGAGCAACGAGTTGCGGACGATGGGCCAAGCGGTGGCCGAAGGCGCCAAGCCGCTGGTCGCGCTGGCGACCGTGATCGCCATCGCCGTGTTGCGCGAGGGCAGCGAGGTCGCGCTGTTTCTCTATGGCGTGGCGGCCTCCGGTGACGGCGGCGGGCGGGCGCTGCTCGGTGGCGGCGTCCTCGGCCTGCTGCTCGGCGTTGCCGTCTGTCTCGCGACCTATCTCGGCCTGATGCGCATCCCGCCGCGCGCCCTGTTCAAGACCACCACCGTGCTGATCACCCTGCTGTCGGCGGGAATGGCCGCGCAGGCGGTGTTCTTTCTCGCCCGCGCCAACTGGCTGACAACGTTCGACCAGGTGGTGTGGGATTCGAGCGCGGTTCTGCCCGAGCGTGGCGTCGCCGGACGGACCCTCAAGGCCCTGATCGGCTATACGGATCAGCCCACCGCGATGCAGCTCGCGGTTTACATCGGGGTGATCCTCGCCACCATCGCGCTGATGCGTCTCACGGCGGCGCCGCCAGCGCCGCGTGCGGCCGCCGCCGAATGATCATTGCAGCGGCGGATCACCCGAGGTCCGCTTCTTGGCGAGATCCATCTCGGTCACGGCGATGAGGATTTCGGCGCGGGTCTTGAGGTCCGGCGCCTCGAGCATCGCCTGCTTCTCCGCCGGGCCGTAGGGCGACATCATCGCCAGCGCGTTCACGAGCGCTTCGTTCGGCGCCGCTTCGATGCCGGCCCAATCGACCTTGAGATTGTTGGCCTTGAGGAAGTCGGTGAGCACCGCGAGCAGCGCCTCGCGGTCGACCGCGTCCTCACCCTTGCGCGCCGTGAAATCATCGACGAACGGGAAATAATCGACCTTGCACTGCCGATAGGGCGTAAGCACCGTCATTTCCTCGACCACCTTGAAGCGGGACACGCCGGTGAGCTCAAGGATGTAGCGGCCATCGCCGGACTCGGCGAGCTGCGTGATCCGGCCGACGCAGCCGACCTTGAACAGCACCGGCCGCTCCTCGCTGGAGGAATGTGTGACGTCGGGTTGGATCATGCCAATGAGCCGATGGCCATCGCGAAGCGCATCGTCGACCATCGCGAGATAGCGCGGCTCGAAAATGTTGAGCGGCATTTGGCCGCGCGGCAGCAGCAAGGCTCCCGCCAATGGAAACACCGGAACGATCTCCGGCAGCTCGGCGGGACCGCGATATTCGGCATTGATCGGCATGCGATACCTCGTGTCCGCTGGAACGAGCGCGCGTCCCGTCCAGCCGGGTTACGAAAACAGGATCGTCGACAGCCGCTTGCGGCCCTCGATGGTGGCCTCGTCTGCGCCGCCCCAGGCTTCGAAGAACTGCACGAGCTGCTTGCGCGCGCCGTCCTCGTTCCATTTGCGGTCGCGCTTCACGATCTCGAGCAGCTGGTCGGTGGCTTCCTTCCGCTTGCCCGCGGCGTTCAGCGCCGTCGCCAGGTCAAAACGCGCCTGGTGGTCGAGCGGATTGGCGGCGACCTTCTGTTCGAGTTCGCCGACCGGCCCGAGCGACTGGGCTTGCTCGGCCAGATCGATCGCGGCCTGCACGGCGGAGACCGCCGAATCGCTACGCTTGGCGTCCGGGACCATCGCAAGCGTCTGCTTGGCCTCGTCGATCGCGCCGAGCTCGACCTGGCACTTCGCAAGCCCGGCGATCGCCGGGATGTTGGCGGCATCGACCGCGAGCACCTCGGCATAGATCTCGGCCGCGCCGGCCGCATCGCCCTCGGCGAGCGCGGCTTCGGCTTCCTTGAGGATTTCGGCGATGTCGGGCTCGCCGACGCCCGGAACGCCCTTGGTGATCTTTTCGATGAAGGCGGCGACCTGGCTCTCGGGCACGGCACCCATGAAGCCATCGGCGGGCCGTCCGCCGACGAACGCGATCACGGCCGGAATCGACTGGATCCCCATCTGGCCGGGAATGGCCGGATGCTCGTCGATGTTCATCTTGACCAGCTTGACCTTGCCGTTGGCGGCCTTGACGGCCTTTTCCAGGATGGGCGTCAGCTGCTTGCACGGTCCGCACCACGGCGCCCAGAAGTCGATGAGGACCGGCTGCCGCTTCGATTCCTCGATGACGTCCTTCACGAAGCTCTGCGTCGTGGTGTCCTTGATCAGATCCGGC
Source organism: Bradyrhizobium sp. SZCCHNR1051 (assembly GCF_032489615.1). Classification (NCBI taxonomy): domain Bacteria; kingdom Pseudomonadati; phylum Pseudomonadota; class Alphaproteobacteria; order Hyphomicrobiales; family Nitrobacteraceae; genus Bradyrhizobium; species Bradyrhizobium sp. SZCCHNR1051. The sequence goes on along the minus strand of NZ_JAUEYJ010000006.1, from coordinate 30,727 downwards.
ACCTGCGGCGCCGCTCCGCCGCCCTGCTCAACAATGGTCACGGGGTCCCTCGTCCGAAAAATTCCGATGGACGGCGACCGGGAACCGGCCGCCGCCGCGCCTCAATACACGTTTTCTCTCACTTTAAGTGGCGGTCCAGCTGGAAATTTCAATCAGCGCCCATCGCGGCCCGGTGATGGGCAGGTTTGGGCCCGGTTCGGCCGGCCCCGACCGCAAAAATTTGAACGTCGTCGGCGTACGAAACCTGTCGCAGACCTGTTGCATTCGTCCGCGGCATTTGGCATAGGTCTGCCCGTCGCTGGCGGCCACGCCGCCAAGGCGTCACGGATGCGGGTGTAGCTCAGTGGTAGAGCACGACCTTGCCAAGGTCGGGGTCGAGGGTTCGAACCCCTTCGCCCGCTCCAAAAATTCCGCTCCGTTCCCCTCTCGCCTTATGCCTCATCATTTCGTCGGCGGGGATTTGTCCCAGGCCGCGAGTGCGTCGGCGAATACCCGATCTCCACTGGGACCTTTGCCGATGGCGAGGATGCCCCGGCGCTGGTTCGCATAGACGACCGGGATGTCGAACCATTCGCGCCGTGCGAGGAGTTCCTCGTTGCGCGCGCGATCGGCCTCGACGTTGGACAAGCCCACCAGGAATGAACCTTCGGTGATCTTGACGGAAAGCCCGGCAAGCGGCGTCCCGCGCGACTTCTCATCCGTCTTCATCAGCATTCCCGGGACGCTGCTGATGCCGCCACCGACGAAGTCGGCAGCGGGCCTGAATGTGAGCTCGGCGACATGGCTGGCCGGCAGGCTGGGATCGTCGTTGCGGCGCAGCTGCAGGCTGACCTTCAGCTTGCGCTCGGGAATGTCGATCTCGCCACGGATCACCGGCGTGGGCCGCCCTGATTGTGCGTTCTTGACCGTCTCGGTCCGCCAGGTGATCGAGCCGGAATAGCGCCTACCCTTGGGGTCGGAGAGATCCTCATCATACAGCACGGCAAGTCCGGGCGTCCGCGCATCTGCCGCGTCGGACGAGGCGGTCGGGCTCGAAACGGGAGCGCTGCTCCGGGCGGCGTCTGGGCCAGCCGGCTGCGCCGGCTTCGCGGCGGCGGCGCTCAGTTGAGCGCCGCTGTCGATCGACGTGAACATCACGAGCGGCCGCTGCGTTCCGCTGGTGGCGCGCTCCACCGCGGCGTCGGTCTGGTTGAGGATCTCGATCAGACGTTGACCAGGCTGCTGGAGCGCCTCTGCAAGGGCTGCGGCGAACACGCCGTGGCCGTCCGGGCCGCGCTGTCCTGCCGTCCCGGCCTGTGCGGCAAAGGAGATCACGGTCCGTGCGGAAACGTCGACCGGGACGAGGCCGGCGGCAAGACCGGCGATGCCGCGCCCGGCGAACGGATTGGAGCGGAAGGCGTCGAGAATGATCACGTTCTGCCGGGGGCTCGATCCGCCCAGCTCGCGCAGAATCGCAGTCAGGTCGCGCAGCTCGGTGTTGAGATCCGCAGCTGTCGCCGGTGCCGCGTCGACCGGGACGAGATAATCGGCGCCGCCCAGGTTGAGCCCATAGCCGGCATAATAGATCAGCGCGACGTCGGCGTCGGCGATCCTGCCCTTGAACTCGGCAAGCGCACGATCGAAGCCTCGCCTGTCGAGGTCGATCTGCGCGGCACCGCCGCTCAGGGTGAAGCCAAGCCGCGACAGGCTGTCGGCGATCAGCCGGGCATCCGCCGCCGGCTCGTCCAGCAGCGGCGCGCGCTCGTGAATGGAGTTGCCGATCACCAGCGCCACGCGCTTGTCGGCGGCAGCAGGCGCGGTCGAGATCAGGATCGCGCCGACGACAAGAATGGTTGCAGATAGTAGCTGTCCAACTCGGCCGATCACCCGACGCATGCCAACGATCTCCTGTCACCCGCGCTTGTGCGACGATTTTACCGCATTTCGAACAAAGCAGGAACAAGAAACGGGGCAGGAAAGAGAAATCGCCGTGGGCTGTCGGGCGGCCTAGACGACCACCGGCGTGCGCACCCGGCCGGCATCGCCGAACACGCGGAGATAACGGGCGATCTCGGCGGGATCGCCGGTCGCCTTCTCCGGGTTGTCGGACAGCTTCACGGCGGGATGCCCGTCTGCCGACGTCACCTTGCAGACCAGCGAGATCGGATCGAGGTCGACCGAGCCGTCCGGCGAGCAGCCGACGAAATCGTTGGTCAGGTTGGTGCCCCAGCCGAACGACAGCCGCACCTGATCGGAGAATCGATGATGGAGCTGCTCGATCGATTCGACGTCCATCGCGTCGGAGAACACGAGCAGCTTCTGCTTGGGATCGCGCCCCTTCGATTTCCACCAGGCGATGATCTCCTCGCCGGCCTGGATCGGCGGCGCGCTGTCGGGACGGAAGCCGGTCCAGTCGGCGACCCAGTCGGGTGCGTCGCGCAGGAAGGCCTTGGTCCCGAACGCGTCGGGCAGCGCGATCAGCAGGTTGCCGGCGTAGGTCTGCCGCCACTGGTCGAGAATGCGATACGGCGCGAAGCGCAGCTCGTCATCGTCCTTGGCAAGTGCCGCCGCGACCATCGGCAGCTCATGCGCGTTGGTGCCGATGGCTTCGAGATCATTGTCCATCGCCAGCAGCACGTTGGAGGTGCCGGTGAACGACGAGCCGAGACCTTCCTTGACGGCCTCGACGCACCAGCGCTGCCACAGGAAGCCGTGGCGGCGGCGGGTGCCGAAATCCGACAGCCGCAGCCCCTCGAGCTTGCGCAGCCGCTCCACTTTGGCCCACAGCTTGGCCTTGGCGCGGGCGAACAGCACGTCGAGCGCGAACCGGCCCTGTCCCTTCATGGCCTGGCGCGAGCGCAGCTCGTTGACGATCGCGAGCGCCGGGATTTCCCACATCGTGGTGTGGGTCCAGGGTCCGTGGAAATGCAGCTCGTACTGGCCCTCCGACTTGCGCAGTTCGTATTCGGGCAGGCGGAAATTGGCGAGCCAGGCGATGAACTCCGGCGAGAACATGTGGGTCTTGCCGTAGAAGGTGTTGCCGGCCAGCCAGATCAGCTCCTTCTTGGCGAAGCGGATGGTGCGGGCGTGATCGAGCTGCGCTCGCAATTCGCCTTCGTCGATGACGTCGCCGAGCCGCACCCGCCGGGTCCGGTTGATGACCGAGAAGGTCACCTGCTGACTCGGGTAGAACTCCCGAATCATCTGCAGCATCAACAACTTGTAAAAATCGGTGTCGAGCAGGCTGCGCACGATCGGATCGAGGCGCCAACCGTGATTATAGGTTCTGCTCGCGATGTCTGTGACTGTCATGTGATCGTTTTACAGCGCTGGCCGCAAACCCGCCACTGGGCTTGTCGCAGGAGGCCCTCGTGGCGCAGCGGCATCCTTGCTCGGGTTCGTGGCGGCTATTTGCGCGCCAGGAGCGGCACGCCGGGATCGAACGCCAGCACCGCTTCGGCCCATTTCGCGACGCGGAGCACATGGAGGTCGTTGCGATAGGGGCCGGCGATCTGTACGCCCAGCGGCAGGCCGTTGTTGCCCAACCCGGCCGGCAAGGAGACTGCCGGCGCTCCGACGAAGGTCCAGGGCGCGCAATATTCGGCGTCTCCGGTCCAATCCAAGCCGCGCGGCGCTTCGCCGAACGCCGGCAAGGTGAGCACTGCGTCGAAGCCGTCGAGCTCAGCGGCGAGCGCCTTCTGCCTTAAGGCCTGGGCCGCCTTCGCGGCGAGATATTCCATGGCCGTCTTGCTTCGCCCGCTCTCGACGTGGCCCTTCATGACCTCGCTGACCCGGTCGGGATGGCGCGCGATCAGATCGGAGAAGATCGTGGTCGCCTCGCTGAGCATGATCGTGGTGATCGCATGCCAGTTCACCGCGTCGAGCTCTCTCAGTTCGACCTCGATGATCGTCGCACCGGCGCTGCGCAGCTTGTCGATGACGGACTCGAATACGGTCTTCTGCTCCGCCTCGGCGCGCTCCCATTTGGCGAAGCGCACCGCCGCGAGCCGTGGCGTGCGGTGCGGCGTGAGGCCCTGGTCGATGCCGACGGTGAAGCCCGGCAGCGGCCGGCCGTGGCGATCATCTGCGCTGGTGCCGGCGAGCAACGAGAGGGCGAAGGCCACGTCGTCGACGCGGCGGGCGAAGAAGCCGACATGGTCGAGCGACGGGCTAAGCGGATGCACGCCGTCGCGTGGAATCGCGCCGAAGCTCGGCTTGAAGCCGACGACGCCGTTGAAGGCCGCCGGTCGGATCACCGAGCCGAGTGTCTGTGTTCCCAGTGCCAGCGGCACGAGGCCGGCCGCAACCGCGGCGGCTGATCCGGACGATGAGCCGCCCGGTGTGTGCTCGGGGTTCCATGGATTGACGGTCGGACCGGGATGACGCCAGGCGAATTCAGTGGAGACCGTCTTGCCGAAGATGGTTGCGCCGAGATTGCGCAGCCGTTCGACCACCCAGGCGTCCGCATCCGGCACGTGATCGCGATAGATTTGCGAGCCGTTGGTGGTCGGCATGTCCGAGGTGGCGATGATGTCCTTGATGGCGACGGGAATTCCACCGAGCGGGCCGGTCTTTGGAGCGACATCCCGCGGCAGATATTCGAATGCTTTCAGCTGCGGTTCGATCGCCTGCGTCTTCTTCAGGCATTCTTCACCATAGGCGATGGCCGCTGCGGGGTCGGCTGCGAACCGCCGCAGCAAGTCGAGGACGCCGGCACCGGCCTTCGGTGTGGACACAGGGAAACGCTCGGACATTCATCGATCCTGTCGACTTGATCTCGTTGCCGGGCGGTGAACGGCCGCAGCGTGTTGTTCCGATCCTATCGGCTGTTCAAGCATACGCCAATCGTCCGGCCGATCGGCGCATATGAATACAGCGCATGGCGGCAGGCCCGTGCCGCGTGGCGGACAATCGCCGATGCGGCGCAGGCACGCGCACGGACATGCGCATCTGGCATGACATGAGTGGAGCGGCATCATTTGAGCCTCGCGCGAACCTGGCAGCAATCCGCTTCTCACCCGCTCAGGATGTGCTACCATTTTCGAGCAGGACCACTGATGTGGTCGGCCAAAGGACGTCTTCAGATACGTTCCGATAAGTAGACGCAGCCACATGAGCTGCCTCATGGGAGTGAAGCGATGACATCGGCTTTTCACCGAAGCATTCTTGCGCTTGCAACAATAGGTCTCCTCGCCGGCACCAGCATCGCCGGCGCGCAGCAGCAATCCGATCAGGGGAAGGGCCTGAAGAAATACGAATCCGGCACCAAGGAGTTCTGGACGCATCCGCCGGACGACTGGTTCCTCGGCGACGAGACCGAGGCGCAGAAGGGGCTGGCGCCGCCGTCGGGCCCGCCGACTGGCGCGTCCGATGCCGAGCTCGCGAAGATCGTCAAGCAGGTGAAGCTGCCGGACGGCTTCAAGATGGAGGTCTGGGCCTCGGGCGTGCTCGCCGCGCGGCAGATGGCCTGGGGCGACAAGGGCACGCTGTTCGTCGGCTCGTTCGGGCTCGGCAACGTCTATGCCATCACCGACAAGGGCGGCAAACGCGAGGTCAAGACGGTCCTCAAGGGCCTGAACATGCCGACCGGCCTCGCCTTCCAGGATGGCAATCTCTACGTGATCGCGGTCGACAAGCTGATCAAATACGAGAATGCCGAAGCCAGTCTCGACAATCTCGGCCAGGGCAAGGTCGTCTACGACGACATGCCGTCCTATGCGGCGCATGGCTGGAAATACATCGCGGTCGACAAGGAAGGCTGGTTCTATATCCCGTTTGGACCGCCCTTCAACATCGGCATCCCGCCGACGTCAGTCTCGCAGATCCGCCGAGTCGATCCGCGCACCGGCAATGCCGAGATCTATGCGCTCGGCGTCCGCAACAGCGTCGGCGGCGACGTCGACCCGCGCACCGGCAAATACTGGTTCACCGAGAATGCGCGCGACTGGGTCAGCGACGATCTGCCGAGCGACAAGCTCAACATGATCTCGAAGATCGGCGAGCATTTCGGCTATCCCTATTGCCACCAGGGTGACCTGCCGGATCCGAAATTCGCGATGGGTCACAAGTGCTCGGAGTTCACACCGCCAGTGCTGAACCTCGGTCCGCACGTGGCGCCGCTCGGCATGAAGTTCTACACCGGCGACCAGTTCCCGGCGGAGTACAAGAACAACATCCTGATCGCCGAGCACGGCTCCTGGAACCGGCACAAGTACCAGGGCGCGCGGATCATGCGCGTTATCGTCGGCCCCGACGGCAAGGACCCCAAGCAGGAGGTGTTCGCCTCCGGCTGGCTCGAGGGCGACCAGGGCTATCTCGGCCGCCCCGACGACATCATCCTCGCCAAGGACGGCTCGATCCTGGTGGCGGACGACTGGGCCGGCGCGATCTATCGCATCAGCTACGAGAAGAAATGAGCTCGTCGTGAAAGCGGGGCTGCGCGCTGCCTTACGGCGGCCGCAGCCCCAACTATTTTGAATGTCGCGCGTTGATCAAGGACGACGTGCCGCACCCGGTCGCGGGTTTCGGGCATCGTCCGCGCGCCAAAGCAATGATGGGAGCGAGAACGCCTGCGATGAATCCAGGGACCTCCAGAATGCACCAGGTGATGGCCGCCGCGCTGATGCTCATGCTTGTGCTTGCGGCGCCTCCGGCCCATGCCGCCGATATCGAAGCGGGCAAGGCCAAGGCCGAGCTCTGCGCCGGCTGCCACGGCGAGAACGGCATCTCGCAGACCGAGAACATTCCTTCGCTCGCCGGCCAGCAGGATCAGTTCATCCAGTGGCAGCTCGTGTTCTTCCGCGCCGGCACGCGCAAGAACGAGGCGATGAAGCCGATCGTCGATCAGCTCACCAACGAGGACATCCGCAACCTCGGCGCCTATTTCGCCTCGCTGCAGCCGGCCAAGGCGCCGCCGGACAACGATCCGGATCTGTCGGCCAAAGGCGCGCAAGCCGCCGCCGGCCGGCGCTGTGCCTCATGTCATCTCGACAGCTATGCCGGCACCAAGGGCGTGGCGCGGCTCGCCGGCCAGCGCGAGGAATATCTCGTCAAGGCGCTGCACGACTACAAGTCCGGCCAGCGCGTCGGCGGCAGCCAGGCCGCCATGACCGATGTTGCCTATCCGCTAAGCGACGAGGAGATCACGGCGCTGGCGCATTATCTGGCGCATCTGTAGTTGGGACGTCGCCCAGATCACAACTGTCGTCCCGGCCTTGCGCCGGGACCCATACCGCGGAAGCTATCGAGGGACGTCGGTGAGAGTGGCCTGCTTCACTACGGACGGTGGCTATGGGTCCCGGCGCAAGGCCGGGACGACATCGGAGTCTGTGGCGCGGTCGTGCCTGACCAACGGTTCGGCGAACACCGAGGCGACACCAAGAGCTACTTGCCCCGCTGCGCCTCGTACACCTTGAGCTGCGTGTAGGATATGCGCAGGCGCGGCACCGGGACCTTGGCGGCATCGGCGCGGGCGACGAGATCGCCGATGACGTGATCGGCCTCGACCGGAAGGCCGGCGCTGAGATCGCGGAACATCGAGGCGGTCATCGGTGATCCCTCCGCGGTGAGCATGCCGGAGACGCGCTGGAAGAACGCGCCGGCTGGGGGGTAGCCTGCGGCCGCAGCGGTGGCGCTGCATTCGTCGAGCATGCCGAGCAGGAAATCCTTGCCGCCCGGCGCGGTCAGGATCACGCCGACCGGCGCACGCATCAATGTGGTCGATGCAGCGAGCGAGGACAGGAACACCCACTTCTCCCACATGTCCTGCATGACGTGGTCGCTGGCCGACGCATTGAAATTCCCGCGCCGGAAAATCTCGAAGATCGCGCGGACGCGGTCCGACGATCCGCCGTCGCGCTCGCCGAAGCTCAGCGATTGCATCGGCTGCAACTGCACGACCTCGCGCTGCTCGTTCAGGGTCGCGGCGATGGCGCAGAGCCCGCCGAGCACGCGCGCGCGCCCGAACCTGGCGTCGAGCACGTCGAGATGCTTCATGCCGTTGAGCAGCGGGATGATCGCGGTGTTCGGACCCACGGCCGGCGCGAACGAGGTGATCGCATCGTCGAGGTCGTAGGCCTTGCAGCTCAGCAGCACGACGTCGAAGTGCTGCTTCAGAGTGTCCGCCTGTACGGTCGGCGGATTGGGGAGGGTGACGTCACCGGTCGGACTGCGGATCACGAGGCCGGCACTGGCGAGTTCAGCCGCGCGGCGCGGGCGGACCAGGAAGGTGACATCGGCGCCGGACTGCAGCAGCCGGCCGCCGAAATAGCCGCCGATGGCGCCGGCGCCGACGACGAGAATACGCATGGGTAGGTCCTCTCTCTCAGCGAGGTCTCATCATGCAGGAGCGAATAGCGAATGGCGAGTAGCGAATGGGGATGGCCACCATGCCCTACTCGCTACTCCCTGTTCGCCATTCGCCTCTACCATTTCTCGCCAAACGGACGGATTTCCATCTCGAAGGTCCACGCGCTCTTCGGCTGCTGGTAGAGCTGCCAATAGGCACCCGCGACCGAGGCCGGCGGCATCAGCAGGTCGGGATTGTCCAGCGCCTCCTTGCCCCAGAGTTGGGCGCGGCGCTCGCGCACCCAGGCGGTATCGACGCCGGAATCGATGATCAGGTGGGCGACATGGATGTTCTGCGGCATCAGTTCGCGCGCCATCGCCTGCGCCACCGCGCGCAGGCCGAACTTGGCCGAAGCGAAGGCGGCATAGCCGGAGCCGCCGCGCAGCGAGGCGGTCGCGCCGGTGAAGAAGATCTTGCCGCCGCCACGGGGCAGCATCAGCCGGGCGGCCTCGCGCCCGGTGACGAAGCCGGCCCAGCACGCCATCTCCCAGACCTTGCGGAACACGCGGTCCGTCGTCTCGAGGATCGGGAAATTGACGTTGGCGCCGACATTGAAGATCACGACCTCGAGCGGCGCATGCCTGTCGGCGTCGTTGAGGAAGGCGGTGGTCTCGTCCTCCTTGCGGGCATCGAGCGAGCGCGCCACGATCCGCCCGCCAGCGGCCTCGACCTCCGCGACCAGCGGCGCGAGCTTCTCGCCATTGCGCCGGCCGGCGAACACCGTGAAGCCTTCGGACGCGAATTTCTTGACGATCTCGGCGCCGATGTAGTCGCCGGCCCCGACGATCGCGACGGTAGCGTTGCGCTGTTGCATGCTTGCTCTCCCGATCTCACTTCAGCGTCATTGCGAGGAGCGAAGCGACGAAGCAATCCAGCCTTGCTTTGCGGCGGGATCGCGTCGCTGCGCTCGCGATGACGACAATCACTTGCCCAGGATGTATTCCTCGACGTCGCGCAGCTGCTCCTTGCCGAAGAACATCTCATTGCCGACGAAGAACGTCGGCGAGCCGAACGCGCCGCGCTCGACCGCGCGCTGGGTGTTCTCCACGAGCTTCGCCTTCACCTCGGGCTCCTGGGCGCGGGCGAACAGCTTGGCCCCGTCGAGCCCGGACGATGTGATCGCGGCGATCGCGATCTCGGGATCGTCCATCTTCTTCGGCTCGCGCCACATGTGGTGGAATGCCGCGTCGACATAGGCCTCGAACACGCCCTCGAGCTGGGCCGCGATCGCCGCGCGCATCAGGTTCAGTGTATTCACCGGGAAGTACGGGTTCCAGACCCAGGGCTGCACCTGATAGCGCTTGAGGAAGCGCTGGGTCTCGACCTCGTGGAATTCACGCTTGTTCTTGATGCCGGCGAGTGACTCGGCCGGTGACTTGTTGTTGGTCGCCTTGAAGATGCCGCCGAGCAGCACCGGGACATAGTAGAACTGGACGCCGATCCGTTTCACGATCGCCGGGATCGCCTCATGGCTCAGATAGGCGTTGGGACTGCCGAAGTCGAACATGAATTCTGGCGCAGGACGGCTCATGGGCGGTCTCCTCGGTTTTTCACATTGTGGTCCAGCGCAGCAGCTCCGTCCAGGGTTTTATGACGGTCATCATATTCCAGCGGCCGGAAGACGCCGGTGGTGCGTCAGATCATCCGGCGCACCGTCCGCTTGCGCCACACCAGGAGATAATAGCTCATCTGCAGCAGCATCATCGCGGCGAACGTGATGGGATAGGCGAGCCAGACGCCGTCGAGCCCGATGCTGCGGCTGAGCCAGGTGGCGGCGGGCACCTCGATCGCGGCGATCGCAAACGCCGAGATCGCCAGCGGCATCCACACCGTCCCGGAGGCGCGCATCGCCGACGAGAACGTGATGGACATGCCGAACAGCACGGAGCTCCACAGCACGATGTGCAGCGAATGCTGCGCCACCTCGATGACGGCAGGGTCGGTGATGAAGAGTCCCATCAGCACCCGTGAGAACAGATAGCCGATCGCGACCAGGCCGCCGGTCAGCACCACGTTCATCTCGATGCCCGTGCGCACGATGTCGCCGATCTGCTCGGCTTGCCCGCGACCGATCGCCTGGGCGCCGAAGATCGAGACCGAGATCGCGATCGACAGCGCCGGAAACTGCACATAGCCGAGCACCTGGTTGACCGCGCCATAGGCCGCCGTCGCGTCCGAGCCGAAGCCGTTGACGAGGCCGATCAGCACCATCTCGGCCAGCGACATCACGATCATGCCGATCGCGGCGGGGATGCCGAGCCGCAGTACGGCCCGCAACAGTTTCGGATCAGGCAGCATGCCCCGCAGGAATGCCGCATCGATCGCCAGCGGATGCTTGCGACGGCGCAGATGGACATGGAGCCAGGCCAGCGTCGTCAACGTCGAGATCGCCGAGGCCCAGGCGGCGCTGGCGACGCCGAGCACGGGCGCGCCGAGCCAGCCGCGGATGAAGACCGGGGTGAGCACCAGCCCGAGCGTGGTCGATGCGGCGAGCGAGGCCAGCGGCGTCACGGTGTCGCCGACGCCGCGCATCTGCGACGACAGCAGGATGTAGGCGAAGGTCAGCGGCATCGTGATCATCATGATGCGGGCATAGCCCGCGGCTGCATCAAGGATGTTGGCGGGCGTGGCGAGCGCGGTCAGCAATTGGCGGCTGAACACGCCGCCCAATACCGCGATCAGGCCGCCGAGCAGCAGCGCAATGGTCAGCGTCGTGCCGGCGACCTGCTTCACCTTCGCGGGCTCACCGGCGCCCCAGGCCTGGCCGATCAGAACGCCGGCGCCTGAGCCGAGGCCCATGACGAAGGAGACGAAGAAGAACATCGCCGGGAAGAACACCGAGACCGCGGCGAGGGCATCGACGCCGATCATCTGGCCGAGATAGACGTTGTTGATGGTGCCGAACAGCGACTGCAGGATGTTGCTCAGCATCATCGGAACGACGAACATCAGGAACGGCTTGCGCAGCGAGGCGGTTGGCGGCGACACGGCATGTTTCTCCGTCGACCGCTCTTCATTCGGAGTACGGTCGCGTTGCGAGGAATTGGAACAAGAGCCGCCGCGAACGGCCGCTCTCATTGGCCGTTGAAATCAGCCGATCTCACTCGGCGCGGTGGCGGTGCGCGAGCGCGACGGCGTGGTCGCGGATGTCGGCCGGCCAGTCCGCGATCAAAGCGGCGAAGCGGCCGAGATCGCCGGCGAACAGCGCCCGCGACGCCTCCTCGAACTGCGGCAGGTTGCTGCCGATCCCGGACATGAAATGATAGGCCGCATCGCGTGCCTCGCGGGCGCGATCGGTGTCGCCGCTGGCGCGGCGGGCGTCGTGGACCAGCTTGCGCAGGGCGACCGAGGCGCCGCCCGGTTGAGCGTTCAGCCAGTCCCAGTGCTGCGGCAGCAAGGTCACCTCGCGGGCCACGACCCCGAGCTTCGGCCGGCCGCGGCCACGCGGCTCGCTCGGCCCTTGGTTCGCGGCCGCGCCGGCTTCGACCGGCAGGCGCGCCAGGATCTCGCGGTCGCTGCCGCGCAGATCGAGGTCGATCGGCTGCCCGGTGCGGTCGCTGAAAATCACGATCGGCTCGGTGCCCGGCGCGGCGTGTTTCAGCACCAGTGCCACCTTGGGCAGCGGCCCGGCGGCAACCCGGGTTTGGCCGGCAAATGCGGTGAAGGTGTCCATATCGGCAGTCCCATGTGATCACCCCAATAAGACCCGGGTGAAATTAAAGTCAATATTACCCGGGTAATTATTTCATGCCGGGGTGAGGATCCCGGCGCCTCGCCGAACCCGTCCTGTCCTGCTACGGAACGGCGCCCGCCACCCGATCCGTCCCTGGAAACCCCATGCTGACCGTTCACCACCTCAACAATTCCCGCTCGCAACGCGTGCTCTGGTTGCTCGAGGAGCTCGGCGTGCCCTATGAGATCATTCGCTACGAGCGCCAGCCCGATATGCGCGCGCCGAAGGAGCTGCGCGCGATCCACCCGCTCGGCAAGTCGCCTGTCATCACCGACAACGGCAACACCGTCGCCGAATCCGGCGCCATCGTCGAATATCTGATCGAGACCTACGGCAATGGCCGCCTGATCCCGCCGCCGAAGACACCGGAGCGGCTGCGCTATTCCTATTGGCTGCATTACGCCGAGGGCTCGGCGATGCCGCTGCTGCTGCTGAAGCTGCTGTTCAACATCATGCCGAAGCGCGCGCCGGCGCTGCTCCGTCCGATCGTGCGCAAGGTGTCGAACCAGGCCTTGAGCACGCTGGTCAATCCGCAGCTGAAGCAACACATGGCGTTCTGGGAAAGCGAGCTGCAGAAAAGCGAGTGGTTCGCCGGCGATTCGTTCACCGCGGCCGACATCCAGATGAGCTTCCCGCTGCAGGCGGCGGCATCGCGCGGCGGCCTGGAGCAGGGCCATCCGCGCGCGATGGATTTCCTCGCGCGCATCGAGTCGCGGCCTGCCTACAAGATCGCGCTGGAGAAGGGCGGGCCCTACGAGGTCGGCCGCTGAGCGCTATTTTGTGGCCGTCGCCGGCGCCGCGGTCGCCGCAATCACCTCGCGCACCAGCCGGGCGACGCCCTTGATGTCGCCGTTCGGATCCACGGAATCGCCGAGCCGGACCACGACCATGCGCTGGCTCGGCATGATCACCAACCGCTGGCCGAGCAGGCCGAAGGCGAAGAACGCGTCCGGCGGAATTCCCGCGCGGGCACGTCCCTGCGCGTGAAAATGCTGGCTGCGGTTGGTCCACAGCCCGGCGCCGTAGTCGGTGTCCAGCGTCGCAGTTGCCGACATCGCGACCCAGCCTTCCGGGAGAATGCGCCGGTCGCCGACGACGCCGTCGCCGAGATAGAGCAGTCCGAGCTTCGCCCAGTCGCGCGCGCTCGCCAGCATGTTGCCGTAGCCCTGAACGGTCCCGCTCCCATCGTATTGCAGCGTCGCGCTGCGCATGCCGAGCGGGTTGAACAGCTCGCGCCAGGCCAGCTCGATGGTCTGCTCCGGTCCCCCGGCGGCGTCGCGGATGATGCGCGCCAGGATCTGGGCGCTCGCGCTCGAATAGGCCCAGCGCTGGCCGGGCGGCGCGATCAACGGCGCATGCACCGCGAACGCCGCCATGTCGCGGTGGATGTCCATCTGGCTCGACGGATCGAAGCCGGAATTGGTCTCGTCCAACGCCAGGCCTGATGTCATGCGCATCAACTGCTCGATCGTGATGTCGTGGCGCGGATCTCTGGCCTCGCGCCACTCCGCGACCGGCGCCGGGATCGACGGGCTCAGCTTGCCCTGCCGGGTGAGGATGCCCAGCAGCGCATTGGTGACCGTCTTGGTCATCGAGAAGCCCACAAGTGGCGTATCGACGCCGATGCTCGGCGCATAGCGCTCTGCGATCAGGTGACCGTCCTTGACGACGACGACCGCCTTGGTGCGGCGGAACGGCGGGTTGGCCGGCTCCTCGAAGGCGTGATCGAGCGCCGCCTTCAGCGCGGGATCGCTGGGCTCCACCGCCGTGTTTTCCGCGAAGTCGGGCAGGGCGGGAGCAGGCCCCGCAGCACGCAGCACAGCGACGTCGGTGTGCGGCAGGTAAGGCGGCTTCTGGCCCTGGAGCGTCACGCAACCGAGGCCGTCGTGAAACGAGGCGCGGGTGGCGTGCAGGCCGAGCAGCGACGCCTCGACCAGGCGCATGTCGGGCTCCACCCGGTAGCGCATCACGGCCCGCAACCGGCGCAGGCCGGGCCGTTCCATGGTCTCCGCAAACACCGTTTGCGGATCGAGGCCGGAGACGTAGGTCTTGGCGCAGATCATCTCGGCGACCGCGCTGGTCGCGACGCGCAGCGCCCGGTCAGGCCGATAGGTGAGCCATCCCGCCACCAGCAGGGCCGCAAATACCAGCAGACCGACCACGAATCTTCGCAAATGCACCAGAACGTCCGACACCGTCTCGCGGGCGAGCCTCGCTGCGCCCTGGTATACTTCTAACGCGCCTCGGTCACCACGCCAACGGAGGGAAGCGGGTGAAGGGCCCCGCCGGGCGGCGGCAAATCGTCATCCGGGGCCACGATGTCCGACATCGCCTGGGAACCGGCGCCTCAGCGCCCGGCTGCGGTGGCGCCCTTGCTGCGCGGATCCGGCGCGCCGACGAATCCATCGGACGTCACCAGGATGGAGTTGGCCGAGGTCCGTCCCATCGGCTCCTCGATCTTGTGACCTCGGGCGCGTAGACCGGCGAGCACGTCATCGGCAAAACCCTTCTCGATTCGGACCTCGTCGGGCATCCATTGGTGATGCAGGCGAGGCGCGGTGACGGCCTGTCGGACGTCCATCCGATAGTCGAGCACGTTGATGGTCACCTGCAGCACGGTCGAGATGATGCGGCTGCCGCCCGGGGAGCCCGTGACGAGCACGGGCTTGCCGTCCTTCAGCACGATGGTCGGCGACATCGACGACAGCGGCCGCTTGCCGGGACCGGGCAGATTGGCCTCGAAACCGACCAGGCCGAAGGCGTTGGAGGCGCCGGGCGCGGCGGTAAAATCGTCGAGCTCGTTGTTGAGCAGCACGCCGGTGCCCTCGGCGACGAGGCCGACGCCATAGGGGAAGTTCAGCGTGTAGGTGTTGCTGACGGCATTGCCGTCATTGTCGACGACCGAGAAATGCGTGGTGTTGCTGCCCTCCCGCAGCGGCGTGGTGTTGAGCACGTCGCCGGCGCTGGTGGCGTGCGCGGGATCGATCCCGGCGCGCTGGCGCGCGGCATAGTCCTTCGACAACATCGCGCGCACCGGCGCGTCGACGAAGGCGGGGTCGCCGAGATAGCGCGCACGATCGGCATAGGCACGCTTCATTGCCTCGATCAGCAGATGCAGCGACGCGGGCGAGCCCTGCTTCAGCTCAGCGAGCGGAAAGCCTTCGAGGATGTTCAGCATCTCGACCAGCACGGTGCCGCCCGACGACGGCAGCGGCATCGACACGATGTCATAGCCGCGATAGGTGCCGCGCACCGGCGTGCGCAGCACCGGCTGGTAGGATTTGAGGTCGTCCGCCGTCATGATGCCGCCGGCATCCTGGATCGCCTTGGCGAGTTGGTCGGCGACCGGCCCTTCATAAAATCCGCGCGGGCCCTGCTCGGCAATGGCGGTGAGCGTCGCCGCCAGATCGCGCTGGATCAGCCGGTCTCCTTCCCTCAGCACCGTGCCGTCGGGACGAATGAAGATCGCGGCCGACGATTTCCATTTGGCCAGCCGCGGCGCCATCATCGGCAGGGTGACGGCAACGTCGTCGGTGACCGGGATGCCGTCGCGCGCCAGCACGATCGCCGGATGCAGCAACTGCGCCAGCGTGAATTTGCCCGAGCCGTATTTCTCCAGCGCCAGCGCGAGACCTGCGACCGATCCGGGCACGCCGATCGACAGTGCGGAGTCGCGCGACTTGGCATTGTCGGGCTTGCCATCGGCGCCGAGGAAGATGTCGCGCGTGATGGCAGCGGGGCCGGTCTCGCGATAGTCGATCGCCACGTCCTCGTTGGTCCTGGCGATGTGAATGACCATGAAGCCGCCGCCGCCGATGTTGCCGGCAACGGGATAGGTGACCGCCATCGCAAAGCCGGTGGCAACGGCGGCATCGACTGCGTTGCCGCCGAGCGCGAGGATGCGCTGGCCGACTTCGGCTGCGATCCTCTCCTGTGCCACCACCATGCCATGCGCGGGCGGCTGCGCCGGCGCGGCGACACCGGGTGGCTGCGGGATGTCGATGGCTTGCGAATCCAGCGCCCGCGCCGGCAGGCAGCCGGCCAGCAACAGCATGAAACCCGCAAGGAGCCGTCGTCGATCAATCGTGAACGTGGTCATCGCAATTCCGCCGTTGCTGACATCCGCCTGGGATCGTCAGATGTTATAGGGCCGCGTCGCCGGCGTAAAACGCGACACCGTGATCGTCGCAGGATGCGACGCCGTGATCGCAAAGGATCTTCGAATGGCCGTCACCACGATCGAGACCTCTGGCACTGCCGACGGCCGAATCTATCCCGGGCGCGCGGCCGTCGTCAGCTGGATCTTCTTCGATTGGGCGGCGCAGCCCTATTTCACGCTGATCACGACCTTCGTCTTCGCGCCCTATTTCGCGGCGCATGTCGCGCCGGACGCGGCGAGCGGCCAGGCGCTGTGGGGCTTTGCGACCGCCGCGGCCGGCATCGTCATCGCGCTGCTGTCACCGGTGTTCGGCGCCATCGCCGATGCCACCGGCCGCCGCAAGCCATGGATCGCGGCGTTCGGCGCGATGCTGGTGATCGGCGCCTCGCTGATGTGGATCGGGCGTCCCGGCGCGCCCGATCTGATCCCGCCGCTGCTCGCGGCCTATGTGATCGCCACCATTGGAGTCGAGTTCGCCACGGTGTTCAACAACGCGATGATGCCGACCTTGGTGCCGCCGGAACGCATCGGCCGGCTGTCCGGCACCGGATGGGCCACCGGCTATGTCGGCGGCATCCTCTCGCTCGTCATCGTGCTCGGCTTTCTCGCCGCCAATCCCGATAGCGGCCGCACGCTGTTTGGATTCAAGCCGCTGTTCGGGCTCGATCCGGTGAGCCATGAAGGCGACCGCATCTCCGGTCCGCTCACCGGGCTCTGGTTCATCGTGTTCGTGCTGCCGATGTTCCTGTTCACACCGGACTTTCCGGCGCGGCACCGGCTGGGCGCGGCCGTGCGC
Organism: Bradyrhizobium sp. SZCCHNR1051; assembly: GCF_032489615.1. Lineage (NCBI taxonomy): Bacteria > Pseudomonadati > Pseudomonadota > Alphaproteobacteria > Hyphomicrobiales > Nitrobacteraceae > Bradyrhizobium > Bradyrhizobium sp. SZCCHNR1051. Next base: position 13,713 of record NZ_JAUEYJ010000006.1, on the reverse strand, counting down.
GAAGGCATCGGTCAGTTGAAGGAGACATTGCGCAGCCTGCCGCAGCAACGTGACGTTGCGTTCTTTCTCCTCGCCAACATGATCTACACCGATGGGCTGGTGTCGCTGTTCGCGTTCGGCGGCATCTATGCGGCCGGCACGTTCGGCTGGAACACGATCCAGATCGGCACCTTCGGCATCATCCTCGCCGCTGCCGGCACGTTCGGCGGCTGGCTTGGCGGCAAGCTCGATGATCTTCTTGGGCCGAAGCGAGTGATCGCCGGCAGCATGACCTTGCTGCTGCTCGCGATCATCGCGATTCTCATGGTGAGCCGTGATTCGGTTCTGTTGATCGCGGTCACGCCGGCTGCGCCCGGCGGCCCGCTGTTCGCCACGCTGCCGGAGCGCGCCTACCTGCTGCTCGGCTGCATCATCGGCGCCTGCGGCGCGCCGCTGCAGGCGGCCTCGCGCTCGCTGCTGATCCGGATGGTGCCGAAGGAGCGCGTGGCGCAATATTTCGGTCTGTTCGCGCTCACCGGCAAGGTGACGTCGTTCATCGGGCCATTGCTGATCGGCACCATCACCGCGGTCACCGCGAGCCAGAAGGCCGGCATGGCCGTGCTCGTGCCGTTCTTTGCGGTGGGGCTGGTGTTGCTGGCGCGGGTCAACTCAGACCGTCATGCCCGGGCTTGACCCGGGCATCCATCCCGCTTCGACAGGCTCTTCTTTAGACGATGGATTGCCGGGTCAAGCCCGGCAATGACGACCTCGCTAGTGCCGGAAGTGCCGCACGCCGGTCAGCACCATGGCGATGCCGTGCTCGTCAGCCGCCTTGATGACCTCGTCGTCCTTCACCGAGCCGCCCGGCTGGATCACTGCGGTGGCGCCGGCCTCGATGCAGGCGAGCATGCCGTCGGCGAACGGGAAGAACGCGTCGGAGGCGACGACCGATCCCTTGGTCAGGGGCTCGGCGAGCTTCAGCTCCGCGGCCGCATCCAGCGCCTTGCGCGCGGCGATGCGCGCCGAATCGACCCGGCTCATCTGCCCGGCGCCGATGCCGACCGTTGCCGAATCCTTGGCATAGACGATGGTGTTCGACTTGACGTGCTTGGCGACGCGGAAGGCGAAGCGCAGGTCACGCAGCTCGGCCTCGGTGGGCGCGCGCTTGGTCACCACCTTCAGCTCCATGTCATCGACGACGGCATTGTCGCGGCTCTGCACCAGAAGGCCGCCGGACACCGTCTTCGCGGTCAGGCCGGCCTCGCGCGGATCGGGCAGGGCGCCGGCGAGCAGCAGCCGCAGGTTCTTGCGGCCGGCGATGATGGAGATCGCCTCCTCGGTGGCGTCGGGCGCGATGATCACCTCGGTGAAGATGCCGGTGATCGCGCGTGCCGTGGCGGCGTCGAGCTTGCGGTTCATCGCGATGATGCCGCCGAACGCCGAGGTCGAATCGCAGGCCAACGCCTTCTGATAGGCGGTGACGAGATCGGGCCCTTCCGCGACGCCGCAGGGATTGGCGTGCTTGACGATGACACAGGCGGCGGTGCGCGCCGGGTCGAACTCGGCGATGCACTCATAGGCCGCGTCGGTGTCGTTGATGTTGTTGTAGGACAGCTCCTTGCCTTGCAACTGGCGCGCGGTGGCGACGCCCGGACGGCGGCCGGGCAGCGCGTAGAACGCCGCATGCTGATGCGGGTTCTCGCCATAGCGCAGTGACTGGATCAGCTTGCCGCCGAAGGCGCGGTAATCGGGCGCGTCGTTCTGGATGGTGGCGGCGAACCAGTTGGAGATCGCGGCGTCATAGGCGGCAGTGCGCGCATAGGCCTTGGCAGCAAGTCGGCGGCGCAGCAGTAGCGTGGTCGAGCCGTCATGCCGCGTCAGGTCGTCGAGCACGGCGTGATAGTCGTTGACGTCGACCACTACGGCGACGTCCTCGTGGTTCTTCGACGCAGCGCGGATCATCGCCGGGCCGCCGATGTCGATGTTTTCGATGCAGTCGTTGAACGCGGCGCCGCGCTCGACCGTGGCCTCGAACGGGTAGAGGTTGACGACGAGCAGGTCGATCGGCGCGATGTCGTGGCTCTTCATCGCCGCCGCATGCTCATCATTGCCGCGGATCGCGAGCAGGCCGCCATGCACCTTGGGGTGCAGGGTCTTGACGCGGCCGTCCATCATCTCCGGAAAGCCGGTGAGGTCGGAGACGTCCTTGACCTTCAGGCCGGCCTCGGAAATCGCCCTGGCGGTGCCGCCGGTCGATACGAGCTCGACACCGCGCGCCGCAAGCGCGCGCGCGAACTCGACCAGACCGGTCTTGTCGGAAACGGATAACAGGGCACGGTGAACGCGACGAAGCTGATTGGTCATGGGCAGAGTCCTTGTGCAGGAGTTCAATTTGCCCAGGCGCACGGCGGTCAATCCCGCGCTCCCCGATGGTGCTCCATCCAAAGTCGCCAGTCGCACGAGAGCGGGCCTCATATCAGCTTTTGCCGCCCGCGACAACGGGTGGGCGATCGAACGATCATCTTGGCCGCACATCTCACGATGAGCCGCCCGAACGTCGGCCGCGTTCCGAGGGCCCGCCGAAGGCAGACGGCTCGACGGACGGTGATGTGAGATGATCTGAGAAGCGAGAGCCAGGGTGTTACAGCGGCAATTCCGGCTCTCTCCGCGCGTTGCGGCGTCCGTTGGTCTCGGTCGGCGACGCCGACGAGCGCACGAAGCTCCAGCGGATCGACGGGGCCTGCTGCGCGTCCTGCCGGATCACCAGTTGCGTGGTGCGGCGCGGACCGTCATTGCCGGCGAGAAACACGCTGTCCTCGAGATCGACGCGATCGTCGAACGTCTCGAACGTCCAGACCTCGCGATTGGGCAGCACCAGCATGGCGCCGCGGCCGTCGCTGAGCCGGCTGGCCTTGACGGCCGGATGCAGGTGGAAGCGCAGCGCGTAGTCCGAGCCGCCGCCGCGAAGACGGGCGCCCTGCGCCGGCGTCACGGTGTCCTCGCCGTCCAGCCGGGAGCCGTCCTCGGCCGCCACCAGCACGCGGCGGTGGACGAGGCCGAACTTCGCCGCGTAGCCATTGTGCGAGGTCGATAGCACGGTGCCGTCAGGCACGACCTCGCGGAAGTTCTCGACCCGCGTCGGACCCGACACGATCGGCGCGCCATGCAGCAGGCGCTTCATCGCCGACATCTCGACGAAGGTGCAGGACGAGGTGTTGTGATAGGTCAGCGTCGAATGCGCCACCGTGCTGCGCGCGAAGGCGCGCCAATTGTCGCGGCCGGTGGACGGCATGCCGCAATTGATCACGATGCGGCACGGTCCGGAGGACATCTCGAAGGCGAGACAGCCGGCATGGGCCTCATGGCTCAGATGCGGCGGCGGCGGCGCACCGGTGTCGACGATCACCGTCATCGGTCCCGCGTCGAGCCGCTGGAAACCGGAATGCGGCATGCTCGCCATCGGCGTGCCGTGGGTGTCGTCGTAGGCGAGCAGGGTCGCCAGCAGGTCGGACGGGGTGCCGCCCATGCCATTGAACAGCGCCATGTTGCCGTCGCCGTGCCGGAAGAAGCGCAGCATCGGCATCATGCGGTCGATGGCGTTGAGCAGCGCCGGCGGCGGGGCGATGTTGCGGGCCGCAAACGTCTGCCGCAGCGGCAGCAGGTCGATCAGCAGCTCGATCAGCGCGCCCGGATTGCGCGACACGTGGCCGCCATCGGGCAGGATCTGCCGCTGCAATTCGTCGGAGAGTTTTCGGGTCGCGCTGCGGATGTGCTTGGCCTGGTTGGCGAGGCACAGCGCCGCGTAACACAGTGCGATCAGCACCTGCAGCCGCGGCGCGCCATCCGGGATGTCGATGGTCGAATAGCGCAGATAGCGGATCTCGCGGGTCAGCCCCCGAAGATAGCGGCGGTAGAACTTGCCGTCGGAATCGGCCAGCACCAGCGGCGCCTGCGACAGCAGCGAGATCACCCGCCGGGCCAGCACGTCGGCGCGCCGGCTCAGCGGATGGCGGCCGATCTGGTTGGTGATCCAGTCGTCGACCAGGGCACGGGCGTTGGCGCGGGTCAGCGCGGTGTCGGCTGCGCGCAGATGTCGCAGCCAGCCGAAGCCGAGCAGGGCGACCTCCCAATCCTCCGATGGCGGCTCCAGGTCGAAGATCGAGCGGCCATGGCAGGTCACGATCTTGCCGGCGAAGACGAAGCGGCCGGCATAGATCTCGGCGGCCCGTGTCGCGTCCGAAGTGCGCAGATCATGCGGCGCAATGATGAGTCGGTCCGCCCGTCCGGGCCACAAGCCGGACACGGATACCGATACACCGCTGACGTTGGACATCAGGCTGCGCGCAAAGCGGCCCATCACCAGCGTCGATATGCGTCTGCGTTGAGCGGCGGACACGCCAAGCCTTGGATTCAGAGGGGGATTCGGTTGCGCATCCTTCATAGATCGCAACTGCCGCCGATACACCATTTTTGGCCCCGGTGCAGCACCATCGCGGGACCAGAATCTGGTGCAAAATCAGGATTTAACGGACTAACGCAACGCCGACGCCCTCAACCCGCGACCGACGCAGGGCCGGCGCACGGCGCGTACGATGACACGCTCACGGCCGCCGCTCCAGTCTCGCCGCATAAAATCCGTCGAGACCGCCAAGCCGGGGGTCCTGGTGCGGCAAATGGCAGGGCAGAGTGCGCAGGTCGCCGGCCGGTGTGACCAGCTCGGCCAGTCCTGCCACCTCGCCAGGGGTGACGGGGATGCGGCGCAGCTCGGTGGTTTCGGCCAGCACGCGCTCGACCACCTGCTCGCCCTCCTCGGGCTCCAGCGAACAGGTACAGTAGACCAGGGTTCCGCCCGGCTTGAGCAGGCCGCTCGCTCGGGTCAGCAGCCGCGCCTGGAGTGCTGACAGGGCGGCGATGTCGGCCTCGCTGCGCAACCAGCCGACATCGGGATGGCGCCGAATGGTGCCGGTTGAGGTGCAGGGGGCATCAAGCAGCAGGCCGTCGAAGCCGCCGCTTTCGGCGGGCTGCCATTCGGCGGCATCGGCCACGACCGTCTCGGCCGTGAGCTGCAGCCGGGTCATGTTGTCCTTCAGCCGGTTCATCCGGGCCGGCGACCGGTCGACCGCGGTGACGCGGGCGCCGCCGTGGGCAAGCTGGGCCGTCTTGCCGCCGGGTGCGGCGCAGAGGTCGGCGATGGTCTTGCCGCCGACGTCGCCGAGCAGCCGTGCAGGCAGGGCGGCGGCGGCGTCCTGCACCCACCATTGGCCCTCGACGAAGCCCGGCAGGACTGTCACCGAACCATGCAGCACGGTGCGCACGGTCCCGGTCGGCAGCACCTCACCATGCAGTCGCGACGCCCATTGCGCCGGGTCCGACTTCACTGTCAGGTCGAGCGACGGCTCCTGGCCGAGCGCCGCGGCGATGTCCTTCGCGGTCGCTTCGCCGTAATGATCGATCCAGCGCTTGAGCAGCCAGGGTGCGATGTCGAGCGGCTGGCCGGTGGCGTCGTCGAGCAGGCCCGCACCCTCGCGCGCGCAGCGCCGCAGCACCGCGTTGACGAGCCCGGCATACTTCGCGGCGCGGCGGTCGGCCTGGACCAGGCGGACGGAGAGGTCGACGGCGGCGTGGTCGGGGACGTCCATCCACAGGATCTGGGCGGCGCCGATCAAGAGCGCGCTCTGCGCCCGCGGCGCGTCGGTCGGCACGCCGCGATCCAACAGCCGCGACAGCACGTGGCCGAGCGTTCCGAGCCGCCGCAGGGTGGTGGCGACCAGCCGGCGCATCAGCGCGCGGTCGCGGTCGGCGAGATGCTTCAGTCCGGGATGCGCGCCGGTTCCGTCGAGCTGATCGTCGAGGGTGCGATGCTTGTGCAGCACGCCGTCAACCACGTCGGCGGCGATGCGGCGTGCCGCCAGGCCTGGGACTTCGGAAGGGGTCGCAAAACGCGGCGGAGGCATGCCTGGGAATTACTCGCGAAAGAAGAAAGGCAGTTCCGCGACGATCGGGTGCATGCCATCAGCTTGCGGGTCCTCTGTCACCGGAATATGCCAAATGTAAGAATCGGCTCCGCATTTTTTAGACCTGTTTTATCGCGTGCGCTCACACGATCTGATGATATCGGGAACGATCCGGTTCAACGGTGGAATGGTACGATGAGTAACGAGCCCAAGAGTGAGTCCAAGAGCGGGCCTGAGACCAGGCCCGCATTGTCGGTGGTCGCCAGCAACGACAATCCGCGCAAGCCGCTGACGCCGGCCGCGCAGCGCGCGCTGGCCGAGGCTGAGGAACGCCGCCGACTGGCAGCAGAACAGACGAAGCCGATGCCGACGGAGTTGCAGGGGCCGAAAGGGCCGGAGCCGACCCGTTACGGCGACTGGGAGAAAAAGGGAATCATCTCGGACTTCTGACGGGATGTCCGCGCGCGACGTTCGCGGTTCGGCGCCGGGCTCGCCGGTCCCGCGTTCGCTGCGCTCCCGTATCGCAACGGTGACTCAGCGCGTGACAACCACCGTCGTGCCGATCGACACGCGCTCGTAGAGATCGGTGATGTCGGTGTTGAGCATGCGGATGCAGCCGTAGGACACGTAGCCGCCGACCGAGTTTGGCACGTTGGTGCCATGGATCGCATATTCGCCGCCCGCGAGCGTCATGGCGGCGACGCCCATCGGGTTCTGCGGCGAGCCGCCGGGGATCACGTCGGGGATGTTGGGCTTGTCGCGCTTGACGTCGGCCGGCGGCGCCCAGGCCGGATATCTGTACTTGCCGTCGATCTTGGTGGTGCCGGCCCATTGCCGGCCGGCCTTGCCGACGCCGACCGTGTAGCGCATGGCGTGGCTGCCATCGAGCACGAGATAGAGCTTCCGCTCGCCGGTCCTCACCACGATCGTGCCCGGCGAATAGTCGCCGGCGATGGCGACCAGCTCGGGACGGGCCGACGCAGAGTCGGCCGTCGTGACCATGGCTCCGACCACCGACGCGGCCACCATCGCGGCCTTTATTGTCAGCCCGACCGCCCCAGTCCGCATTTCCATCCCCTAAGGCCGTTCCGCGGCGCCTGCTCCCCGGCCGGGAGCACGCGGATGGCTTGAGGAAAGAAAAACTTCGTCTGCAAGTAAATGACCTGAAAACAACACTCCCGCGGAATCAGCCGCGGGAGTGCGATGGGCCTTGACGACTGCGGCGAGCGCGTCTCGCGCCCGCCGAGCATGGCGTGCCTACGCCTGCTTCTCCTTGCGGTTCTGACGGTGCTGCACGAGGTCGTCGACCACGCCGGGATCGGCGAGGGTCGAGGTGTCGCCCAGCGCGCCCGGCTCGTCCTCGGCGATCTTGCGCAGGATGCGGCGCATGATCTTGCCGGAGCGGGTCTTGGGCAGGCCAGGGGCGAACTGGATCTGGTCGGGCGAGGCGATCGGGCCGATCTCCTTGCGCACCCAGGCGACGAGCTCCTTGCGCAGCTCCTCGCTCGGCTGCTCGCCGGCCATCAGGGTGACATAGGCGTAGATGCCCTGGCCCTTGATGTCGTGGGGATAGCCGACCACGGCGGCTTCCGAGACCTTGGCGTGGGCGACCAGCGCGCTCTCCACCTCGGCGGTGCCCATGCGGTGGCCGGAGACGTTGATGACGTCGTCGACGCGGCCGGTGATCCAATAGTAGCCGTCGGCGTCGCGGCGGCAGCCGTCGCCGGTGAAGTACTTGCCCTTGTAGGTCGAGAAGTAGGTCATCTCGAACCGGGCATGGTCGCCATAGACGGTGCGCATCTGGCCCGGCCAGGAGCGGGTGAGGCAGAGATTGCCTTCGGTCGCGCCCTCCAGCGGCTTGCCGTCGGCATCGACGATCTCCGGCACGACGCCGAAGAACGGCCGCGTCGCCGAACCCGGCTTCAATTTGGTCGCGCCCGGCAGCGGCGTGATCAGGATGCCGCCGGTCTCGGTCTGCCACCAGGTGTCGACGATCGGGCAGCGGTCGTCGCCGACGACGCGGTGATACCACTCCCAGGCTTCCGGATTGATCGGCTCGCCGACCGAGCCGAGCAGGCGCAGAGACGCGCGCGAGGTCTTCTTGACCGGCCCGTCGCCGCCCTGCATCAGGGCGCGGATCGCGGTCGGCGCGGTGTAGAAGATGTTGACCTTGTGCTTGTCGATGACGTTCCAGAACCGCGAATTGTCCGGATAGTTCGGCACGCCTTCGAACATCAGCGTGATCGCGCCATTGGCCAGCGGCCCATAGAGAATGTAGCTGTGGCCGGTGACCCAGCCGACGTCGGCGGTGCACCAGTAGACGTCGCCGTCGTGATAGTCGAACACGTATTGATGCGTCATCGCGGCGTAGACGAGATAGCCGCCGGTGGTGTGTAGCACGCCCTTGGGCTGGCCGGTCGAGCCCGAGGTGTAGAGGATGAACAGCGGATCCTCCGCATGCATCGGCTCGCACGGGCACTCGGTGGTCACCATCTCCGCGGCCTCGTGGTACCAGAGGTCGCGGCTCGGGTTCATCTCGATCTTGCCGCCGGTGCGCTTGACCACGACGACCCAGTCGACATTGTCGACCTTGTTCAGCGCGGCATCGACATTGGCCTTGAGCGGCACCTTGCGGCCGCCGCGCAGGCCCTCGTCGGCGGTGATGATGATCTTGGAATCGCAGTCCTTGATGCGCTGGGCAAGCGAGTCCGGCGAGAACCCGGCGAACACCACCGAGTGGATGGCGCCGATGCGGGCGCAGGCCAGCATTGCATAGGCGGCTTCCGGGATCATCGGCAGATAGATGGTGACGCGGTCGCCCTTCTTGACGTTGCGGTTGCGCAGGATGTTGGCCATCCTGCACACCTCGTCGTGCAGCTCGCGATAGGTGATGCGCTTGGATTGCGAGGGGTCGTCGCCCTCCCAGATGATCGCGGTCTGGTCGCCGCGGGTGGCGAGGTGACGGTCGACGCAGTTGTAGGCGGCGTTGAGGACGCCGTCCTCGAACCATTTGATCGAGATGTTGCCGGGGGCGAAGGAGACGTTCTCGATCTTCGTCGGCGCCTTGACCCAGTCGACGCGCCTGGCCTGCTCGGCCCAGAAGCCGTTGGGATCCTTGATCGAGCGCGCGTACATCTCCTGGTACTTCGCGTCGTCGACAAAGGCGCGTTTCGCCCACTCGGCCGGAACGTCGTAGATCTTCTCGGACATTTCACACCCTCCACATGCGGCCCGCCGTGGTCCAGCGCAGGCCGTCGTTGTTCCCACTATGCGTCCGCGTAACCGGCGGCGACAAGGCAAGACAAGTAGAACCTTCGGCGGGGACCCGGTCTGCGCAGGATCAAAGAATTGTGCGCGGAGGTTGCGGCAGCCGGCCGCGCGGCAGAGGTCGCGACAATCAGCAGCATCAAGGTTACCCAGAATCGGGTCGCCGTCCGGTATTTTGAAACCGCTTTGCCCAAAATTAGGGACTCGCTATCCGGCCCATCACGCCCTAAATCGCCTTGAAGCTGTGGATAACTGGGCCGGAACCAAACCGGACTCCGGGGCATTGAGCGGATCAACACGACGGCAGGGCGTCTAAAGCAATGATGGACCAGCAGAATTTCGAGAGCCCGCGGGTCGGCCCGGCCGACGCCGAGGTCGCGCTCGCGAAAGCGCTGGGCCAGTGGCCGTCCAAGCCGCCGCGCCGCAAGCTGACCTTGAAGGATCTGGCCCACGCCAAGACCGCCGACGCCCAGGGCAATGCCAAGACCTCGGTCGAGGAGCTCGCCAAGCGCATCGGGCTGAAGCTCGGTGACCAGGCCGAGCTGACCATCCGCCGCATCAAGCGCGGCAAGAGCTATACCTTCATCCGCGCCAATGGCACCCCGATCCGCCACGCCGGCACGATCCGCCGCCTGCACGCCATGGCGGTGCCGCCGGCCTATCGCGAGGTACGCTACGCCCCCGACCCGAGCCTGCACCTGCAGGCGGTCGGCGTCGACGCCGCCGGCCGGCTGCAATACCGCTATCACGCCGACTGGGAGAAGGTGCGCGAGCATCGCAAGGCGCATCGCCTCGCCAAGCTCGTCGGCGCGCTGCCGCGCATCCGTCGCGCGGTGTCGAAACATCTCGCCGGCGACGAGCCGACGCGCGAGTTCGCGCTCGCTGCTGTCATCGAGCTGATCGCGCGCACGGCAATCCGCCCCGGCAACGAATCCTATGCGCGGCTGAACGGCACCCGCGGCGCCACCACGCTCTTGAAGTCGAACGTCGCGCTCGAGGACGACAGCCTGGTGCTCACCTTCAAGGCCAAGGGCGGCAAGGCCGTGCGCAAGGAATGCGACGCCGCCAAGTTGGTGCGGGCCGTCGGCATCCTGCGCGGCGTGCCCGGCCGGCGCATGTTCCAGTATCGCGACGCGCAGGGCGTCGTGCGTGCGGTCTCGACCACGCAGGTCAATGCCTTCCTGCGCGAGATCGCCGGCATCAAGATCTCGCTGAAGGATTTCCGCACGCTGATGGCCTCCGCCGTCGCGCTGGAGACCTTGTCGCGGATCACGCCGGCGGCGAGCGCGCGCGGCCGCAAGAAGCAGATCCTGGAAGCGATCCGCGCCGCCGCCGACGAGCTCACCAACACGCCGGCGATCTGCCGCCGCAGCTATGTGCACGACACCATCGTCACGGCGTTCGAGGACGGCATTCTCGAACGCTTCGCCGCCACCATGAAGGGCCAGCGCTCGCAGACGCGGCGCGAGCAATTGCTGGCGCAAGTGGTGACGGCCGTCTCGGCCTGACGCAGCTAACGATCAAGCCTGGCAGCGCGTCCCGATCTTGGCCGACGCAAGGAAGCGGGCGATCGGATCGAGCTGCCGGCACGGCACCGCCGCACTCTTCACCGTCGCGGCCTCGCGCTTGGCCGGCCGCAGCACGGTCGACTTGCTGGCTGGCTTGGCGCGGCGGGCAGCCGACGCACCACGTCCCTCCGCGCGCACGGCCCTCGAGAGCAGCGGCAGGCGCGCGCCTTCGTTGAGATCGAGCGGCGGTGTTTCGAAACTGCGATCGGACTCGTTCAACGTATCAACGCCGGGAATCGGCTCGCGGATCAGCGACGACGTCGCTTCGCCCGCGATGTCGCCGGGCGATACCGCGGCAAGCACCATCTTCGTTGCAAGCAAGCAGCAGATTATCACGAGGCAGAACCCCGCAATCCAGATCGTTCTGTTCACTGTAGGAAACCCCCGCCGATTGCGCCGGACAGTGCGGGACATCCCCTTCCCGCAGCCGGCGCCGTGCCGACCAATCAACCTTAAGAAAGTCTTACTCGCAATGTTTTCGGCAGGTTCGGCCGGCCTCGGCTCGCATCGTAGTTAATGGCGCTGGCGATCGCGCATCGACGTCGGCCAATGACCGATGTGGAGTGATCAGTTCGCAGCAGGCTGCGACATTGCGGCGCGGCTCTCGTTCAATGAGTCGGTGAGACGATCTCGATCGCCGCAGGTTTCACGGATCACGTTAAATTATGCGCCGAAACTCGCTTCCGAACGCGGCGTAGCTCGGCCTGACACGACGCAAGAGCGCATCCGCTCAAGATCAGCATCGGTGTCGCAGTCGAACTCATCACGCGGCTCTGCCGCCGTCTTCATTAGGGAGCTAACCATGTCCAAGCGCATTGCCTTTCTCGCTGCCGCCGCCTTCAGCGCGCTGTCGCTGACCTCGACCTTCGTCGCGCCCGCCAGCGCCGAGGAGAAGACCGTGATGGTCGGAGGCGCGGCGATGTATCCGTCGAAGAACATCGTGCAGAACGCGGTCAACTCGAAGGATCATACGACGCTGGTCGCCGCGGTGAAGGCCGCCGGCCTGGTGCCGACGCTGGAAGGCAAGGGACCGTTCACGGTGTTCGCGCCGACCAACACCGCCTTCGGCAAGCTGCCGGCCGGCACCGTCGACAGTCTGGTCAAGCCGGAGAACAAGGCGACGCTGACCAAGATCCTCACCTACCACGTCGTGCCCGGCAAGCTCGAGGCGTCCGACCTGAAGGACGGCCAGATGCTGAAGACGGTCGAGGGCGAGCAGCTCACCGTCAAGCGCGAGGGCAGGAACGTCATGATCGTCGACGCCAAGGGCGGCACTTCGATGGTGACGATCCCGAACGTCAACCAGTCGAACGGCGTCATCCACGTGGTCGACACCGTGCTGATGCCGGCGTCGTGAGGCCCGGCGCGACACCGGACACATCCGTTTCTTCCTCCTCCTCGCGGATGTGACCAGGAGCGAGCCGGGCCACCCCCGGCTCGCTTTTTTGTGAACGCGATCGATTCTGCGTATCGTCTTGATCGGCGCCGCGGGTGTAACGGAGCCCGCCGAGCCGGCGTATACTTGGCGTGACGAATGCAAGCGACGCAAATGCAAGCGACGGAGCCGACCGCCATGACGAGCGCCACCACCGGCGCCCCCTCGACCCTCGCGGCGACGGGGGGACCAGTAACTGGAGTCGCGACCAAGGTCGTTCAGCCGGCCTGGGTGCGCGTCATGCATTGGATCAACGCCGTCGCGATGATGATGATGATCATGTCGGGCTGGCAGATCTACAACGCCTCGCCGCTGTTCGACTTCCGCTTCGACCGCAGCTTCACGCTCGGCGGCTGGCTCGGCGGCGCGCTGCTGTGGCACTTCGCGGCGATGTGGCTGCTGATGCTGAACGGCCTTGCCTATCTCGTCACCAGTCTCGCCACCGGCCGGTTCCGCCGCAAGCTGCTGCCGATCTCGCCGGCGTCCGTCATCGCCGACCTCAAGGCCGCGCTGACGTTCAAGCTCGCCCATGACGACCTCACCGTCTACAACGCGGTGCAGAAGCTGCTCTATCTCGGCATCATCGGCGTCGGCATCGTCGTCGTGCTCACGGGCCTGTCGATGTGGAAGCCGGTGCAGCTGCATTGGCTGGTGAGCCTGTTCGGCGACTATCCGGCGGCGCGCTACGTCCATTTCGTCTGCATGGCGCTGATCTGCGCCTTCCTGGTGATCCATATCCTGCTCGCGCTGCTGGTGCCGAAGAGCCTGCGCGCGATGATCATCGGCCGCTGAGAGGAGAGACAACCATGGCGAAACGTCCGTTCCTCATCCCCGGCGTCGACAAGCGGCTCCTGATCAAGGACTCGCTGAAGGTGATGCCCGATCTCACGCGGCGCCGCTTCATCACCGGTGGCGCCAGCCTCGGCGCGCTGACCTTGCTCGCCGGCTGCGACGTCGTCGACGGCGACACCGCCGAGGAGCTGCTCAAGAAGGTCTCGAAGTTCAACGACGCGGTGCAGGCCTGGATGTTCAATCCGGACGCGCTGGCGCCGACCTTCCCGGAGAGCGCGATCACCAAGCCGTTCCCGTTCAATGCCTACTACACGCTCGACGAGGCGCCGGAGATCGACGCCGCCGACTGGAAGCTCGAGGTGCGCGGCCTCGTCGACAACAAGAAGTCGTGGACGCTCGACGAGCTGCATGCGCTGCCCCAGGTGACGCAGATCACGCGCCACATCTGCGTCGAGGGCTGGAGCGCGATCGGCTCCTGGACCGGCACGCCGCTGCGCGATTTCCTCAAGCTGATCGGCGCGGACACCCGCGCGAAATATGTCTGGTTCAACTGCGCCGACAAGGACGGCTACAACTCGCCTCTGGACATGCGCACCGCGCTGCATCCGCAGACCCAGATGACCTTCAAGTTCGCCGACCAGATCCTGCCGCGCGCCTATGGCTACCCGATGAAGATCCGCGTCCCCACCAAGCTCGGCTTCAAGAACCCGAAATACGT